>CAIQGA010000111.1 GCA_903871235.1 uncultured Chlorobiaceae bacterium
GTGTTATTTCTGTTACACGCAGCCTTTAGATAGCCCCTGTCAGTTGATGTATTTCTAAAACTGAAAACAGGTGAAAAAAATGAACAAAAAAGTATTTCTCGTTGTCATGGCCGCCATCCTCAGCAGCAGGGGGCTTTTGGCCGACGAGCAGCCAATGAGCTTTACCGGGGAGGAGATGGTTGTTTCGGCCACAAAAACACTCAATTCAATTGCCGATGCAGGCGGCAGCTCGGTGACAGTCATTACTGCGGAAGAGATCAAGCAATCAGGAATGCCGACCGTCGAAGAGGTCATAAAGGGGACTGTTGGTATCGATGTCGTATCGAATGGCGGACTCGGAACGAATACCAGCATTTTCATGCGTGGTGCGGATGCGAAAAATGTGCTTGTGCTGGTAGACGGAGTTCCCTTCAATGATCCATCCGATGCAAACGGGGCTGCCAATATCGCCAATCTAACGGTGGATAGTGTCGAGCGGATAGAGATCGTCCGAGGCCCTGTTAGTGTGCTCTACGGTAGCCACGCCACCGCAGGCATTATCAACATCATCATGAAACAGGGAAAAAGCAAACCTGAATTTACCGTTGGAGCTGAAGGTGGGGCATACGGAACCTGGAAGGCGTATGGTAGTGCTACGGGGAAGATCGACGCTTTCCGGTACTCAGTGAATCTCGCACGGCTGAAATCGGATGGATTCTCAATTGTGGACCAGAGAAATCCTCTGATTCTGCACCCCGCCAGCACGGCTGACAACGACGGATACAGCAATACCACTCTTTCGACGAATCTCGGTTACCAGTTCAGCAAAAACGTTGACCTTTCCAGTGTTTTGAGATATACCGATGCGTCTGTTGATTTAGACGGTACCTACAAATATACCGATTCGAAAGAGCTGTCAGGAAGGGTCGCCCTGCGAGTCAAGACCGACCCTGTGACAAGTACTTTCTATTACAACTATTCGGACAAGGATCGCAAGTATTACCAAAATAACTCCGTTTTGGCGACCACTTACAAAGGATATGTGAACGAGTTTGGATGGCAGGGAGATCTTACCTTGGCATCGAACAACATTATCACCGCCGGACTCAATTACCAGAATGAACGGATCGATATCTGGACGCCAGCAGTAGTGGACACTGATGTCGATCTCAAGAGCGTGTTTGTTCAGGAACAGTGGCATATAGAGGGAATCGATCTGGTTGCCGGGTTGCGCCATGATGACCACGATTTG
Organism: uncultured Chlorobiaceae bacterium; assembly: GCA_903871235.1. GTDB lineage: Bacteria > Bacteroidota > Chlorobiia > Chlorobiales > Chlorobiaceae > Chlorobium. The sequence goes on from CAIQGA010000111.1 coordinate 1,232, forward strand.
TTTGGCGGCAAGACGACTTGGCGAATCGCGCCCTCCTACAAATTTGAAGATACCACTCTGAAATGCAGCTATGGCACAGGATTCAGAGCGCCTACGCTCTATGAACTTTATGGTAGTTATGGAAACTATCAGTTGAAACCGGAAACAAGCAAAGGGTGGGATGCCGGTATTGAACAGAAGCTTTCTGCCAATTTCAAGCTGGGCGCGACCTATTTCCGTACAGATTATACGGATCTTATTTCCTGGGTTTTAACTGATCCCATGACATATGACGGGCAATATTTTCAGGTTCCTGGTGTCACAAAGACCTGTGGTGTCGAAAGCTTTATCGAATGGAAGCCAGCATCTTCGGCGTTTCTGACCCTTTCGCATACCTACACCGAGATAGATGCCATCAGCGCGGTCTCGGAGGCCAGGCGTCCGAGAAACAAAATCGGGTTGTTGGCTTCCTGGAAAGTTATACCGAAGCTAACTCTGAACACAAAAATGGATTGGGTCGGAATGCGCAAGGAGGTTTACGCATACGACCTGAATGGTAATCCTGTTACATCACTTGACAGTTACTTTTTGGCAAATGTTTCTGCTTCGTACAAGTTGAACCCGCATGTTGAACTCTATGGCAGGATCGACAATGTGCTGGATACCTGGTATGAGGAGGCATGGGCATACGCAACGCCAGGAAGATCTGCTTATGCAGGAATAAAGGTCAACTTCTGAGCATGCTGATAACATAAGGAGTGCCTTTTATGCGCAAAAGCTCCCTTGCTCATCAAAAGGTAACAGCTATTGTCTGTGAACGTTTTGACACCTAAAAACAGGAATCGTAATGAACATGACTATTACAGAGGCGGAACGCGAAGCTCTCTACAAAGTGATCTACAGCCGCCGAGATGTCAGGGGACAGTTCCTCCCTGACCCGGTGCCGGATGAGGTGATCGCAAGGCTTCTTGATGCGGCGCACCATGCGCCAAGTGTCGGCTTTATGCAGCCGTGGGATTTTATTGTGGTGAAAGATGTTGAGACGCGGAGCAAAGTCAAGGCCGGGTTTGAGATTGCCCATGCTGAGGCGGCTGAAATGTTCAGCGGTGCAAAGCAGGATGCCTATCGCACCTTCAAGCTGGAGGGGATTATGGAGTCGCCGCTCGGCATCTGCGTCACCTGCGACCGCTCGCGCAGCGGGGAGGTGGTGATTGGCCGCACAGCGAACCCTGAGATGGATCTCTACAGCTCGGTCTGTGCAGTGCAGAACCTCTGGCTTGCTGCGAGGGCTGAAAACCTCGGTGTGGGGTGGGTCAGTATCATCCATCACGACCATATCCGTGAGGCACTTGGCATTCCCGACCACATTGTGCCGGTTGCCTATCTTACCGTCGGCTATGTCAGCTTTTTTCATGCAACACCGGAGCTTGAGCAGGCGGGCTGGCTGCCAAGAATGGAGCTCAACACTCTTGTCCACCACGAAACATGGTAATGGCTGAAAAAGAGTCACGTGCCCTCGCTGTTTTTGGCACAGCTTCTGACGTCGGTAAAAGTATTGTAGCCACGGCGCTCTGCCGGATTTTCAGTAATGCGGGTATTGATGTTGCCCCCTATAAGGCACAGAATATGTCGAACAACTCCGGTGTCACTCCGGACGGTCTTGAAATCGGTCGGGCGCAGATTGCCCAGGCCGAGGCCGCCCGGGTTGTGCCAACGGCTGATATGAATCCGGTGCTTTTGAAGCCGAACTCTGATACCGGAGCACAGGTGGTGCTTCAGGGAAAGGTTTGCACAACCGAAACTGCGAAGGGCTATTTTCGGGACACCACCCTCTGGGCTGAGGCGGCTCGTGAAAGCCTTGAACGGCTCATGCAGCGCCATGAACTGGTGGTGATTGAAGGGGCGGGCTCATGCGCGGAGATGAACCTCTACGACCGCGATTTTGTCAATTTCAGAACAGCACGGCTCTCTCGGGCTCCGGTTATTCTTGTTGCCGACATTGACCGTGGCGGTGTGTTTGGTCAGGTGGTTGGAACGCTCGCAGTCCTTCCTCCCGAAGATCGCGCACTGGTCAAAGGGGTGATCATCAACCGTTTTCGTGGCGATATTGATCTCTTCAGTGATGGTGTGGAGATGCTCGAATCAATGACCGGCGTTCCGGTGCTCGGGGTCATTCCCTGGTTCAGGGGCTTCACCATTGATGCTGAAGATGCCGTACCGCTCTCCGCCAAGGTTGATCCCGCAGGCGGGCCTGAGGAGGGGAAAATCGGTATTGCGGCCATCTATTTCCCCCATATCTCAAACTTTACCGATCTCTCGCCGCTTGAGCATGATCCGGCAGTTGCGCTGCACTATCTTCACTACCCGCGCTCACTCAAGGGGTACAAGGCGCTCATCTTGCCGGGATCAAAAAATGTGCGCGGCGATCTTGCCTGGCTTTATTCTCTTGGCTGGGAGGATGAAATCAGGGCATTCAGGGCTGAAGGCGGGATTATCATGGGGATTTGCGGAGGCTACCAGATGCTGGGAAAATCCATTGCCGATCCCCACGGCATTGAGGGCCCTGCCGGTATAACCCGGGCTCTCTCCCTGCTCGATGTGGAGACGGTGCTTGAGGAGGATAAATGCCTCTCAAATGCACTGGGTACCATAGCCGGAACAGCCGTTGAGGTTTCGGGGTATGAAATTCATCATGGCCGGAGCGCTGCTTCCGGCGTATGCAATTCCTTTATCAAGATGACGGCGCGGAACAACTGCCCGGTGGATGAGCTTGACGGAACGGTGAGCAGCGATGGCAGGGTGATGGGTAGCTACTTTCATGGTCTTTTCGATGAGCCTGCCGTAAAAAATTGGTTTCTCTCTTTTATGGAGTTATCATACAGGCCACAAAAGCACGAAAAAGGTCGTCGGGAGAGCTATGAACTTCTTGCGGCCCACTTTTCCAGCCATCTTGACTTGAAAAAAATTTTTACAATTATTGGTGTAGTTTCATGACCACTCTTTATCATCATCAGCACGGTGGAGCAAGGCTCAACCAGGCTGCGCAAAAGAGCAGGGCGCTGCTTGATTTCAGCGTCAATATCAGCCCGATCTCGCCTCCCATCGGCACCCTCTCGCTCGATACCTTTTCGCTCCACTCCTACCCTTCGATTGATGGGCGGGGGATCAAGGATTTTTATACAGGTAAGTTTGGCTTCAATGGTGACACAGTGCTTCCCCTCAACGGTGCTATTGAAGGGATTTACCTGCTCCCAAGGGCTCTCGGGCTTCGTCGTCTTCTTTTGCTCTCCCCCTCCTTTTATGAGTATGAACGGGCCGGAAGGATTGCCGGTGCAGAGATAGCGTTTGTTCCTCTTGCCGCTGAAAATGGTTTCCAGTTACCCTCTATTGATCTGTTGGCCGATGCACTGCTTCATGCCGACGCCTTTGTTGTGGCAAATCCCAACAACCCTACGGGAACGGAGGTGCCGCCGGAGATTATTATGGCGCTCGCAAGCCGCTTTCCCGAAAAGTGGTTTATTCTTGACGAGGCTTTTATACAGTTTACTCCCGCGTTCCCCGACAACTCCCTTATGGGAAAGGTGATGGCGCTGAAAAACGTCATTGTGGTGCATTCACTTACCAAATTTTATGCGCTTCCAGGGTTGCGCCTCGGAGCCGTGATTGCTCATCCGACAGTTATCCGGCGACTGCTCAACTACAAGGAGCCCTGGACGGTCAATGCCATTGCCGAGTCGGTTGCCCCATTGCTGCTTGAGTGCGGTACCTACGAAGAGGAGCTGCGTGCCATGATTTTTTCCGAAAGGGAGAGAATCACTGCTGCGTTCTTGAAGATTAAAGGAATAAAACTCGCTGGTGGTGCCGCTAATTTTTTTCTGGCCCAATGGAATGGAGACGGGCCACTTGATGTGCTGCTCTCATGGCTTACCGGGCAGCAGCTCCATGTCAGGGATTGCAGGAACTTTCCAGGTCTTGAAGAGGACTATTTCCGCTTTGCCATCAGAAAACCTGTTGAAAATGATCATCTTCTTGATGCCCTCCAGTCGGCCATGCTCTGGTCAGGCAATCTCCTGAGAACGGAGAGTCTGGTGGAAAACCACACGACTCAATCCTCTTCCTGAACGAAAAAATGGTTACTGCTGAGGCCCTTCTTCTGGCGGCATTCGTGCTTGACCTTATTGCCGGTGACCCTCGGTGGATGCCGCATCCCGTCAAAGGAATCGGCTGGCTTGCGTTGCAGAGCGAGGTTCTCTTGAGGCGTACCGCCCTGCCGCTTCGTCTGGCAGGGATTCTCGCTGTTCTGCTTGTTGTCGGTGGCTCTGCCGGAATTGCCGGGTTGCTGGTGATGCTGGCGGCTTTGGTGCATTCGTGGGCAGGGATGGCTGTGGCTGTTTACCTTATGTACAGTTGCATTGCCGTCAAGGATCTTGGTGACCATGCCGTGGTCGTCGAGAAAGCGCTTGATGCAGGCGACGTTGAGCTGGCTTGCCAGAAGGTCTCCTTTCTGGTCGGGCGCGACACAGCTTCCTTGACGCCATCGGGCATTGCGCTTGCTGCAACGGAGAGTGTTGCGGAGAACAGCGTTGACGGTGTCACCGCACCTCTCTTTTATGCACTGCTTTTTGGGCCAGTAGGAGCCATTGCCTATAAAGCCATCAACACCCTCGATTCAACTTTCGGCTATAAAAACGAACGCTATCTTGAGTTTGGCTGGGCTGCCGCCAAGCTTGATGACCTTGCCAACTACCTGCCCGCAAGGGTGACGGTTCTTGTGATTGCACTGGCCGCAGCACTCAGCAACCTTCGTTTTTTTGAGATCTTTCAAGCTGTTCGTCAGGGGGCGCGGCTTCACGCAAGCCCCAACTCCGGATATCCCGAATGCGCCTTTGCCGGTGCGCTTGGTGTCACCTTCGGCGGCGCAAGAAGTTATGGTGGAGAGTTGCATGACGCTCCGCTGCTCGGCATCAGGGCGGGGGAGTGTTCCTCGCTCACCATCCGCCTAAGTGTACGGCTGATGCGCCTGACCGCTGCGTTGTTTCTTGGAGTTGGTATTGGAATCCGAATGTTAATGCAATCGATATGGTAAATCGCAAAACGATGCCGTGATCCTAAACGATGATGAAAATAATGAAGCACTATGACTCAAAATAACGACCTCATGAAACAACAACGAATCCTCCTCTTCACAGGCAACGGTAAAGGCAAAAGCACGGCGGCATTCGGAATGCTGGCAAGGGCGCTGGGCCACGGCATGAAAGCCCGAGTCATCCAGTTTGTTAAATCTGACAATTCGGTTGGCGAACAGAAGTTTTTCAGTCAGCTCGAAGGGGTGCAGTGGGAGCAATTCGGTGAGGGATTCCTTCCGAGAGACCCTGAAAGCCCAAGCATGGAACTGCACAGGGTTGCGGCACGCAAAGGGCTTGACGCTGCCATTGCTGCGCTGCATTCACCTGCGTACGACTTTGTCCTGCTCGATGAACTCTGCTTTGCCCTTGGCCAGAAGCTCATTCCGCTTGAACCTTTGCTTGAAGCGCTCCGTTCGGCAAGGGAGTGCAAGATTGTGGTGATGACCGGCAGGAATGCTCCGGAGGCGCTTGTTGCTCTGGCTGATACGGTTACCGAGATGAAGATGATCAAGCACGGCTATGAGCAGGGTATTGCGGCACAAAAGGGTGTTGAAAACTGATGATGGGTATGAAGGGTTCATCGATGTGTGCCGATAACCGTTTTACCGGTAAAGGCAAGATCAAGGCAACGTGGAGGATGGTGCTCTTTTTTGCAATTGTTCCTTTGCTGCTCGCCCTCTCACTGCTGCTTGGACCTTCGGGAATCGGTATTCCGGATCTCCAGTCGCCTTCAGGGAGTGCAATTCTCTCGCTTCGCTTCAGCCGTCTTTTGATGGGGATGATGACTGGTGCGGCGCTCTCGGCCTCCGGCGTGGTCTTTCAGGCGCTCTTGCGCAACCCTCTGGCTGAACCCTATGTTCTCGGCGTGAGCGGTGGGGCTGGTCTTGGCGCGACACTTGTCATTCTTGCAGGGTCGGGTCTGCTTGCGACGCTCAGTCTGCCGCTTGTGGCCTTTGTTTCTGCCGTTCTGACGCTGATGGTGGTCTATGGTATTGCAAGCCAGGGCTCGAGTGGTCAGCCCTCCGTGTACAGCCTTATTCTCAGTGGCGTTATTGTGAGTTCGATCTGCTCAAGCGTTATCATGTTTCTGGTCTCTACGGCGAGCGTTGAAGGGATGCACAATGTGATCTGGTGGATGCTCGGCAGTCTGCAGCCGGTCACCTCCGGGCAGCAACTCCTCTCTGCCGCACTGATTCTTGGGGGGCTGGCTGGAATATGGCTGCTCTCTCCCCGGCTCAATGCTCTTGCGCTTGGCCGCGAGATGGCCCATTATCAGGGCCTTCATGCCGACTTTGTTATTGTCATCGGCCTCCTGTTTGCGACGCTTCTTGCCGCAACCGCCGTCTCCCTCTCCGGCATGATCGGCTTTGTCGGCCTTATTGTGCCTCATGTCATGCGTGCCATGTTCGGGCCGGATCACCGGAAGCTTGTTCCTCTGGCTGCTCTTGGCGGGGGAACCTTTCTTGTTCTCTGCGATGCCGTTGCCCGCACCCTGCTTGCTCCGGTTGAAATACCGGTCGGTGTGGTGACCGCCCTTGCCGGGGGGCCCTTTTTTCTCATTATTCTTCAGCGGAGAATGCAACAAGCTTGGATAGCATAACAATGGAACAGGATGCCTTGACTTTCAAAAATGTTTCCGCTGGATACAAGCAGAGACGGGTGCTCGACAGCGTCAGCTTCAGGGTGAGGGAGGGGGAGTTTGTCTCCCTGATTGGCCCCAACGGCTGCGGCAAAAGCACCCTTTTGAAAACTGCCGCTGCGCTCCTGAAACCCCTTTCAGGCACAGTTGAGCTTTTTGGGCTGGATGTTCAGCGCATCAAGCCTGCAGTCCGGGCTTCACTGCTTGGTGTTGTTCCCCAGAAGATCGAGTCGCCCATGGCCTTTACTGTCAGCGAGATTGTGATGAATGGTCGAATCAGCTCGATGGGGCGATGGGGAACCCCCTCTTCGCTCGATCATGACCTGGTTGAGCGCTCCATGATCTACACCGATGTTCTGGGGTTGCGTGACCGCTTTTTTACTGAGCTGAGCGGGGGAGAGCAGCAGCGTGTTGCCTTGGCGATGGTGCTTGCGCAGGAGCCCAGGATTATCATGCTTGATGAGTCGATCTCCCATCTCGACATTAACCATCGCCAGGAGGTGCTCCAGATTCTGATGAATCTCAACCGCGAAAAGAGGATGACCATTCTGCTGGTGAGCCATGACCTGACGCTCTCAGCCGGCATCTCCGACCGCTTTCTGCTTATGGAGGCCGGTACCGTTGCAAAAGCGGGAACGCCCGCAGAGGTGCTGGAGCCAGAATTGCTCAGCCGGGTTTATAACTGTGACCTCACGGTGCAGCAGGATCCCTATACCGGCTATTTGCAGGTATCGGGAGCAATCGACAGCTTGATGCGGCGCAGGAAGCTGGAGAAAAGTGTCCACGTTATTGCGGGCGGAGGAAGTGGCATTGAGCTCTACCGCCGGCTCCTCATTGAGGGGTATGAGGTGACTACCGGAGTCCTCAACCGTCTTGATTCAGATGCCGAAGCGGCAAGGGCGCTCAATATTCCGGTGGTGCTTGAGCAGCCCTTTTCGCCAGTCGGCGCTGTGGCCATTGCAAAGGCGATGGAGATGATTTCGAGCGCTGACGCAGTTGTGCTCAGCCAGGTGCCTTTCGGCTCCGGAAACCTTGTCAATCTTCAGCTTGCTGAAGAGGCGCTTAAAAGGGGCAAGATGGTTTTGCTCGCAGCCGGTATCGGTGAGAGGGACTATACCGAAGGCAAAGCGGCGGTTGATGTTGCCGCCCGCCTGAAACATGCCGGAGCTCAAAATTGGAACTCAATTCATGAGCTGATGGCCCAACTTCAGCAACAACCACACCATTGACAACCATGACCCTTAAACAGCAATTCCCCTTTCGATTCGGAACAAGTTCCTACATCATTCCTGCCGATATCATCCCCAATGTGGAGTTTCTCAAGGACAAGGTGGACGATATCGAGCTGGTACTTTTCGAGTCGGATGAGTTCAGCAATCTGCCCTCACCTGGCGATATGCAGCAACTTGCCCGGATGGCCGAAGAGAATTCGCTGACCTACTCTGTGCACCTTCCGCTTGACGTCTATCTCGGCCATCCTGACCGCCGGGAGCGGGAGCGCTCAGTCGGCAAATGCCTGCGCATTATCGAGCTGACCCATGATCTCCCAAAATCTGCCTGCGTCATGCACTTCGAGGCGGGGCCGGGTGTTGATATCAACCAATTTTCTGCGGATGAAAACAGACTCTTTACGGAGGCGCTGCGCGATTCCATAACCATGCTTCTGCAGGGAACAGATGTTGCGGCATCAGAATTCTGTGTTGAAAACCTCAACTACCCCTTTGAGCTTATCTGGCCAGTGGTCGAAAAGTTTGGCCTCTCCGTTACGCTTGATGTGGGCCATCTTGAATACTACGGATTCCCGACAGCGGACTATCTCAAGCGATACCTTCAATACGCCAAAGTGCTGCATGTTCATGGCACTCTTGACGGCAAAGATCACAACTCCCTGAGCCACCTGAAACCGGAGGCGCTTGGGTTGCTTATGGGTGAACTTGCGCTTCAGCCATTGTCCAGCCGTGTCTTTACCATGGAGATCTTTTCGCAGGAGGATTTTGACTCCTCCTGCCGGGTGATGGAGCGGTTTGTTTGAACAAAAAACGATTGTAATTGCTTTGATTTCAATTAAATTACAGCAAGTGCCCGTTTCGGGTGGCCGCGCAAAGAGCTGTTTTGCAGCGGGCCTGTAATGGTCTACAGTTGACACACCATGCAGCCAAAACAGGAGAGCAGGATGTCAGATGCAGTTCAACCCTCGCAGTTGAGCCTTGGCAATGCCGGAAATAATCATGACTTCGTCAAAGAGGTCGTTAACGCTATTCCTGGTTTGTTCTATCTGTTGGATGCCAGCGGGCAGTTTGTGATGTGGAACGAGTATCTGCGCGATTCAGTTGTGTTTAAATCTGAAAAGGAGATGACTGCGATCAGCGCATTGGACAGTATTTATCCGGATGACCGGTTGCTGGTTAAGGAAAAAATCAGGAACATCATTAGCAACGGTGTTGATGATTGGGTTGAAGTGAGAGCGTTTCGGCGAGGTGGTCCGGAATTCCTGTGGTATCTGTTGAGTGGCCAAAGGGTAATCATTGACCACAAGCCCTTCGTCATTGGCATCGGAACCGATATCACCGAGCGCAAGAGGCTTGAGGCCGAGCTTCAAAGGTTGAACCGAACACTCCTGGCATTAGGCAAATGTAATGAGAGTATTCTTCATGCTCGAAATGAAGTGGAATTATTGCATGCTGTTTGCCATATCATCGTTGAAATCGGCGGCTATCGGATGGCATGGGTGGGTTATAAAAAACAGAACAAGGCAAAAAGTGTTCGCCCTCTTGCTCATGCAGGTTTTGATGAGGGGTATCTGGAAAAGGTGGTGGTCTCCTGGGCTGATGTTAATCTTGGACGCGGCCCCATGGGAACAGCAATCCGGACTGGCATCCCATCATTAGTAAACGATGTTTTGACCAATCCGCAATTTGAGCCATGGCGTAAGGATGCCATCCAGAGAGGTTATGCATCTATTCTGGGCTTACCCCTGAAAGTCGGCAAGAAGGTGTTTGGCGCAATAACCATTTATTCGGCCTATCCAGACGCCTTTGATGCCATGGAGAGTGAGTTGCTCACAAAGCTTTCTGAAAATTTAGCTTATGGAATTACGGTCTTGCGAGAGCGTGAGGCACGCCGATTGGCTGAGGAAAGTCTGCATCAAAGCGAAAAACGTTACCGGAACCTCTTTCAGAACAATCGTACCGTGATGCTCATCACTGATCCGGATGATGGCCAGATTGTTGATGCCAACCCTGCCGCAGCAACGTTTTACGGGTGGCCGATTGAAACACTCTGTCGGATGCACATACAGGATATCAACACACTTCCTCCCGAACAGGTCATGGCCGCCATGCAACAAACCAGATCGGAAGAGAAAAATTACTTTTCATTTCGTCACCGGAGGGCAGACGGCTCTATTCGTGATGTGGAGGTGCTCAGCAGCAAGGTTGAGATTGCAGGCAAGGATTTTCTTCATTCTATTATTCATGATGTCACCGAGCGAAAGTGCTACGAAACTGTCACGGCATTTCACCTCTCGTTGATCAAGATGGCAGCAACAAAGTCGATAGAGGAGCTCTTGCAGATGACGGTTGATGAGGCGGAACGGCTGACGGAAAGCTTGATTGGCTTCTTTCATATTATTTCGGAAGATCAGACAACAATCTCAACGCAGGTATGTTCAACCAACACCATGAAGAGTATGAGGATGTCAACAATAAATTATCCGCACTATGACCTTGATAAAGCCGGGGTGTGGGCCGATGCCATACGGGAAAAGAGAGCTGTTATCCATAATGATTATTCCTCCTTCAGAAATCGTAAAGGGATACCGGCGGTTCATACCCAAATGAGGTGTGAGGTGGTTGTTCCTGTTGTGCGTGATGAACATGTCGTAGCGATTCTCGGGGTTGGCAATAAGCCTGGCGAGTATGATGAGGATGATGTCAAATGGGTGGGTATCATGGCAGATCTCAGTTGGGATATTGTTGCCAAAAAGATTGCCGAGGATGAACAGAAAATACTTCAGGCTCAGAAGTATGTTATTGAAAATCTGGCTATGCATGATGATTTGACTGGTCTTCCAAATCGTCGTTTTATTTCTGATCGGATAAGCCAGGTCCTTGGCCTGTACCAACAGAACAAGATGATGGCTGCGTTGATGATCTTTGATTTGGACAAGTTTAAAATTGTCAACGATACGTTTGGCCACGCGATCGGTGACGGGTTGCTTCAGCAGGTGACAACCCGCACACTCGGAACCTTACGGAGAAGCGGAGATTCTGTCGCCCGTCTTGGCGGTGATGAGTTTGTTGTGTTATTGCCTCAAATTGCCGAGATAACAAATGCTGTTGCAATTGCTGAAAAAATACGGAGCGCCTTAATGAAAACGTTCGATGTTGAAGGTCATGCCATCAATATTTCATGCAGCATTGGTATTGCGATTTATCCCATTCATGGTCAGAACGAACTGACGCTGATGAAACATGCCGATGACGCCATGTATAAATCGAAGAGTGATGGCAAAAATCGCATTACGGTATTTGGTGATGACCCTGTTGTTCCAGAAGGAAATCGTTCTTGAAAAAATACAAAAAGGGCACATCTTTTATGTTCATACCAAACCTTCCCCTTGATTTCTCCCTGCTTCCGCTCCCGTCAATTCATTTTGGCGTTGGGCGGTTTTCCCGGCTTGCGGAACTTGCCGGAAGCTTCGGAAAAAATATTCTGGTTGTTACCGGCGCTCATGCGCTGCAGCGGTCAGGCCGTCTGTCGAATCTGATGGAGAGCCTGCAATCTGCTGGAATGTGCACGTATCATCTTGCCGTTGATCGGGAACCTTCTCCTGAACTTGTTGATAGAGCTGTTTCATACTACCAGGAGCTTGCTATTGAAGTTGTTCTGGCGGTTGGTGGCGGCAGTGTGCTTGATGCAGGCAAGGCCATTTCCGCTATGCTGCTCTGCGATGCGGCGGTTGAGCGTTTTATCGAGGGTCAGGAGGGTTTCATGCAGCATGACGGGCGGAAGGTTCCTTTCATTGCCGTGCCGACAACCTCGGGTACCGGGAGCGAGGTGACAAACAATGCGGTTATCAGCCGGATTGGCCTGAACGGCTTTAAGCGCTCTCTGCGTCATGCGGCGTTTGTGCCAAATATTGCCCTCATCGACCCGGAACTTATGGTGAGTGTTTCGCCGGAACTGACGGCGGCATCAGGGATGGACGCCTGCACCCAACTTCTTGAAGCCCTCACCTCCCCCTTTGCAACACCCTATACCGACGCCATCACCTGTAGCGGACTTGAACGTTTCAGTCGTTCCTTTCTTTCCGCCTGCACTGATTGGTCAGGCAACAGTGCTGTGCGGGGAGATATTGCTTATGCCGCACTGATGTCGGGTATTGCGCTGGCCAATGCCGGTCTCGGGATTGTGCACGGCTTTGCCTCGTCGGTCGGCGGCTTGATCGACATACCGCACGGCACACTCTGCGCAACCCTGCTTGCCGAAGCGACAAGGGAGAATATTTTTCAGCTTCGCGCCGTTAATAAGAGCCATCCTGCGTTGCAGAAATATGCAAAGGCTGGCGCCATACTCTCGGGAGTTGCCGACAAGAGTGTTCATACCGGGTGCGACCAGTTGGTGGAGACGATTGAGGAGTGGCAGGAGTTGCTCTCTTTTCCCCGGCTGCGCAGTTTCGGGCTCGCTCTGGAAGAGCTTGACGCCATTGTTGCCGCTACCCGCAGCAAGAGCAATGCCGTACAGCTTGACGATGCTGCCATGAAGCGGATTCTTGTCAAGCGCCTGTGAACCTCTGTATCATGCCCGGGTTGTCCACCAGTCATCTCCGTAGCTGTAAAAGAGCTCTTCACCCTTGCTGATGTTGCGCAGTGCATAGAGGACAAGTTCCACCCCAAGTGCGCCTTGTTCGCGGTAGTAGGCGACGTTGGGTGTTGATGAGTGGTTAAAAAGCATCCCGTTACCCATTACAACAAGCCGTGCGCTTTCCGTGCTGCCGTAAAAAACATAGTTCAGCAGTTCACCCCCAACGTCCTGATCGGTCACTTCAAGGGCTGGGCAGCGTTCGATAATGTCGCCTTCACTGATCTTCTTCAGAGCAAAAGCTCCCCGTCCACTGACGGTTGATGCTCCGATTTTTACCAGCTCACCCCTGCCTGCCGAAGCTTTTTTTGCAAAAAAATGGCCAATTGTGAGACCGATCGTTATGCCGATAACAAGCATGAGCGGTATGAGAATGAAAAGATTGACGTCCATAGGCTGATTGTTTTTGGAAAGAGAGATGATGCAGGGGTTTAGGCAGCATTGGTGCAAAATAGCAATTTTTAAAGGGTTGCAAGAACGATCACAAGCGGGTTTTCAGCTTATGAACTGGGCGTGAAAATCGGATGCCTGAATAAAAAAAAGGCCAGAAGTAGAAGAACTTCTGGCCTTGATTTCTGCAGGTACTGACGATTCAGAACTGATATCTGATACCTGCCATAATGTGTTGGCTATTCAGGCTTACGTCATTGCCTTCATAGGGACACTCAAGACCTTCCGGCTTGATGTAGCGGTAGCCAAGATCAAGGGTGGTAGTATCATTGATTTTGAAGCCTACTCCAGCACCAACTTGCCAGACAAAAGAGGTCATGGAATTCGTTGACCAAGTTACATCGACATTGGCAACACCTGCACCAACCATCACGTATGGTATGAATTTGGAGTCAGTGTTAATGTCGTAATAGCCGTTAGCCATTACTGTCAGGAGTGATATCTCATCAACGCTCGGGCTTTTAAAATTGTGATTTTCATATCCCAGAGCACCCTCAATCCTGTAAGATCCAAAATTGTAGCCAACTGCGCCATTCCATGCGGCAGAGTTGTCAAATTTATCACCCCACCCCACCTCACCCCAATCACCGAGTATCCCAAGACCAACAGAACCGCTGACATAAGGATTCGCATAAGCAGGAGTTGAAACAATGCCTGCAAGCAAAACGAGTTTTAAAATAAGCTTTTTCATTTTCGTACTATTTACACTTATTTAAAATATAACGTACAAAAATCTGAACGTGACTTGGGGAAATATCGTTCCCGGCTCGCCCTTCAATTTAGCAATGAACGCAGTTCTTTTGCGGGTTGTGCGTCACTGCCGATTGTTTCTGCTCTACAAATATTGTCTTTGCTAAACTATCATCGTGTTGGTACAGAGAAAAAGAGCCGGTATGCTTATATTGAGGTTTGATGCTTTAATGATTGAATAATAACTACGGATACTGAATATGCATGCGTTCCCGAAAACAAAACTTCCCACTGCTGTGACGATGGGAAAAGAAGAGCAGAAAAGCCTGGAACGAAACCGGAAAAAGGCTCTCTATCAGGCGACCATTGAGCAAATCGTTGAGGGTTGGGCCGTTGGCAAGCCAGTGCTTGAATCAACCGGCAAGCCGATCGGTTACTACCGACTCACCAACTATCTCCGTCAGCATCTCATCTCCCATGAGAGCATGCCCAAAGGAATTCACACCATGCCTGAAGGACGCGACAGCTTTAACAAGATAGAGCCCTCGTTTCCGGTGGATTTCGACAGCATCATCGGTGAGGTTACTTTGCCGGAATGAGAGGCGCGTACTCTGCTTGATGGTCACCAAACGTTCTTTTTCTGATACTTTTTTTGCGCTGTTGTTATTATTCCTTACCATTAAGTAAGAATCAATTTATAGAGTAAGGAGTGCGACGATGGCTATTGCAACAATGACAAACAAAGGTCAAGTGACCATACCGAAAGAGGTTCGTGAAATTTTCGGCCTGCATTCAGGCGACAAGCTTGATTTTTCATGCGAAAAGGGGGGGCGTATTGTTGTGACGCCAATCAAAAAAAATGTTGACGATCTTTACGGAAAACTGTTTAAAGCGGAAAGAAAAGCACTCTCAATCGAGGCAATCGGTGACGCTCTCAAGCGAAAATTCCAGCAACCAGAGTTATGAATGCCCTTGATACCAATATTCTTGCCCGCTTTCTCGTTCGTGACGATGTGGATCAGGCTGAATGCGTCTACCGGCTGTTTAAAGCTGCCGAGGCGGAAAAAACAGTTTTCTTTGTCTCTCTTCCTGTTCTTCTTGAACTTATATGGGTGCTTGATTCTGCTTATAAAATTCCACGGCAAGAAATTCTTGATGCACTTGGAGAGCTTTTGCTGCTTCCCATCCTTGTTTTTGATGCACAGTCGGCGGTAAGGTCGTTTATTTCAGATGCCCGAAAAAATGATCTCGACCTTTCAGACCTTTTGATTGCCTTTGATGCGGTATCGTCCGGTTGTGAACAGGTGATTACTTTCGATAAAAAAGCGGCAAAATCAGATTTTTTTATCCTTCTTTCGAAGTAAAGGCTGTTGTACAGGATTTTCTTTATTGCTTTATCCGTTTGGGCCTCGTTAGCCTGCTGTTCATTGCGGATACTTTGTGTTGTGCTGCTGGTAACTCGTTTTTTTTGTGAGGAGGTTGCTGAACAATAAGCGGTCAACAACAAGTCGCCCCATAATCTCAAGTCATCCAAGCCTGATTTCTTGATTTGTGGCCTTTTTTGACTATGGAATCAATTCTTGTGAAGCGCTTAGTTGCAATAAACCACATTGAAATAAAGAAAAAAATGGATAACCACCAATGAATACACGAGAATTGTCACCCTGTTTTGTCACAAAGAATGTTGATGCCTGCCGCGATTTTTACCAGTGTCACTTCTCGGCAAAAGCCATTTTTGATTGCGGCTGGTATCTCAACCTGCGTCTTGCCGGAGATGGCCCTTCAATCGCAGGGACCACTCGGTTTGTTCTTGCGAGAGCGCTCCAAGCTCAGTGAGAAACACTTCTGAATTTTGCTTTCTTTGCCCATGTACGGCCGTTTGTATGGTGCGAATGCTTGGATAATATTAACGTAAAGGTACGTGAAAAACAAGAAGGGTTGCCATGCCAGATAATCCACTCGACAGAGGGCAGCACATTGAGGTGCTTACAATCACCGACCTGTCAAAATTCTACATGATGGGGGAGGTGCGGGTTGATGCGCTGAAGCATATTTCGCTGGAGTTTCATGCGGGGGAGCTGGCGGTGCTGCTGGGGGCTTCGGGCAGTGGCAAATCGACCTTGCTCAATATTATCGGTGGCCTTGACCTTCCCTCTTCGGGGAAACTTTTTTTTCATGGGCGAGAGATTACGGCGGCTACTGAGGCGGAGTTGACCGCTTACCGTCGTCGTTCGATTGGCTTTGTTTTCCAGTTCTACAATCTTATTTCAAGCCTTTCGGCGCTTGAGAATGTGCAGCTTGTGACCGAGATTGCTGATAATCCGATGAATGCAGAGGAGGCGCTACGGCTGGTTGGCCTTGGTGACCGTTTGAACCATTTCCCCGCGCAACTTTCCGGCGGGGAGCAGCAGCGTGTGGCCATTGCGAGGGCGGTTGCGAAGCGGCCTGAGCTGTTGCTCTGTGATGAGCCCACGGGGGCACTCGATTTTCAGACTGGTAAACTGGTGCTTGATGTGCTTGAGAAGGTCAATCGCGAACTGGGTACGACAACCTTGGTCATCACCCATAACGCTTCGATTGCGGGGATGGCTGACCGGGTTGTACGTCTGCGGAGCGGCGAGCTCTCCGAGGACCGGCGGAACCTCACCCGGCTGTCACCTTCGGAACTGGTCTGGTAGGGCGAGCGATGAAAGCCCTTCAGAGAAAGCTGTTGCGCGAACTGATGCGCCTCAAGGGGCAGATGCTTGCCGTTGCGGCTGTTGTGGCTTGCGGTATTTCGGTTTTTGTCTCCATGAGCAGTGTAAAGTATTCGCTGGAGGCTTCGCGTCAGCGCTATTACAATCGCTTCCGTTTTGCGGATGTTTTTGTGCAGGTGAAGCGTGCTCCGGAGTTTTATCGTGAAGCGGTGAGCCGTATTCCGGGGGTGGCATCGGTCACGACGCGCATTACGGCTGATGTTACCCTTGATGTGCCGGGGCTTGATGAACCTGCCTCCGCCCGACTGGTCTCGATTCCTGACTACCGTATGCCGGTGCTGAATGATCTCTTTTTGAAAAAAGGGCGCTATATTGAGCCGGGAAAGCCAGAAGAGGTGATTGCGAGCAAACCCTTTCTCGAAGCGAACCACCTTGCTCCGGGTGATCGGATCAGTGCGGTGATCAATGGCCGAAAGAGGAATCTGCTGATTGTGGGCATGGGGCTTTCGCCCGAATATATCTATGAGGTGCAGCCGGGCTCCTTTTTCCCCGACAAGCGTCGCTTCGGGGTCTTCTGGATGGGGCGCCGCTCGCTTGAGTCGGCGCTCGACATGAGCGGAGCCTTCAATGACCTTTCGCTCACGCTGGCTCACGGGGCATCTGAAAAAGATGTCATCATGCGGCTCGACAACCTCTTCAAACGCTACGGTTCACTTGGCGCCTACGGGCGGAGCGAGCATCTTTCCGACCGCTTTATTGTTGATGAGATCAAGCAGGTCGGCATCCAGATCACCTTTCTTCCGGTTGTCTTTCTTGCCGTGGCGGTCTTTCTGCTCAATATTGTGCTTCGCCGCATTGTGGCCACCCAGCGCGACCAGATTGCCGTGCTCAAGGCTATCGGCTACTCCAACGAGGATGTGGGGCTGCACTATCTTGGTTTTGCTCTGATTCCCACTGCTTTTGGTGCGGTTGTCGGTACACTGCTTGGTGCGTGGCTTGGCAGGGGGCTGATGAACATCTATGCAGAATTTTACAATTTTGCCGAGCTGGTCTATTTTTTCCGTTTTGAAGATGTTGCCCTCTCGGTTCTGTTGAGTTTTGCTGCGGCTATTTTTGGAGCGCTTGGTGCCGTACGCAGTGCGGTGCAGCTCCCTCCAGCCGAGGCGATGCGCCCGGACTCTCCGGTACTCTACAAGCCGGGCATTTTTGATCGGGAGTCGTTGCGCAAAAAAATTCCGGTCTCCCTGCGCATTATTGTGCGGAACCTGGAGCGCCGTCCTTGGAAAGCTGCCCTCTCGGTGCTGATGATCTCCCTTTCCGTTGCGATTCTTATTGCGGGTCGTTATACCTACGACTCCCTTGACCGGATGGTGCAGGTGGAGTTCAACGAGAAGCACCGTGAGGATGTTACACTGATTTTCAATAACCCAATGCCTCCTTCGGTACGCTTTACTATTGCCTCGCTTGATGGGGTGGTTGAGCATGAATATTATCGCGAAGAGCCGGTGAAGATGAGTTTCGGTCATCGTGTTCGTCGGCAGTCGATCAAGGGGATGGAGTCGGCAGAGGGGTTGCAGCGGTTGGTTGATCAGTCGAACCGTCAAATCAGCCTCCCTTCTGAGGGGGTTCTGCTTACCTCAACGCTGGCAACGCTGCTTGGTGTCAAGCCGGGCGACACCTTGCAGGTTGATTTTTTGCAGGGGCGCCAGCGTCACCGGGAGCTGCTTGTCAGTGGTACCATTGATGAAATTCTCGGTCTTTCGGCTTACATGAATCTTGGATCGCTGAACCGTCTGGCGGGGGATGGAGGAGCGTTGAACGCGGCCTATCTGCGTCTTGATCAAACCAAGGCTGCGAAGCTCTACACCACTTTCAAGGGTATGCCGGGAGTTTCGGGCATCATGATGCTCAAGGCGATGAAGCAGAGTTTTGATGAGCTGATTGCCCAGAGCATGAACACCTCGACCCTCATTCTTACTACTTTTGCCTGTATACTTGCCTTTGCGGTGGTCTACAACGGTGCCCGCATATCGCTTTCAGAGCGGGCACGCGAACTGACAAGCCTCCGGGTGCTCGGCATGACAAAGGGGGAAATTTCCTTTATTTTGCTTGGTGAACAGGCACTGCTGACGATGGCGGCCATACCGGTCGGCTTTCTGATTGGCATCACTCTCTCTGCACTGCTTGCCCATGCGCTCAGTTCTGAACTCTACCGGCTCCCTCTGGTCTTCAGCGCTTTTAACTTTCTCTTTGCTTTTGTGGTTATTGTTCTTGTCTCGCTGGTCTCCGCCGTGCTCGTCAGAAGGCGGCTTACGAGTCTTGATTTGGTCGAGGTTTTAAAAACAAGGGAATAGATCTCTATGGTACTCTCAAAAACACAGCGCATTGCCGCAATCTCCGTTGCCGTGGCGGCACTGATTCTTTTTTTTGTTTTCCGCCCCTCTCCGCTTCCTGTCGATTCCGCCGTTGTCAAGCGAGGCCCGCTGCAGGTCACGCTTGAGGGGGAGGGGGTCACCCGTGTGAACGACCGTTTTGTGGTGGCCGCTCCGGTCAGCGGGCAATTGGTGAGGGTGGAGCTTGAAGAGGGTGACAGTGTGCGCAAGGGGAGTGTGGTGGCTTCGCTGCTGCCTGCCCAGCTCGACAGCCGTGAGTACCGTGAGGCTTCATCGAGGGCGGGTGCGGCCCGTGCGACCCTTGATGAGGCGATTGCCCGGCAACGGAGGGCGGCGCTTACGCTTGCACAGGCAGAACGCCGCTTCGAGCGTTATCGTAACCTTTATAGTGAGGGGGCTATTTCAAAAGAGGCTTATGAGCTCGCGGAGAGTGAGGCTCAAACGCTGCGCAAAGAAAATGAAGCCGCCCGTTCAGGGGTTGAGGCAGCCCGTTACAATTTTGGTGCGCTTCAGGCTCTTGTTGACCAGCAGTTGTCGAAAAAACCGGTGAAGGTGCTCTCCCCGGTTGACGGACGGGTACTCCGCATTCATGAAGAGAGCGAGCGGGTTGTGGGGGCTGGTTCACCGCTGGTCGATATCGGCGACCCTTCGGCCATTGAAATTGTGATTGACCTGCTCTCTTCAGATGCTATCAGGGTAAAGCCGGGAAACCGGGTGGTGATTATGGACTGGGGCGGTGAGAGGGAGCTGCAGGGGGTAGTGAAAACGGTCGGGCCCGCCGCTTTTACCAAAACGTCGGCACTTGGCATAGAGGAGAAACGGGTGAACATTTTAGCGACACTCAGCAAAGATGAACGGCTGCTTGGCGATAACTTCCGTGTCCAGGCAAGCATTGTGTTGCGTGAGGCGGCCAATGTGCTCCAGGTTCCGGTCAGCAGTCTTTTCAGGGGCAAAGAGGGGTGGCATCTCTTTGTCATTGAGGATGGTCGTGCCGTGGACAGGGTGGTGAGTGTCGGGATGCGGGGAACCATTCAGGCGCAGGTGCTCGCCGGGGTGAGGGATGGTCAGCGGGTGGTGGTGCATCCCACCAATGATCTCAAGGATGGCATGAGGGTGGTGGCGCAGGAGTGAGCTTTCAAGTTGTGGTAGGTGCCGGGTAATCGGCCCCCCCCCGCAACTTGTAACCACCCCGTCAGGCTTCGCCTGCTACCCCTCCGAGGGAGGAGAATTTTGTGGGAGGCATCCCCGCAAATGGAGTGAACAGGAAAAAGAGAGCTTGTAGTTTTCCCTGCACGGAGTAACTTTACCCCCATGAGCAACATTGAAACAACAGCCGAGGGAGCGGGCCAGCTCCATTCCACAATTCTTGTTATTGGCGGTGGCGCGGCGGGGATGGCTGCGGCCATTGCTGCGCGTCGAAGTGCAAAGGGTTCCGGCCAGCCCTGTTCCATAAACATCATCGAGCGGAATGCGCGCCCTGGAGCGAAAATCAGGATATCGGGGGGCGGCAAATGCAATGTGACCCACCAGGGCACCCCGGCGGAGCTGCTTGAGCAGGGCTTTTTGCGGCGCAATGAAGCACGTTTTTTGCGTCACGCCTTGTACAGCTTTTCAAACAGCGACCTTCTTGAACTCTTGCGTTCTCGGGGTGTTGAAACTGAGGAACGTCCTGATGGAAAGGTTTTTCCTGTAAGCGGAGATGCTGCGACGGTGGCCCGTGCCTTTGAAGAGCTGCTGCGGGATTCGAAGGTACAGCCGCATTACTCCAGCCGGGTTCGGAGTGTCGAGCGCCGGGGAGAACTCTTTGTGGTGACCACTGCCGACAAGGTGTTCACGGCTGATTCTCTTATTCTGGCAACGGGCGGAGTCTCCTACTCAAAAACCGGCACAACGGGTGATGGCCTTGCCATTGCCCGCTCGCTTGGCCACACCATCACAAAGCCATCGGCAGCCCTTGCTCCACTCTTCACCATTAAGCCCCCCCCGGCCTCACTTTCAGGTCTTGCGCTCCGTGGAGTCAGCCTTGTTGCCATTGCTGGAGGAAAGAGTGTTGAGCGGCGCGGCGACCTGCTTTTTACGCATCGTGGCTTTAGTGGCCCGGTAGCACTTTCGCTTTCGCGTGACGTTGCGGAGCTGATGGGTGAATCGGGCACTTGCGCTCTCTTTGCCGATCTTTTTCCGGAACAAAGCAGCGCTGAGCTTGAGGCGGAGCTGTTGAAACAGGCGCGCAAGAGTGGTACACAGATGGTTCGCAAGTTTTTGCAGGTATGCCCGATAGCTCCTCAGAAAGGTTTCTTTGGAGCCGCCCCGCATGGCACGATTCCCACAGCTCTTGTCCCTTTTCTCATGCGTCATGCGGCTCTCGACAGTGAGGTCACCTGGAGCGGACTCGCGAAAGAGAAGCGGCAGTCGCTGCTTTCGGGGCTCAAGCGATTTCCGCTTGGCAGCGTGCGCGATGTGCCGCTTGACCAGGGAGAAATTTCTGCCGGGGGAGTATCGCTTTCGGAGGTAAACCCCAAAACCTTCTGCTCAAGGGTTGTGCCAAATCTTTTTCTCTGCGGCGAGATCCTCGATTACGCTGGAGAGATTGGCGGCTTCAACCTGCAGGCAGCATTCTCCACCGGCTGGGTTGCGGGTGGGAATGCGGCGAAAAGTTGTCAGTAATCAGTAATCAGTAATCAGTAATCAGTAATCAGTAATCAGTGGTCAGTGGTCAGTGGTCAGTGGTTAGTGAAAGGGTTATTCTGAGCAGGAGTAGATGGGCTCTTTGGTTAGGGCGTCCATCATTCGTACTTCAAAACGGTACTCCTTGATGTTGAAGGAGAGGGCAGGATTGTCGTGAAAGATGACCTGGCTCTTTTCGAAGCGTACCTTCATGGGGATGCTCACTTTGCGTTCATCACCACAGACGTTGTTTTTTACTCCGGGATGGAAGAGTTTTCCCTCTTCCCCTGAAGCTGAAACATGGATGGCATGGTCAACGGTGCTGAGCGCCTCTATAGAGCCATCCTGGGCAAGCTGGACCGAGTTGACGTCGCCGTGAATGCCGTTCGGCTCGTTGTCGTAGGAGGTAATCATTCCGATTGGGGTGAGTATCTCCATTTTTTTGAGTGGCTCAAAGGAGCGGATTGCCCCCGACTCATAAAAGGCCAACCCTTTTCTCACCGTCACCTCTCCCATTGGCGTTTCAATCGTCAGGGTCTGGCCCGGCCAGAGGGTGATGCTTTTCAGCGCACCGCTTTCGTAAAACTGCAAGCCGATTACTTTGGTTGCAAGGCTCCCCAGCGGTGAACGGAAGGTGAGTGTTGAGGCAAGGGCGAACTCATTCTTCCACGACCAGAAGCCGCTCAGTTTACCGTCAAGTGGAAAGATCCGTTTGATGCTCCCATTTTTATGAAAGGTCACCAGCTCCGCCGGAATGGTACCGACCGGTGTTTCAAGCATGGTTTGCGATTGCAGGGCAATTGATTTCAGTGCACCATCCTTGTAGAAGTACATTGGTTTGACCGCACGCCGACCCATGTCCTCCGCTTCATATTGTGGCACCAGCGTGCCGTAGGGGGTCATCAGTGTGTTGGCTTCGGTGACAAGGCAGCCATCCGTTTTGCCGTTTGAATAGAGGGTGCGAAACTCGACACCCGACATGTCGCCGTAGATGGTGCTGGCACTGCTCATGTTTCTCCGGTTGTGTTGTTTTTTGACTCTTTTCACGTTCCTGTTGTATGTTATTTGCAAGTATCGTGCCAAAGAATGACTGTATAGCACAAGAGACAATTCTAAAAGAGTTTGGCTTGTTATTTTTTAGCTGAGAAGGCTGGAAAGAGTTACAAAAAGGTGGGAATCACCGGGTGAGCTGCATTATGGTAGGAAATAAGGGTAAGGAGAACCACTGCTGTCGCTTTTTTTTGGTATGGTGACAGGGTCAGTTCCCTCAACCCTTCAGAAAGTTTCAGGGAGTGGCAGAGTGTGCAGCAACGCTGGAAGGCGCCATACCGTTTTTAGAGAGAAGGCTTATTGATAGGCTACAGTCACCTGAAAGCTGCCTGCGTAACTTCCTAATTGCTGGTTAGCACCGACATCAAGCTTCCCGCCTATATTGAATGTGGCCAGCCCATCACTTCCCAGCTTTGCTGAGCCGGAGGGGGGATAGACGGTAAAACTGTGCACCTTCATGGTGTTGCTGCCGTTTGAGATATTGACGGCATCGTTGTCGGGCAAGGTAACTGTATAGACGGCATTGGCTGCACCGGAAATATTGAATGATGCTGCTCCCGATTTTGAGGACACAAGCGCTACATCTCCTTCATGCGTGCGTTTGGAGTCTGATGGGGCAATGGTCACCGTACCCGATGACTCACCTGGAATAATGACACCAAAAGCAAGATCACCCAAAGTACTGGTTTCGGTGTTTTTTGAAGCAGAGATTGCGGTCATTATGGTTGCCGTGGCGCTGCCCTCGGCACCGGCTGCCTTTGCTTCATTTCCAGAAGAGAGCAATGCCAAAAGGCAGAAGAGAACTATAACTTTGTTTTTCATGGGTAACCTCCCCCATTTTGACGTCTATGATTCAGAGACTCTCTGAATGGATGGCAATACGCTGTAATTACTTTTTAATCAAATAAATAGACTCAAATCAACCTCTCACAAAATTTATCAAAAGATAAAGCATTAAACAAATTCGAATATGAAAATAATTATGGCTTCAAGGCTGACGCGGTTTTTCTTTGCCGGATTCTACGGGAGCGCTTTCGCTGGATTCAGCCGGGGCATCACCAGTCGGCTCAGCGGGAAGCTCTTCAAGCACCAGATTGACATTGTCGACATAATCGCCCTCCGGCGGAATGGTTACCTGCTGTACTGGTGAGTTGGTGCCCAGTTTTGTCACCTGATCGGGCGAGATGCGCACAATGTACTTGCCGGTTGGCAGCGCACCGAGAATGTAGACACCGTCATATTCCGACCGAGCATGCCCGATCACCTTATCCTCCATGTTGATGGCTTCTATGCTGATACCTGAGGCGGGTCTGTCAACACCCTCTTTTTTTCTGTAGACTGTACCGCTTATTTCACCCGTTACCCATACCGGAAATTTTACCTGCACAGCATAGCCTGGTCGGGGCACCACTCGGACTCCCTTGTCGGCAGGCACCCAGAGCAGCTCTTTCAGTGTTCCCGGCGAGAGAGCGATATCGGCAGGAGTGTTTGGTGCAATCCCCTGAAGAAAGGCAATGCCGTTTGAGCTGGTTACGGTTCGGTGGTTTTGCTGGTTGACAAAAAAACCAGCATCCTTGATGGTGCTCTCATCCTGATCAAACTTCCGGTTGCGGTTGCTGTCGAGATAGGCAAGGGCGGAAATGGCAGCCTGTTGACTGCTCATACTACCGTCGGTTTTCCATTGACCGCCTTTTGAATCGTGGCTGATATTGGTCGAAAGCTGTATGCCCACACTCCATGCTCCACTGGCCGAATAGTTGCCCGTAACCCCCATTGCGACAGAACTGAAGGTATGGTTGAGCCCCATCGAGGCAGTTATTGCCTTGCTCAGGGGAGTGTAGGCAACGGTGTTGACCAGTAGCCACTCATGCGGCAGGCGGAGCTCACAGGAGGTTCCAACGGTGTTGATCACCCTCACCGGACGAAGTTGGTAGTCAACCTCTGCTCTGAAGGCGATGCTCCTGTGCGTCATGCTTGCGTAAGAGCTGCCCGAAACGGCATTACTTCGTGTGTCACCCTCCTCAGTTTGTTCAACGCTAAGCGTATGGCGGTGATCGATCCCCCATGTCCGCTGACTGCTTGTTATGATGGCACTTTTTGATTTTCGAAGCTCGTCATACTCGGTCTGTGCCAACGACATGGAAAAGCGCGAATTGGTTAAAAAGAAGAGGGGATTCAGACCATCAATGCGTACATCCCACTTTCTCAGATAAGAAATGGTGCTGGTGGTTGTATGCCAATCCTTATCATAGTCTTGCAGTGTTGCGGAGAGGCTGATCGGCCCCAGGCGCGTCTGGGCGCCTGCCTGCCGGGCCCACTGACTGGTGGCCAGATTACGGGCCATCTGCAGGTCAAGTTGTATCATTCTGAGGTAGCCGCTGAAACCTGCCCCGGCAAAGTTTTGCCGCTGGCCGCCGATGAGGGCTGATGTGAAATAGTTGGTCGAAGTGAGCAACTTGCTGACGCCGAACGTGCTTTTCCATGTGACGAGAGGTGCTGGGTCACCGACTGGTGTGGCAAGCAGTGAGCGCCGGGATGCATCGGATGCTGTGATTTGATAGTTGAAGCTTCCCGGCTCAATCATGTTGCGCCCGACATTGTAGATATGACTCTCAACCCGTTTTTCACCCTGGGGGCCGTGAAAAATCAGACGCAGTTCATTCAGGCCATAGACGAGCGGAATATCGACAAATGCATAGTTCTCCTCCGGATTTGAAGGGCGGTAATCGAGCAGGTCAGCGTTACTGTAGAGCTCCACATCCCACCCTTTGGCTAAAAAACCGTTCAGTGTGAGCTTATCGAAATATGAGGATTGATTGAGCGGGTAGTTGCTGACCATGAACCCCGCCCCCACACTGTTTCCAATCAGTGGCAGCGTTTCGGGCTGGATATCTCCGATGGCAACCTTGCGGGCATTGAGCTTCCATAACATTCCGCCCGAAGGATGTTCCCGCTCAAGGAGAACCGAGCCGTTCGTAATGCCGATAATCGATTTCCCGGCAGCCGCAATCTGGCCTGAAAGATCAAGCCGACCGCTCATCCAGAGAAAATCGCCCGTCAGGCGGGTGTAATAACTGCTGTTTCCGGGAGTTATTTTTCCAAAACCCTTTCCGTTCAATGAAGAGGAGAGGGAGAGGTCGATACTTGGGCCGGCAAGGAGACGGTAAGGAGTGTCGAGCAACGGGTAGCCGGAATCCCGGTAATTACCGTAACCCCAGGTATTTGCTCCGCGCTGGCTGCGCGCCATCCGCTCCTGGATGGGGAGCGGCACAAAGGGACGGATATCGATTGCGGCATCAAAGCTGTTGGCATCAATGCGCATGGCAAGCCACTCCGCAAGCAGTTTGCTTTCAACATAGATATCGTCCGGCATGGCAACTACCAGTGCCGGATCATAACGGTATGATTTACCGGAGACGGTAACGGAGGAGGTAGCCATATTGAGGCTGAATGGTTGTGACGGGGTGGCCACATGGCCTGATCCGCTCCCTTTGGCGGGGTCAACCGTAATGCCGAGCTCAAGCGTGCGGCTCAGCTCGCCAAGGGGCAGAAAGAGTCCCGGAGGGGCCGTATAGGTAACGAGATTGCCATCAAGGGTCGCTCCGCCAAGCCGAACGACGCAAAGCAGCATAAAGTCATCACTGAGGGCGGTCGGTTCCACCGGATTTTTGCTCTCTTCACCATGCAGAAGCCTTGTTACGGAGACGTTTACAAGGCAGAGCCAGAAGAGGACACGGAGCAAGCGCTGTAAAAATCTGAAAAAATTATGCAATTGGCAATCTGGCTCTTGGCGAGTACCCGTTCAGTGCGGTTTTTCTGATTGCTGTAATAAACGATCAGATGTGGCACAGAAAAACCATAGTCTACCAAAGAGAACAGTACTTTCCAAAAAAGAAGATGCTGAACTGGCTGCGCCACAGGAAAGGAGATGAGTGAATTTTTGCTATAAGTATAAACTGCAGGGGGAGCAGAAGCCGATTGGTTGCCAGCCATATCCTGTTGAGAGGATGTGGCTGATAAAAAAAAGCTTGATTGCGGGAAATTATTTTCGGTGAGTGACGGATGGAAGGGGCGAAGCCTTATGGAACGGCAATCCGGCCTTCGGCGATGAGCTGTTCGGTCTCATTTTCTTTGGCAATATAGCGCACAATTAATTCTCCAGTCCTGATCTCAACTCCCTTGGGTGGCGAGAGGGTCATTGAGACTGTGCGTTTTGGATTGGGGGTATAGACTGCAACGCCATTCATAGCGCCAACAGTGACCGCTTTTCCCGTGCCTTTAAATTGAACCACCAAATCACCGTAGGTTGATCGACTCCCCTCGCGCTCAATGGTGAAGTGAAGCCCTTTGGCATCAAAACGAAGGGCGCTCAGTCGAGTTGTTGCCGTCAGCGAGCCATAGCGCACAATGACCGGAATCGTTACGCCATAAATGGGTATCAGCTTGATCTGTATGCCCCGGCTTACCGAATCGGGTTTGACCGCACTCTCAGCAGTGGGAATCAAACGAAAGCTCAGGTGAGAACGGTACTCGCCCTCGGCCAGATCAGCGGGTTTACGCAGCATCATCCGTACCATCTGTACCTGACGAGGCTCAAGAATTACCCGTCGTGGGGAGAATCGAATCAGGGAGTCAGCAAAGCGATCCTGCGGGTCGGGCGTGTCAGTTGCGTCGATCTCCTTTATTTCACCGGCAGCATTCATGCGGTACTGCACGAAAGAGAGGGCGTATGTATGGGCAGTGTTGCTTCGGTTGACCAGTGCCAGTTCAGTGGTTTGCATATTTCCCTCAAAGACGACCCGTGTCGGTGTTACGAGCAGATCCTGGATTGAAGAGGCGGGTTCATCAGCGGCCATCGCCAGTTTGGCGGAACCGAACAGTGTGGCCATCATCAAGAGGGTCGAGAACAAGCGCTTGATCTTCATAGTGCTTCACGAAAATGGTTTCTTTGTCATAGCAGTAATGCTTCACTGAATGATAAGAAATATTTAAGGAAATTTTTAATTGTAGGCTGCATCGACGTTAAAGCTTCCAGTGTAGCTGCCGGTTGCCTGGCCACTGGAAACCGACAGCACTCCGCCAACCTTGAATACTTCCTCACCGCTTTCATTGAGAGTGCCGGTGGCGTTATGCTCCAGGCCACTCACTGTCATTGATCCGCCACTGCCATTGGTGATGGTGGCCGTGGCGTCCATTGTTATGGAATAATGAAAACCCGCTTCACCGGTCACTTTAAATTGTGCCGGTCCGGTTGGTAACTGAGTGGTCAAGGTCAAACCAGTGGAGGGGGTAACCACACCGGCAGAGGTAACCGTAACTGTTCCGCCTGTTCCAGGAATAATGTGTCCAAAGGCAAGATTTCCCTGCGTTACATTTGCAACACTACTACGGTCAGTTTCGGGATTACTATTGTCTACAGAAATGGATATTGCTGTTCCGATTCTTGCTGTAGCAGTGCCCGACGTGGCAGAGGCATGGGAAGCAGGATAGAACAACGCGGCCATGCAGGAGAGGAGGAAAAATATTTTTTTCATACATGTTTAGGTTGTTCAGTAATTTACAGTTACGTCAAAGGTGCCTTTGTACACTCCCGCAGCTTGATTTTGCGCCACAGCGAGAGTTCCCCCTACCTTGAATGAATCATTATGATTGGTAAATTGGCCTTTTTTATCTCTGTCCAGGTTACTACTGGTCGATAACGTTACCGTCATCGTACTACCTTGAGGGTTTGTGATTTTGGTGGTTTGCGAAATTTTTACCTGGTAGGTTTTATTACTATGAACGTCACCGATAACAGAAAATATTGCGGGGTGGCAGGTAGAACTTACGAGCACCACCGCTCCTGAGGAAGAACGTGATTGGTTATCAGCTTTATCAGGATCGATTATGACCGCACCTCCGGCTCCAGGAACGATTGTGCCAAATGCCAGGTCAGTCAAAGCGCTGACACCAATGGCCGTTCCAATCGAAGCTGTTGCGGTGCCTTGGGCTGCTTGCGCATCATTTCCTGATGCGAGCAATAAAGCCGCCAGTCCTATGATGTATAAATTTTTTTTCTGCAAGTTAAAATTACCCCGTTCAGTTCTCTTTCCTTGGTATGACACCCAGAGAGCATGCTGTTGTCAAAAAGATAAAAGTTTTGTTAATCACGAAACAGTGAAGGGCTGAAAACATATTTTCAGACCTCCACTGTAAATGAACGATATGCAAAAAGGTACTTAATTGTATGCTACACTTATAGGAAAGGTTCCCTGGTACACACCAGCCACCTGGCCACTGGCAACAGTCAGTGTTCCACCAACATTAAAAACTTCCTGACCGCTTGCATCAAGTGCTCCTGCTGTAGTTGTTTTGGTGAAGGTACCAACAGCCATAGTTTCACCAACAGACCCTGTTGTATTTGTGATATTAACTGATCCAACGGGTAGTGTTATCGTGTACGTATTACCAATATCTCCTGTGACTTTAAATTTCGCTGCTGATTTTGTTATCTGATTGGTAAGCACTACTGTTCCTGTTGAACTTGATGCTCCTGCAGGTGTAATAGTCACCGTTCCGCCAGTGCCGGGAATAATGTGACCAAAGGCAAGATTACCTCCATTTGCGCCACTACCATCCTGAGTAATGGTTATCGCTGTTCCGATTTTTGCCGTAGCAGTACCTGTCGCAGAGTCTGTAAACGCCTGAGCCTCACCACCAAAAGCAAGCAAAGCTGCTAAACTTGCGAGTGCCAAAATTCTCTTTGTCATGATGTATCTCCTGTTTCCGATTGAGTGATTGATGTCTCTAAAAAAAATCTGATTCTGTAACCCGATTGTCACGGTGAGGCTCTTCTGAATCACTTCCCCTCACCACTATCTTGTTTCTGTGAGAAATATATATAATTCAGTAATAAATAAAAAAAAATATATATGCTTTTTATATCGTTTAGAGCGTTCTTTGTGTCAATAATCGTTTATCTTGTTTTATTTAAAGGAGTTGGTCTTTTGTAAAAAAATACAGTTTTGGTGACCCTTATGACACAGTCGTATATATACGATTTGTGTTATTTTTATGGCTCAGTGGTGCAGAATTGTTCTGTCAACAGGTGCTTCACGGGGGAGGTTGGTGAGGGGAAGCAGAGGAAAAAAAATAGTTTACTATATTCAGCATCGCTGCAATGGCAGGCGTTGTGAGGCGCTGTTTTGTTGTTGTGCGCCCGGTTGATAACAGTTTTTTTTATTTTTACCGTTTTTTTTATGGCAGCAACAGGCAGCGCAAAAATTGTTTATGTGACCGGCGGGGCTCGGAGCGGCAAGAGTTCGTTTGCCCTGCACCTTGCAGCGCCCTATAGAGCCCGGGTATTTCTGGCAACGGCGGAGCCTTTTGACGGGGAGATGGTGCAGCGGATAGGCAAGCACCGTGAGGAGCGGGGCGAGCAGTTTACAACAATTGAGGAGCCGCTCGCTCTCGATTGTGCACTCCGGGAACTCCCTGAAGGAACCGGGGTGGTCTTGCTCGACTGCCTGACGGTCTGGGCAGGAAACCTCATGCACTACGGCGAGGAGAGGGGAGAGGGGGAGATTGAGCAACAGATTGAACGTTTTCTTGAGGCGTTGCGCCATCCTCCCTGCGATATGATTCTTGTTTCCAATGAAGTTGGCATGGGCATTGTGCCGGAGAATGCCATGGCCAGAAGGTTTCGTGATATTGCCGGTATCATCAACCAGCGCGTTGCCTCTCTGGCATCGGAGGCATGGTTGTTGTGCAGCGGTTTGCCGCTCCGATTAAAGTAGAAAAGGTAGCGAGGGCTAACGAGGGTTAAAGTGCCCGAATTAACTGATAACAGTATAATAGTAGAATTATGCGTGAAGAGTTGCAGCAGTTGCTGGATTGCATCAAGCCGGTCTCCCGCTCGATGAGCGATGCGGCCCGTGCCCATCTTGATGATTTGACCAAACCGCAGGGGAGCCTGGGACGACTGGAGGAGATTGCCCTGAACTATGTTCTGGCGACTGGCAGTTTGACGCCCCGGCTTGCAAAAAAGAAAATATACTGTTTTGCCGCCGACCATGGTGTAGCAGTTGAGGGGGTCTCGGCCTTTCCGGCAGAGGTGACGCCGCAGATGGTTTATAACATGCTCAGTGGCGGTGCGGCCATTAATGTGCTGACGCGCCATGCAGGTGTTGACCTTGATGTGGTGGATATGGGTGTAAACCATCATTTTCCGGACTTGGCAGGGCTTGTCAAAAGAAAGGTGCGGCCCGGCAGTGCCAACATGGCCATCGGCCCGGCAATGAGTGAAGAGGAGGCCCTGCAGGCGCTGCTTTGCGGGGCGGAACTGGCAATTGAAGCTCAAGAGGCGGGCTACCATCTTCTTGGTACCGGAGAGATGGGGATTGCCAATACCACTCCGGCAACGGCTCTTTATTCTGTTCTGCTTGAAGTGCCGGTTGAGGAGATTACGGGCAGGGGCACCGGTATTGATGATGAGCGCCTGCACCACAAGATAGCGGTTATCAAACAAGCTATTGCCGTTAATGCCTCATGTTGCACAACGCCCCTGGGGACGCTTGCTGCGCTTGGTGGTTACGAAATTGCGGCCATAACAGGCTTCATTCTTGGTGCTGCCGCAGCCCGTATTCCGGTTGTGGTCGATGGCTTTATCTCTTCTGCCGGTGCGGTGGTGGCGCTCAAACTCTGCCCTGAAGTTGAAGGTTATCTCTTTTTCAGCCACCTTTCCAACGAACAGGGGCACAGGGCGGTGATGGAGAAGCTTGGTGCTCGGCCGATTCTTGATCTTGATCTCCGTCTTGGAGAGGGAACGGGAGCGGCAATCGCCATGCAACTCATTGAGGGTGCTGTGAAAATTTACAATCAGATGGCTACCTTCAGTGGAGCAAAAGTGAGTGAAAAATCGGGGAGTAAGGGGTGCTGAGTGGCCTCGTCACAGCTCTCAGGACACTTACCGTTCTTCCCGTTCCTGGGCGGGAGAGCGACACCTTCAGCCGCTCACTTTTCTGGTTTCCAGTTGTCGGCCTGTTGCTCGGACTCATGGAGGCATCGATTGGCTTTTTCAGCTCCCTTACCGGGTGGAATGAACTCTCGGCGGCGCTTGTGCTGCTTGGCGGTATCGCCTTGAGCCGGGGAATGCACGCTGATGGTCTGGCCGATCTGGCCGATGGATTCTGGGGAGGCAGGACGAGGGAGGCGATACTGAGAATTATGAAAGATCCCAATGTCGGCTCTTTTGGGGCAATTGCCCTTTTCTCCGTGATGCTGCTCAAATGGATTGCCCTTTTTAAACTGGTCGGACTTGGAGCGTTTGAGCTGATTGCCGCAGGTGTTTTGCTTGCCCGCCAGGTACAGGTTCTTCTTGCTTCATCCCTCCCTTATGCCCGAAAAGAGGGAGGCACCGCGCAGGCTTTTGTGGGCGGGGCTGGAGCGCATCACAGTGTGGCAACCTCCCTGCTGACGCTCCTTTTTCTCTTGCCTCTCCTTCACGCCGAACTTTCAGCGCTCGCTGTGGTCATTGCCGCTGCGCTCGCTGCCGCACTGTTGACCGGCGCTTTGAGCTGGCGCAAAATCGGGGGCGTCACCGGAGATGTGCTCGGGGCGGGAAGCGAGGTGACCGAGCTCTTCGTCTGGATTGCGGCCGCGCTTTATGCTGGCTTCAAGGCATAGCGAGGGGCTCAAGGGTGTCAGTTTCATGAAGCAATGCGATATTTCATTGCAACCGTTACCTCAAGCTCTTTTTTATCGAGCGTGAAAACACAATCCTCGAATTTTGGCCCGCCAAACCCGATCTTCGGGTTGTTTGAAACGCCAACACCCTCTTTGGGTATGCCAATAAAGTTGGTATCGAGTTTTCCGTTGTTGTTTTCGTCGTGCATGACGCTGAGGGCGTAACTGCCAAAGGGAAGATGCTCAAAAACAACCGTTTCGGCACTGCTGCTCATATTTTTCATTACTGAGCGACAGGCTTGCTGGTGTTTGCCGGGAAACCCTTTTTTTGAGTTGTAGAGCGAAACGCCAAACATGCCGGGAAGGTTTTTCATGCCGCTAATATGCACCGTGATTGAGCCAAACCGGGTTAGGGGTTCAGGAGTGTTTTCTGCTGCGAAAACTGCGGCGGAAATTGCAAAAACAAAAAAGAGGGCGGTGAAAATTGTGAACAGTTTTTTCATAGGAAGTGGTAAGAAGGATTATCCAGAGCATGATCAATTACTATTGCGCTGCACGCAATATGGATAATCATAACACCCTGTACAATAAAAAGATTTGGCGCGGCAATAACCTGCCGTTTTCTGTTTTTTTGAGATAAAAAAACTGCGTAAATTGTTATAAAATCTTTTTATCCAAAGCAAGAGAACGGTCATGAAGAAAAAGTTACCAGCCACTGATCTGAAAGTCGGAGCAGAAGGTTCCGGGGAGCATCCACCTCGCAAGTTCTCTTTTCCTGTTATCGGGATTGGGGCTTCGGCGGGCGGGCTTGAAGCGCTGGAAATTTTTTTAAAAAATGTTTCACCCCGATGCGGTGTTGCCTTTGTGATTGTTCAGCATCTTGATCCGACGCACAAGGGGATTATGGTGGAACTGCTTCAGCGGGTTACCGGTATGGAGGTGGTTCAGGTCAGCGACAGGATTTTTATTGAAAAAAACCACGTCTATGTCATTCCTCCGAACAAGGATATGTCGATGTTGAACGGTATGCTGCATTTGCTTGATCCTGTTCAGCCACGGGGATTGCGCTTGCCAATCGACTTTTTTTTTCGTTCCATGGCTGATGATCTTTGCCAGCACTCCGTCGGAGTGATTCTTTCAGGCATGGGTTCTGACGGTACGTTGGGTTTGCGTGCCATACAGGAGAAGGGTGGTGGTGTTTTTGTTCAGGATCCTGCATCGGCCAAGTTTGACGGCATGCCTCGCAGTGCAATCAATGCCGGCCTGGCCGATGTTGTCGCTCCGGTAGAGGAACTCCCGGCAAGAATCTTTGCCTATCTCAAGCATATTCATTCATTTTGTGTTGAAGAGCATCGCCTTGAGGTGAGTGCCCAGAGTGCCCTGGAAAAGGTGATAATCCTTTTACGTGCACAGACCGGTCACGATTTTTCGATGTATAAAAAAAATACCGTCTACCGCCGCATCGAACGTCGTATGGGCATTCATGAGATTGAAAAGATTGCCATGTATGTCCATTTTTTGCAGGAAAATCCGCATGAAGTTGAACTGCTCTTCAAGGAGTTGTTGATTGGGGTTACAAGCTTTTTTCGTGATCCGGGCGTTTGGGAGGTGTTGAAAAAGAGCGCAATTCCCTCTCTTCTCTCTTTCCAACCGGCTGATGGTCTCTTTCGAGCATGGGTGAGCGGCTGTTCTACCGGCGAGGAAGCCTATTCTCTCGCCATTGCTTTCAGGGAGGTGGTTGATGCGCTCAAACCGGCGAAGAATTTCAGACTGCAGATTTTTGCAACAGACCTCGATAAAGATGCCATTGACAGGGCTCGCCAGGGGATCTATCCGGCCAATATCGCAAGTGATGTTTCGCCCGATCGGTTGCAGCGTTTTTTTGTAAAAGACGAGCATCATGGCTACAGGATATCAAGAGATATTCGCGAAACGATTGTTTTTGCGCCCCATAATGTCATCATGGACCCTCCTTTTACCAAGCTCGATATTATTGTATGCCGAAACCTTTTGATTTATATGGAGCAGGAGTTGCAGAAAAAGCTTCTCCCCCTGTTTCATTACAGCCTCAATGCGGGTGGTCTTCTTTTTCTCGGGACAGCAGAAAGCATCGGTTCCTTTACCTATCTTTTTGACTCTCTTGATGCCAAGGCTCGAATTTTTCGAAAACTTCGTTATGGCCACCGCGCAGAGCCGGTCGAGTTTCCCGCCTCTTTTGCTCCTGTGTTATATAAATCAGCGGAGATGATTGGCCATCGCGCCGTAATGAAAGCAGGCGATATGAACCTGCAGTCAGTAACTGATCAGTTTTTGCTTCAGCATTATACTCCGGCGGGGGTACTGACCAACGAAAAGGGTGATATCATCTCTATCAGTGGGCGCACAGGCAAGTACCTTGAGCCTGCAGCAGGCAAGGCTAACTGGAATGTCTTTGCCATGGCTCGTGAAGGGCTTCGCTACGAACTGAATATCCTCTTTGGAAGTGTGATTCGCAAAAAAAAGAGCCTTGTAAAAAAAGGGGTGGTGGTTGGCACAAACGGTGGCAGGCAGCAGGTCGATTTGACGGTTGAGTTGCTTGAAGCGCCTGAAATTTTACGAGGGTTGCTGCTGATTGTTTTTAAAGATGTTGATGGTGTTTCGGCTGATTTGGTAACAGGGAGTGCTGAACATGCAGACGCCGGAAGTGATCATGCGGAGTTGATCGGTCAAGAGCTCAAGGAGGCGCAGAATGAAATTTTGATTATTCGCGAAGAGATGCAGACCTCCCAGGAAGAGCTAAAATCGATGAATGAAGAGATGCAGTCGGCCAATGAAGAGTTGCAGAGCACCAACGAAGAGCTGACAACCTCAAAAGAGGAGATGCAGTCACTCAATGAGGAGTTGCAGACGGTCAATCATGAGCTGCAATCGAAGGTGACCGATTTGTCGGAAACCAATAATGATATGAAAAATCTGCTCAACAGCACTGATATTGCAACACTCTTTCTTGATGATGCGCTCAATATACGCCGCTTCACCAACCGGACGGCAGCAATTATCAAGCTGATTGCGACCGACATTGGTCGTCCCGTCACCGATATTGTGACTGATCTGCACTATCCCAACCTGATTGATGATGCGCGTGAAGTGCTTCGCACCCTTGTGTACAGTGAAAAACAGATTCCGGCAAGTGACGGCAGGTGGTTTATTGTTAAAATCATGCCCTATCGTACGCAGGAAAACAGGATTGTCGGGCTGGTGATTACCTTTACCGACATCACTGCTGTCAAGAAGTTTGAGGGCTCTTTGCAGGAAAGTGAAGAGCGTTTTCGCTTTTTGTTTGAAGCGATGCCTGGCGGCGCTCTCCTCCAGGATTGTGATGGCAAAATTCTGATGGTCAACAGGGAGGCGGAACGGATGTTTGGAATTTCTGAAAAAGAGATGCAGGGCAAAATGATGGAGGAGTTGCGATTGAAAGCTCTTCATGAAGATGGCTCTCCATTTGCGGTTGGCGACTATCCTTTTCAGCTTGCTTTGCAATCCGGCAAGCCTGTCAAAGAGATCATGATGGGTCTGTTGCAACATTCAGACAAGGAGTGCCGCTGGATCAAGGTCAGCGCAGTGTCTCGTTTCAAGGCGGAGAGGGCGCAATCAGTTCAGGTTGTCTCAACATTTTTTGAAATACCAAACCACCTGCCAGGGAGCAAGAGTGGTGGAAGCGAGGAGTGTCAATCATGAAAAAAAACAAGGTTAGCCCGCTCGAACTCTCTGCATTGCGGCGCAGGGCTGAAGAGCGCCTCGAGAAGAGTGGAGAGAAAGATAAGGGAGGGGCTCTTTCACCGGCCGAGATGCATCGACTGATTCATGAATTGTCGGTTCACCAGATTGAGCTTGAAATGCAGCAGGAGGAGCTCATGCAGTCGCGCGATGAAATGGAGGCTGGACTTGAGCGTTATACTGAACTCTATGACTTTGCACCGGTTGGTTACCTGACGCTTGCGCGCGATGGTACCATACTTGAGGTAAACCTGACGGCAACGAAGATGCTTGGTGTGGATCGTTCACTTTTAAAGGGGGCCCGCATTGCGCTTTTTCTTGATCCTGAGGGGATAAAGAGTTTTAATGCACTGATGGAGAGGGTTTTCAGTCATAAAGAGCCCCATTTTTGTGAGTGTATGCTGGTGCACGAAGAGAGCGCGTTGACTTTGCAACGTACGGTCTGCATTGATGCAGTTGTTCAGGACGATG
Organism: uncultured Chlorobiaceae bacterium; assembly: GCA_903871235.1. GTDB lineage: Bacteria > Bacteroidota > Chlorobiia > Chlorobiales > Chlorobiaceae > Chlorobium. The sequence continues at coordinate 37,671 of CAIQGA010000111.1, forward strand.
GCCAGTCATGCAGGGCGGTGCTTTCGGACGTTACCCACCAGAAGCAGATTGAGAGAGAGAATGCTGCACTTCAGGCAACTCTGGTTCATGCAGAGAAGATGGAGTCGATCGGCAGGCTGGCGGGTGGTGTTGCTCATGAAATTAACAATATGCTGCAGGTGATGCTGGGTAATATTGAGATACTGATTGCTACAGGGGATCTTGATGCCTCGATGCACCTCCCACTTGTTGACGTGCGGAATTCGATTATGAAATCAGCAGAGATTGTCAGAAAACTGCTTGTTTTTGCCCGCAAGGAGCTTGTCAATCCGACGAAACTTGATCTCAATACGTCGCTGAAGGAGATGGGGGAGCGGCTCGAATGCCTGCTGGGAGACAATATCCGGCTGACTTTTAGCCTGGGCGAAGGGCTCTGGTCAGTGGATATGTATCTGCCGCAAATAGAACAGATCATGATTAATCTTACCCTCAATGCAAGGGATGCCATGAAGGAGGGAGGTGACTTTTTTATTGCGACCCGTAATGTTCAGGTTGATGCTCCATTTTCTCAATCGCATCCTGAAATTGAGCCGGGCGATTATGTTGTGGTCGAGGTTGGTGATAACGGATGTGGCATGGACAAGGAGACGCTTGATTTTGTTTTTGAGCCCTTTTTTACCACAAAACCGATGACCGAGGCAACCGGGCTCGGGCTTGCCGTGGTCTATGGTATTGTCCGACAGAACCTTGGCGCTATTTTTGCGCACAGTACAAAGGGAAAGGGAACAACTTTTGAGATCTATTTGCCCCGAAGTACCTCACAAGACATTTCCCTTTCACAGCCAGATGCTGTCCATGAGGGGTTTATGCCTTAAAATAAGTTATCCCTTAAAAGCCTTGAATGGCTCTTGTAACCGGGAGACAACATACTCGCGTCAACAGATGCTGAATTCACCCCGGGCAAGGCGCTCCGTAAAGTGGATGATACCGGCCAGTTCGTCATCAATGATTGTGGCGACCGCTTCACGGATATCCTCAATCGTCACCCCTTCCGCCGGTATGATTTGTGCCGAAGCAGAAAGAGGTCGATCAATGGGCTGGCCGATCTGGCTGCAAAGAAAGAGTGAAACCTCCTCAACTCCCTTGACCTCACGGTAGATGCGTCCGGCGCACTCCCGTGCCAGCACATTATAGATTTTACCGACGTGGCGGACAGGGTTCTTGCCGGCAGCGGCCTCAAGGCTGAGCGGCCTTTGGAACGAAATAAGGCCGTTGACCCTGTTACCTCTACCTACTTCACCTCCATCAGCCCCTTCAGCCGAGGTGCCGAGGACGGTCAGGTAGATACCACCTTCACCCCGAGTATGGTCGTCGAGCATGTTCAGCTCTATGGTGATTTTTTCGAAGGGATGACGCTCTTCGGCAATAAAGGCGAGCACCGCCTCTCGCACCGCTTCCTTGCGTTTGAAATAGGTGGCGGTATCGGCGATAAAGCGATCTACAAAGGCAACGGCAATGGTCAGGGTTACGCTGTCACGATCGCGGAATGCCATTACCTTTACATCTTCGCCAGTTTCCGGGAATGCGAGCTTGAAAGCGGGGGAGTTGAGATGGTTTTCGACTTTAAGCACAAGGGACTCTGTACTGCTGAGCGGCGCATAGCCCACTCCGACGGAGGTGTCGTTGGCGCCGACAATGCTTCTTGAAAAGAGGTCAGTCAGCTCTGCTGAACCGGGCTTGATTTCGTTCTGGAAGAGGATGTGCAGGCAGGGGTCAACAAAACGGAGGTTCTCTTTCAGCCATCTCGATGCGGCCTCTTCAGCAATTTCAGCAACAGGGATTGTTATTCCCTGGTAGTGGAAGGTCGCCCTGTCACCGAAAATAATTTTCATCGGCTCAAGTACCCTGCCTCCTCCCGGTTGTACCGCGCTTCTTCCGGCAACCAGCAGTCCCTTGTCGATGTTGTGGTGCAGAATGCTACCCGTAAGGGCAAGATACTCCCCGCAGAGGCTGATGCAGACCGCCTCCATGACCGAGTCGCAGATGGTATCGGGATGCCCTTTTCCCTTTCTCTCAATCAGCTCAACCCTGCGGATGCCAGCGGGAGCGCCGCCAGCATGTTCGACAATAATGTTCCTTGCTGCGCTCATGTTCGCCGTGTCATGTTTTTTTTGCAAAAAGCCCATTTTTAAGCGTTTTTATGTTTAATTTACTGTAAAAAAAGCTTTTTCCCATAGACGCTGACATTTGGGTTTGTTCTCTTTTTTTCTGCTGACCGATTTTCGGTAATTAACCATTGCGGTTCATTTCTATTGGATAATTAGGCTATATTTGCTGTTGACGTTGTGGCTTGGCCTGTCAGAAGATCGGTACAGGTATTGGCCTTTTGAGAGTCGGCAAACACCAAAGTATTGAAGCTATGGAAGAAGAGCAAAAGCCAGGCAGGAAACATTCCGCAAAGAAAGTTGCTCCCCCTGCGAAAGTTGTTGATACCGTAAAGGAGAAGAGGCCTCTTCTATTTCCTATAATTGGTATAGGTGCTTCGGCTGGTGGCCTTGAGGCATTGGAACTCTTTTTGAAAAACGTTCCGTTTTCATCCGGTATGGCGTTTGTTATTGTCCAGCATCTTGACCCGACACACAAGGGCATTATGGCGGAACTCCTCCAGCGTTCGACCCCCATGCCGGTAGAGCAGATCACGGATGATCTGGTTGTCAAAAAAAATCATGTTTATATTATTCCGCCCAATAAGGATCTTACACTTTTTCATGGGGTATTGCGTTTACTCGACCCTGTTAAACCAAGGGGGCTGCGACTGCCGATTGACTATTTTTTCCGCTCACTGGCTGATGATTTAATGGAGCTCAGTATCGGTGTTATTCTGTCGGGGATGGGTTCAGATGGTATGTTGGGCTTGAGGGCTATCAAGGAGATAGGAGGTGGTGCTTTTGTACAGGATCCTTTGACAAGCAAGTTTGACGGTATGCCTCGCAGTGCCATCAATGCAGGCTTGGCCGATGTGGTTGCCCCTGTGGAGGAGTTACCGGGGAAAATTATCAACTTTTTTCACCATCGCCCTCATCTGGGCAGCAGTTCCAGTCTCACGTTGCAGGATAAAACGCAGAGTGCGTTCGACAAAATCATGCTCATTTTGCGACATCAGACCGGTCATGATTTCTCTCTGTACAAAAAAAGTACCATTTATCGCCGTATTGAACGACGCATGGGCATTCACAATATTGAGCGTATTAATGACTATGTCCGTTTTTTGCAGGAAAATAGTACAGAGTCAGAATTGCTTTTTAATGAGTTGCTCATAGGGGTGACAAGTTTTTTCCGTGACCCTGCGGCATGGGAAAGGCTCAAGAGTGGTTCCATTCCCCTTTTGCTTGCATCACGCCCTGAAGGGGGTGTTTTGCGGGCATGGTCAGTTGGCTGCTCTACTGGAGAGGAGGCCTACTCTCTTGCAATTATTTTCAGGGAGGCGATAGAGGATTTAAAGCTTCCAAAAAATTATTCGCTTCAGATTTTTGCAACAGACCTCGACAAACATGCAATTGATATTGCTCGTGAAGGTTCCTATCCCCGGAACATCGTAGCCGATGTTTCCGAAGAGCGGCTCCATCGATTTTTTACCAAGAGTGAAGAGGGGTATCGAGTTAACAAAAGTATCCGGGAACAGATAGTTTTTGCCCCTCAAAACCTCATCAAGGATCCGCCGTTCACAAAACTTGATATCCTTGTTTGCCGAAATTTACTCATTTATCTGGAACCAGAACTGCAGAAAAGGCTTGTCCCCTTGTTTCATTACAGCTTGAATCCTGGAGGGTTTCTCTTTCTTGGCAGTGCAGAAAATATGTACGGCGACACTGAATTATTCATTCCGTTTGAAGGCGCGGCACATATTTTTCAACGCACGACCAATACCTCTGTTTCTAAATTTGTTGATTTTGCAGATACTTTTTCCGGCCTGTTTCAGCGCAGTTATCCTAAAAAAAATTTGGAGCCACCGAAAGAGTCTCCTGCAAGTATCTCTACTCTTGCGGAACGCCTTATTTTGAAGGAGTATGCTCCAGTTTCTCTTCTTACAACCCGTCAGGGTGACATTATCTATATTAACGGTCGTACCGGAAACTATATTGAGCCGATATCAGGCAAGGCTAACTGGAATATTTTTGCCATGGTTCGTGAAGGGCTTAAATTCTCATTGAGCAACCTTTTCGAAAAGGCGTTGCGAAGCAATACAACGGCCACGGTGAAGGATGTTGTTCTTAAAAAGAACAATGAGTCGGTGATGGTCGATATGACGGTGGAACCCATAAAAAAACCTGACCAGCTCGCAGGTATGTTTCTTTTTGTCTTTACCGAAAAAAGTGTGGTTGAAAAAAAGGATATCAAGATCAGGCAAGAGGAAGAAGAAAAATTTTCCCCCGACCAAATGCAGCTTGTGGATGAACTCAAGCGTGTCCGCTCAGAGCTGCTTGCCACGCATGAAGATATGCAAACGTCGCAGGAGGAGCTCAAGAGCATGAATGAGGAGCTGCTCAGCGCCAATGAAGAGCTGCAAAGTACCAATGAAGAGCTCTCAACGGCCAAAGAGGAGATGCAGTCGCTCAATGAGGAGCTCCAAACCGTGAATCAGGAGCTGCAGGGAAAGCTTGATGAGCTGGGGCGCACCAGCGATGACATGAAAAACCTGCTTAACAGCACTCAAATTGCAACACTTTTTCTTGATGAACATCTTAATATTCGCAGTTTTACCAAAGCGATGGCCTCCATAAGCAAGTTTATGGCGATCGATAAAGGGCGCCCATTCAGTGACATCGCCTCAACCCTGAACTATCCTGAACTGCGTGATGATGCGCTTTCGGTACTTGACACCCTTGTTTTCAAGGAAAAGCAGATCAGTACTACCGATGAGCGATGGTTTTTGATTCGCATCATGCCCTATTGTACCCAGGACAACCATATCAATGGTCTCGTTATCACCTTTATTGATATCACCTTGAGCAAAAAGCTAGAGCTGAAACTTCTTGATGTTGAAAAGCGGTTTATGGTTCTCTTTAAACAGATGGCAGCTTGCTCACTTTTTTTGAACAGTGAGGGAACCATCAGCATGGTTAATCCAGCCGCTGAACGATTTTTTGGGTTGACAGCATCGGAGATGGCGGGCCGGAGCTTTAAGGAGCTTAGTGTGAAGATGCTCTCGGAGGAGGGTCTGGATTTTGCGCCCGACGCAGACCCCTTTGCACAGGTATACCGAAGTGGAAAGCCGCTTAATGGCGTCGTTATGGGTTTCTCTTCTCCTTCCGGCACTGGCTGCCGATGGACGTTGATGGATGCCATTCCGCAATTTGCTGAAGACCATAGTAATCCATACCTCATCTACGTCGTGTTTGAAGAGATCCAGGATCCCCAATCGCGCAACAACAAGCTAACAATCAGATGAAACGATGGTCATAAAAAAGGAACCTTTTATGGCAGATTTTTCTGAAGAACAGGGTAAGGGCAAAAATTCAAAAGCCAATTCGATTGATGATTATGATGCCTTTTTTTACGACAAGGAGTAATGGTACATGCCCTGGAATTCCTATAGTTCGTGCCATTATGAAACAAAACATGGGTTTTGTAATTCTTGATACTCAATTTGGCGAGGGAACCACTGTTCGACTCTATCTGCCTTGTTCTGCATAATATTTTTATAACACCTTTACATGCTGCGGCAATCAGGCAAAAGGGATACTTATGATTTTACAAGATGAGCATGTTTCATCGGTCGCTACAGTTGCATCGTCCGAGTTACGATATCGCCGGCTTTTTGAGAGCGCGCAGGATGGGATATTGATTCTTGACTTCGAGAGTGGTAAAATCGTCGATGCCAACCCTTTTATTGCCAAACTGATCGGTTACGCATGCAATGAACTTCTTGGTAAGGAGCTTTGGGAGATTGGATTCATTGTCGACAAGGAGTTTGCGCGGAAGGCGTACGAGGAACTTCAGTCAAAAAATTACATCCGTTACGAAGATTTGCCATTGCAGCATAAAAAGGGCCAAATTATTGACGTTGAGTTTGTCAGTAATGTCTATGATGTCGGTCGTGAAAAAGTGATTCAGTGCAGCATTCGCGATGTTTCAGAGAGGAAATTTCTGGCTCAATCAGTCGCCCGCTCCGAGCTGCGCTACCGCAGTCTGTTTGAGAATGCGCAGAACGGTATCATGATTCTCGACTTCATGAGTGGTAAAATTGTCGATGCCAATCCGTTTATTCTTGATTTGCTGGGGTTTTCTGCGCATGAACTTTGCGGCAAAGAGCTCTGGGAAATCGGTTCTACGATTGACAAGGAGTTTGCGCTGCAGGCGTTTGAGGCGTTACAGAAGAAAAATTATATCCGGTATGAAAATCTGCCACTGAGAAAGAAATATGGTCAGTTGATTGATGTAGAGTTTACAGGCTCGGTGTACGATGTCGGCGGGGAAAAAGTGATTCAATGCGATATACGCGACATCTCAAACCAGAAAAAACTGGTGCTCTATCAAAATCTTGCAATTTCAAATATGGAGGATCTCGTTAATGCTCTGGTCGCCATGAGCGAAGCAAGGGATCCTTATACGGCTGGCCACCAGCAACGGGTTTCGGAGCTCTCGGTAGCCATAGCCAAGGAGTTGCATTACTCTGAGGCCAATCTGGAAGGGTTGCGAATGAGCACCATGCTGCACGATATCGGCAAGTTTGCCATTCCGGCAGAGATTTTGACAAAACCGACGGAATTGACTGAGGACGAGGTGGGGTTGTTGCGTAGCCATGTTGTTGAAGGGTATAAAATCCTCAAGCTCATCCATTTTCCCTGGCCGGTGGCGCAAACCGTGTTGCAGCATCACGAACGTCTTGATGGCAGCGGTTATCCAAACGGCCTCAAGGGCGACAGTATCAGTGACGAGGCACGCATTATTGCTGTGGCCGATACCGTTGAGGCGCTGACCAGTTCAAGGCCCTACCGGTCAGCCGTCGGGCTCGACATCGCCTTGATGAACATTCAGGAGGAGAGTGACCGATTGTTTGATCCAAAAATTGTAGCCGTATGCCTGAGGCTTTTTAAAGAGAAGAAATTCAAGTTTTCTGCATCAAAGCTCAAGGTCTCATACACTGTTCAAAGTGTAAGAAAGTCCCTTTAACCCTCACGAGATTTGCCATGCAGCCTGATACCATGAAGAGTAACGGTTTTCTCGACAAAAACAGTGGGTTCTCATTTTTTTCACTCTTTTTTACTCTTTTGGAACCGGTCTTTCTTGTTGACACAGAGGGTGTCATTCTTGATGCCAATACGGCTTTTTGCGACCAGTTTTGCACCTCCGTGACGGAGTGCCGTGGTAAAAATTATCATAGGTTGCTTTTGCCTGAAATAGCCGATCAGCGGTTGACCATGATAAAAGAGGCCGTGCGCACTCGGAAAACAGTTTTCTGGGACGATGAACAGGATGAAAAATTTCTGCGCTACAGCGTTCATCCCTGTCAATCCCCGCAGGGTGAAATCACTCAATTGCTGATCATTGCCCAGGATGTTACCGATATCCTGAAGTCGTTGAAAAATGAGAGGCTGTTCAGTACATCGGTTATTGAAGCCATTCCCGGCTCCTTTTATGTCATTGATGCAGGCGGAAAAATGACGGTGTGGAATCGTTACGTTCGTGACCAGATTTTTGGTAAAGCTGAAAGCGAGATGCGGGGTATTATTGGTATCGAGTGCATTCATCCGGATGACAGGGCGATGATGGCTGAGAAAATAGAGAGGATTATGAAACACGGCGAAGAGTTGATCGCTGAAACCAAGGTACTGCTTCTTGGCGGCCCGGAATGGAGGAGCTTTTTGATGACCGGCAACAGAATGGTGATTGACGGAAATCCGTTTCTTATTGGTGCAGGTATTGATATTACAGCGCGGAAAGCGGCCGAGGAAGAGGTTGCGCTTCAGTTGCAACATATACGCTCTTTACGGGAAATTGACCTTGCCGTAAGGGGAACTACCGATGTCTACCTCTCGCTTAAAATTATTCTTGACTTCACCCTTTCAGAGCTGCATGTTGATGCTGCGGATTTTCTTTTAATGGAGCGCTCTCTCAATACACTGAGTTATGTTGTGGGATGCGGGTTTCGGGCGAAAAAAATTGAACGTACCGATTTACACATCATACCAGGCTCTGCCTATGAGTGCCTGCTTGAACACAAAGAGCTGCATCTTTCAAACTGTGGCGGGGTGCAGGGTGAATTTTTGCCCTCTTCTCTTATGACGAGTGAGGGATTTGTTGACTACTACGTCATCCCTTTGGTTGTTAAAGGGGAGCTTATTGGTCTTTTTGAAGTTTTTCAACGTACCGCACTCCAGTTAACTCTTGATGGTTTTGATTTTATCCATACTCTGGCAGGGCAGGCGGCTATGGCGATTGAAGATTATCGATCAGTCAGAAGCTTGCGTCTGGCCAATCAGGAGCTGTTGCGGGCCTATGATGCGACCATTGAGGGGTGGTCGCACGCACTTGATTTGCGCGACGAAGAGACCGAAGGCCACTCCCGGCGCGTGACAGAGATGACCATGAAGCTTGCCCGCGCAGCCGCAATCCCGGATGAAGCGTTGCCAGATATTCGTCGCGGATCCTATTTGCATGATATTGGCAAGATGGCTCTCCCTGATGCGATTCTTTTTAAGGATGATCAGTTGACAGAGGAGGAGTGGGTTGTCATGCGCAAGCATCCTGTGTTTGCCTATGAATTTCTTTCACCGATCACCTACCTGCATGGGGCGCTCGATATACCCTATTGCCATCATGAAAAATGGGATGGAAGCGGTTACCCTCGGGGATTGAAAGGGGAGCAAATTCCATTGGCCGCGCGTTTGTTCGCAATTGTTGATGTGTGGGATGCCCTGCAGTCTAATCGCCGCTATCGCCAGGGTTTGCCGAAGCAGGAATTGATTGAGCATATCAAATCGCTTTCCGGCACGCACTTCGACCCCGAAATTGTTGCTCTGTTTCTGGATATGATAACCACAGGGGAGTTGCCCTGAACGCTTGTCAGGATGGGCAGCATCCCTGGTTATTGGCAGAAGGGTTGTGAAGGGGGAAGAACAGTGTGGTGTCGAACGCTGCTGAGCTGACGCTTATGAAACCTGCCGATGATGCCATGTACCAGTCGAAGAGCAGGGGGTGAAATTGCTTTACTCTTTTTGGGAATAAGGTGTCATAAAAAGGCTTTGAGCGCCTTGCAGACCCGTGAGAGGGGGAGGCCGACTACATTGTAGTAGCATCCTTCAATTCGCCGGACGTGGCAGGCCATGAGGGGATCCTGAATGCCGTAGGCGCCTGCCTTGTCGAAAGGTTTTTCTGAGAGGAGGTAGCGCTTTATTTCATTGTCTGACATGGGCTCAAATTCAACGGTGGTGGTCACGCATTCGGTGTGGGTTTTAAGTCCAAAAAGGAGCACAAAACCGGTATAGACCCGGTGCGAGCGGTTCTGGAGGCTTTTGAGCATATCGAACGCATCGTCAAATCCTGCCGGTTTTCCATAGATTCGGTTTCCTTTTGCCACGACGGTATCGGCGGTGAGAATGATGCTGCTTTTTCTTCTTTCTGGCGACAGCAGCAGCAGGGCTGCCTCTGCTTTTTCAAGCGAGATTCTGGTGACATTTTCTTCGATTGAGCGCGAGGGGTCGAGGACTTCCGGAGTCTCGACCGCCAGGGTTTCAAATGGGAGGAGCGTCAATGAGAGAATGTCGCGCCTTCTTGGTGACTGTGATGCAAGAATAAGTGCCGGTTTGGCCATAAGTACCTTGTCAGTTCAGGTTGTTCCAGCCCCTGCGGTTCAGGTCTGCAAAGATAAGTGAGCCGGCTATGACTCCCGCACCAAGATAGAGTGAGCCCTGGAGCATGTCGCCAAAGATGAATTTTCCGGTACCGAAAAGGATTGCGTAGATCATGATGATGCCGAGAGCCCAGTCAACAAAGAGCATGACAAAGCCGCTGTCGGATTCCACATCGGGCAGATTCTTTGAGATTTTTTTCCAGAACCGGCCTCCGACCCGTGTGGTTCTGTAGAAGAGCTCCAACTGGGCGGTTTCGGTTGGAGGTGTCAGAAAGGTGACGATAAGGGTTGCCGTGATGGTAAAGGCAACGATGATGAAAATTGAGAAAGGGAAGGTGACGGTGGTAAAGAGCTGCAACCAGGTAAAGGCAATAAAGGGAGCCACCATCGAGGTGATTTCTGACCACGCGTTCAGTCTCCACCAGAACCAGCGGAGGATCAAGACAAAGCCGGTACCGGCACCGCACTGAATAATGAACTCCCATGCGCCGGTGATGGTGTCGAGCACAAAGAAGGTGATATAGAGGGCAAAGGCCGCAGTCAAAAATGTGGTGATTTTGGAGACTGTCACATAGTGCTTGTCACTGGCGCCTATTTTCAGAAAGCGCTTGTAAAAGTCGTTGATGAGGTAGCTCGTGCCCCAGTTCAGATGGGTTGATAGCGTTGACATGTAGGCCGCAAGGAAGGCGGCGATCAGCAGCCCTTTCAGTCCGGGAGGGAGTACCGCCTTCATGACGTAGACAAAGCCATCCTCTTTCTGGTTCATGGGAAGGTCGGGAAACATGACGAGGCTGACCAGGCCGACAATAATCCAGGGCCACGGCCGCAGGCAGTAATGGGCTACGGTGAACCAGAGCGTTGCCAGGAGTGAGTGTTTTTCGTTTTTGGCGCTCATCATGCGCTGGGCGATATAGCCGCCGCCGCCGGGCTCTGAGCCGGGGTACCAGGATGACCACCACTGAACAAAGGCCATGGCAGCAAAGGAGATGAAGGGAAGGGCGATCGCTCCCGTGATGCTTTTGCCTGATGAGGTGAAGGTGGGGAAAAAGTCGAACATCCAGGCAGGCAGGGCTTTGGTGAGGCCTCCGGCAGAGACGACAACGGGTGATTGAACGGCAAGAACGGCAAGAATGATACAGCCTGCCATAGCGATGACAAATTGCACGGCATCGGTAATGGAGACTCCCCAGAGCCCTGAGAGGCCTGAATAAAAGGTGGTCAGCAGCACGAGGGCAACAATGGTCAGTACGGGGTCCAGCTCCGGCACCATGATTCTGATAATCTTGTACATGGCGAGGTTGACCCAGCCGATAATGACGGCGTTAATGAAGAGCCCGAAATAGATCGCCTTGAAGCCGCGCAAAAAACGGGCGGCCGGGCCGCTGTAGCGCAGTTCAATGAACTCAAGGTCGGTTAAGATTTCGGCCCTTCGCCAGAGTCGGGCAAAAAAGAAGACGGTCAGCATCCCGCCTGAAACAAAGGTCCACCAGACCCAGTTACCGGCAATACCGTTTTTGGCTACAAATCCGGCCACTGCCAGGGGAGTGTCGGCGGCAAAGGTTGTTGCCACCATGCCGGTACCGGCAATCCACCAGGGAAGCTGGCGCCCGGAAAGAAAAAATTCACCGACATTTTCCGAGGCGCGTTTGGAGAACCAGAGTCCGATAACAAGCGTCAGCAAAAGGTAGCCGACGATGAAACTGTAATCGAGGAGGTTGAGCGATTCCATCTCTTTTTTGTTAAAATTATTGTTGCCTGCTTACCCTTACTCGTCTATTCTTGAAAGTTCGCGGAAGCTCTGGTAGCGGTCTTCAATTTCAAGCAGATTAAGTGCGGCAATTTTTTCGGTACCGAATTTTTCCACGCAGAAGCTCGCCATTGCGCTGCCGTAGAGCACCGCCCGGCGCATTTCAGTATCGGTGATGGTTTCACAGCGTGAAAGGTGGCCGATAAAGCCTCCTGCAAAGGTGTCGCCAGCTCCGGTTGGGTCATAGATGGATTCAAGCGGGAAAGCCGGAGCAGCAAAGATGCCGTTGTCGGTGAAGAGAAGGGCGCCGTGCTCTCCTTTTTTGATGATCAGGGTTTTCGGTCCCATCTGGCGGATGATTCTTGCCGATTTGACAAGGTTTGGGTCGCCGCTGAGCAGCCTTGCCTCGCTGTCGTTCAGGATGAAAATATCAACTTGTTCAAGGGTTTTTTTCAGCTCTTCAGGTTTTCCTTCGATCCAGAAGTTCATGGTGTCGAGGATGACCAGTTTCGGCTTCTTGATCTGGTCGAGCACTTTGAGTTGCAGTTCGGGGTCGATATTGCCGAGGCAGACAAATTCCGCATTGCGGTACTGCTGGGGTACAACGGGATCGAAATCAGCAAAGACGTTCAACTGGGTGTCGAGCGTGTCGCGGGTGTTCATGTCGTAGTGGTAACGGCCAGCCCAGCGGAAGGTTTTTCCCCCTTCGACCATCTGCACCCCTTTGGTGTCGATGTTTTTGGAGTGCAGCAGTTCAAAATGTTTCTCCTCAAAGTCGGAACCGACGACGCCTACCATCTGGATGGAGTCGGTAAAATAGCTTGCCGAGAGGGCGATGTAGGTGGATGAGCCGCCAAGGGTGTTGTCGGAGCGTCCAAAAGGGGTTTCGATGTCGTCAAAGGCAAGGGAGCCGACAATGAGAATAGACATAGGAAAAAAATGGATAATGGTTAATTAAAAAGTTGTCAGTTGTCAGTAATCAGTAGTCAGTTGTCAGTAGTCAGTTGTCAGTAATCAGCCAACTGAAAACTGATTACTGATGGCTGATTACTTTTTTTCAGAGCTCAGGCGGAAGCTCAAAGAGCATGCACTGGCCCGGTTTGCAGCTTACCTCAAGCCGATGCGCCTTGATTAAACACTCTGTTTCGCTGATGAGGTCGAAGAGAGAGTCGTTTTCCATACTGAATTCAAGAAATCCACTTCTTGTTTCTGTCAGGTTGCTGTTGCCGATAAAGAGAAGCGAGCGGCCAGCCAGGGTTCTCATGACGGCAAAGAGCTCCGGTTGGCTGGTATAGGGGATGGCTATTGAGCCGGTTTCGCCCGAGAGTACAAGGTCGAGGTAGCGTGAGCGTATTTCAAGGATTTTACGGATATACCGGTTGAGGGGTATGAGGCCATTGCTCTTTTCCCAGTCAAAACTGAGTGCACTGAAGAGCGGCAGTTTTTCCGGCGGATAGAGGGCGCGGTCTTCATCAGTGAAATTCAGGCCAAGGTTTACCGGATACCATTCGCAGAGTTCCATGCCCGAATGGAGAAAAGGGATGGTCGGCAGTATGGCACTGAGCGTAAAGATAAAGATTGAGTGGTTGCGGCCAGCCTCCTGACGGGGATAGCGGAAACAGACGCGCGGGGTGTTGTGATTTTCACCCGTACCAAAAAAGGGTAGTGCGACGCCGGTTTTGTTCAGGTGGTTCAGTAGCCCCCGGATAAAAACGATATCGTGGATGACAAAAGGCAGAGAGCCGAAGACCGCATCAAACCCTTCGTTGCTGATTTCGGGCGAAGGATTGAAATTTTCATCCCAGAAGGCAAAATCGGCCCTTTTTTCGCGTGCCTTTCGGACAATGGTTTGTTTGAGCAGCGTTGGCAGGGCATGGCCCATGTCAATCATTGCACCATCAATCTGGTATTCCTCCTGAAAATCGGGGATGATACCGGCAATCTCCTCCCAGAGGCTGCGGTTGAAGGTTTCCGGATTGTCGAGGGCCGCGTCGTACATTCGGATGGTGTTGTAGGCAATGTAGTTGAACGCCTCATGGGTGTGCATTTTCAGATAGGTGACATCACTCCATGCTGGCTGCTGGTCGTCAGGGGGCCAGTCGGAGAATGCGCTTGCAATATGGCACGCTGTGCCGTCTGCCGCAATGCCTTGAAGAGTGCTGTCATTACCAGAAAGCGCTACCGGTTGCTCAACGAATTGTTCACGGTAGTGTGCAGGGGGGGAGGGAAGATTATGCAACTCATGGCGGTCAACAACCTCATAAATACGGTTGAGTGTTGGTTGATCAAAATGGGGTGGCCCGTAGTTTCGGGTTTGCTCATTTTCTTTCAGCCAGTAAAACCATTCAGGATGCTTTTGTATCCAACTGCTGTCAACAGAGGCTGTCCTGAAAACAAACTCCAGCACGACGTGCATGTCGAGGAGGTGTGCGGCTTCAACAAATGCTTTGAGGAGCAGCTCCGCCGAAAGCCCGAGTGCCGGTTCAGCGAGCAATGGGTCAAGTTTTCTCGGATTTTTAACGGCATAGGGGGAGCCGAGAGAGCCTTTTTTGCTTTGCTGTCCTATTTCGGTGAGTGGAAGAAGGTAGATGGTATTTGCGCCGAGATTTTTTATATACGGCAGAAGCGCGATGGCCTTCAGCAGGGTGCCGGTCTCCCTGAAGCCGCTCGTAAGCGGTTCAGTGCTGATGGAACCATCGCCGTCATGGTCAAAAGCAGCGGCGAGGCGGACAAAGAGGTTATAGACTACGGCCGCTTTTTTCCACTCGTTGTCTTTTGGTTTCGGTACATTGTTTTCGCCATCGAGAATTGTTTCGATGATTCGGGCAAAGTATGTGGCGGGGTCGACCTGTTCGGTACAACCCTCTTTTCCGCTCCAGATGCCGGGAACACTGTAGTCGTTTCCGGTTTCAGGACGCTGAAGGCTTTGCAGCGCATAAAGAAGTGAGGCCAGGTGGGTTTTCTGCAACGTGATGCTATTGTTTTTCGGGGATGTAATTCTTATTTGAGAGGCAATGTACTAAAGATTTTATTTCTCTTTATGAAGAACATTCGGATTACTGTTGAATATGATGGAACCTCTTTTGCCGGATGGCAACGACAGTCTGGTACTTTTGTAACGGTTCAGGGGAGTATTGAGGCGGCTCTTGGCAAGATTTTGCAGGAAGAGGTTTCTCTTGCGGCTGCGGGAAGAACCGACAAAGGAGTTCACGCCAGGGCCCAGACGGCAAATTTTTTTACAGAGTCACTGATGGAGCTACCCAGAATTGCCCATTCACTGAATTCGATTCTGCCAAAAACCATAAGGATAAGCAATCCGGTGGAGGTTGATTTTGATTTTCATGCCCGTCACAGTGCAAGAGAGAGAGAGTACCGCTATTTTCTTCTTGAGGAGCCGTCGGCGATTTATGGGCGTTTTGCGGGTTGTTCGTTTGGAAAGCTTGATGTTGCACGTATGCAGCAATTGGCGGCACTTATGGTCGGAACGCATGACTTTTCGGCCTTCTCAAGGGAGAATCGGGATAATCCCGGGAAAATCTGCACGGTAAAAGCTTGCAAATGGTACTCCTCCAGAGAGGTTATGGTGTTGCGGATTTCAGCAGACCGTTTTTTGCGCAGTATGGTGCGTTATCTTGTTGATGCCATGATACGAGCAGGAAAGGGAATTCTGACGCAGGAAGAGTTCTGCCGGATGCTTGAAAGCGGGATTATGACGAGTCAGCTTAATCCGGCATTGCCTGGCGGTCTTTTTTTGTGGAAGGTGAGCTATTGACTGCTGGATTTCTTTTCATGGCGACGAGATATAAAAGTACATGATTATTGTAATAGTCAGGAACTGTTTTTATGTTACTTTGTTAATTCAATGGGGATTTTTGCTGTTGCAGCATGGATCGTTTAACAACCATTCCTCTAATTCAAACTGCCGCTTGTGAAAATCAGTTTCTCTTTTATGATACTCAGGGTGTTGCTGTCGGCACTTTTTTTACAGTTCCTGTCGGCCCCTCTTTGTGCTGCCGATTCCATCACAAAAAACAGGGATTTTTTTGCCAGATCCTCTGTTTCCGAGATTCTTGACAGTCTGGTGAATGCAACCTATTTCAAGGATGAACACTTTTCTGTTCCGTTAAAAGAGGGTGACAAGTTTGGCTTCCCTTCTACCTTTGTACCCCAGTACAGTGATTCTGTCTATGCTGCAAGAATTGCTGTACTCAGACGCAAAACAGCGATACCTCTCGTCTATAACAGTCATGTTCGTGGATTTATAAGACTTTATGCTATCGACAAGAGAGCTTCGACGGCAAAAATTCTTGGACTGACCAAACTCTATTTTCCTCTTTTTGAAGAAAAGCTTGGTGCATATAATGTGCCTGCTGAAATAAAATATCTGGCGATTGTCGAATCAGCCCTCAACCCGACGGCGGTCTCTTCTGCCGGGGCGAGGGGGTTGTGGCAGTTTATGTATGGGACAGGAAAAATGTACGGTATGAAGTCATCCTCTTTTATCGAGGATCGGTATGACCCCTATAAATCTTCGGTTGCAGCAAGCCGATATTTGCGTGATCTCTACAACATGTATGGAGACTGGTTCCTCGCTCTTGCGGCATATAATTCAGGTCCGGGAAATGTCAACAAGGCGATCAGGAGGGCGGGTGGAATCAAGGATTACTGGGCAATATGGGATTATCTTCCCGCCGAAACCAGAGGTTATGTACCGGCATTTATTGCTGTAAACTACATTATGAACTACGCCACAGAGCATAACATCCGTCCGGTTGAACCTGGATTTTTGTATCAGGATGTCGATACATTGCAAACAACTCGCGTTTTGTCGTTTGAGCAGATCAGTGAGACCCTGGGTTTGCCGATGCGAGATCTTCAGTTTCTTAACCCGCAGTACAAGCTTGGCATCATTCCTTCAGCCAGCTCTTTTTTGCCAAATGTTCTCAGGCTTCCGAAAAAATATATTGCTCAGTTTCAGAGGCGGGAAGAGGAAATCTATGCTTATAAGTCTGCGGTAACCACTGAACGTGAGGGGCTTTATGCCCGGCTTGAAAGTCTGAATGCTGGAACTGGTGTTCAGTCTGCGGAGCCTGGTTCGGCTGAAACGGGCGGGAAGATACATGTTGTGCAGCAGGGAGAGAGCCTTGGCTCGATTGCAAGAATGTATCGCGCCTATATCAGTCAGCTTATAGCATGGAATAACCTTAAAGAAGCAGATGTTACTCCCGGGCAGAAACTTATTGTTTTTGGTGCACCAGACAGTGGCGCGTCATCTCAGGCCGGACCGAAAAATAGTGAAGGCTCAAGGATGACTGTTGAAAAGAAAACGACAGCACGTCACAGGGTGAAAAGAGGTGAAACTCTTTTCTTTATTGCCAGAAAGTACAACACCACTCTTCAGCGACTGGTTGCACTGAACGATCTGGGGGGCAGGATGAGGATTGTTCCTGGCCAGCGTATCAAGGTTGACGGGGAGGTTTCAATAAGTGAAAGCCGTTCATCATCAACAAAGGTTTCAGCGGCAAAGCATATCAGGTTGACTGCTAGAAAAAGCAGTTCATCATCGAGGAGGGTTTCGGCCGCAAAACATCATAACGTAAAAAAAGAGAGCCGTCCGGCTCATGCCCGTAAGCGCAGAAGGTGAGATGAGCGGGAAACAGATTTTTATTGCGGCGGTAAAATTGATTTTCGTCGTGTTCTATAAAGGATAATTTTATTATCTTGAGCCTTTTCAGGTTAGTCAACTGACGGAGAATAAGTGTTGGTAAAGAGAGCTTTATTCAATAATTCTTTAAATGAGAATCATTAAAACGTATGCGTAATATCATTTTTACCGGAAAAGGTGGAGTTGGTAAAACTTCTGTAGCCGCCGCAACAGCGCTCAGAGCAGCAGATATGGGGTACAAGACCCTCATTATGTCTACCGATCCGGCCCACAGTCTGGGTGACTCACTCGATGTTCAGTTAGGACCTTCCCCGGTTAAAGTTGCTGAAAACCTCTGGGGTCAGGAAGTCAGCGTTTTTGGTGATCTCAATCTGAACTGGGACGTCGTCAGGGAACATTTTGCCCATCTGATGGAATCCAGGGGTATTGAAGGTGTTTATGCTGAGGAAATGGGTGTACTTCCAGGTATGGAAGAGCTCTTTTCGCTTTCGTATATCAAGCGTTATAATGAACAGCAGGAGTATGACCTCCTTGTTGTTGACTGTGCGCCTACCGGCGAGACCCTTCGTTTGCTCTCCCTGCCTGAGACATTTGGATGGTTTATCAAGCTTATCCGCAATGTTGAAAAATTCATGGTGAAACCGGTTATCAGACCGCTTTCAAAGAAAATCAAGAAAATAGACGATTTTGTGGCTCCGGTAGAGGTTTATGACAAGGTTGATAACCTTTTCTCTTCCACGGAAGGTATTATTGATTTGCTGGCCGACAGCTCAAAAACAACCATGCGTCTTGTCATGAATCCTGAAAAGATGGTTATCAAGGAGTCTATGCGCGCCTTGACCTATCTTAACCTCTATGGCATTACTGTTGATCGTATTACCATCAACCGCGTCATGCCTGACCAGAGCCCGGATCCTTATTTCCAGAAATGGCGTGCCATTCAGCAGAAGTATATTGAGCAGATCCAGGAAGCTTTTGCCCCAATCCCCATCACTGAAGTTCCGTTGTTTGATGATGAGGTTGTTGGTATGCCGATGCTTCGCAGGGTCGGTGAAAAAGTGTATGGTGACCTGAATCCCCTTGATATTTTCTTCAACGAGAATCCTATTGATATCAAAAAGGTTTCTGATGGTCATTACAAGGTTCGTGTCAGATTGCCCTTCATGGAGAACATGGGTCTTGAACCAAAAATCCTCAAGCTTGGCGATGATCTTACCATTCGTATTGGTGATTATCAGAAGATTGTGGCTTTGCCGATTTTCCTTGCAGGCATGGAATCTACAGGCGCCTCTTATGAAGACAAGTGGCTGAGTATTGATTTCTCCAAGGCAAAATAAATCTGGTGATTGCTTCGACGCTCATTCAGTTGTTAAAGACAATAAAAAACCTGCTGGCAAGGCAGGTTTTTTATTGAGCATTTTTTCAGGATTCTCAGAGCAACACAAGATTGGCGACGTCAACACCATCAACAGCCCTTACTTCGTCGAGCAGCGCAGGCGTAACATTGCCATCAACGACAATTGCGGTCATCGCAACCTTTTTTTCCTCATCTCTTGAGAGTGCCACATAAGCGACATTAAGGTTATGCTGCAAGAGTAACTGGGTGACATGGGCAATAACGCCCGGTTTGTCGGTGTTGTTGTAGATGATAATGTTTCCTTCGGGTTTGAATTCCACAAGAAAACGGTCGATCATCACAATTCTTATCTCTTTTTCACCAAAAACAGTTCCACCGATCATCCGTTTTGTCGCTCCTGTTTCAAGTTCTATGCGGATGAGGTTGGTGTAATCAGGATTCTCTTTTTCAAACTTCTGCTCCAGACTTATGCCGCACTCCTTTGCCATGGTGAATGCATTGATGTAGTTGGTATCTTTTGATTGCCGTACATCAAGAAACCCTTTGAGAGCTGCGGCTGTGATTACTTCATTGAAGGTATGAAGGAACTCTCCCGAGGTTCTGACGGTCATTTTGCTCGCCTGGTCTGGCGTCATCTGTGCCAATATTGCACCGAGTTTTTCGGCCAGTGCAAGATATGAGCTCACTCCGGGAGCCTGCGCCAGTTCGACAGCCGAGGCATTGACCGCGCCCTCAAGCTTTCCTGTGCGTTTCCATGCAACAATTTGCTCTGCTATCTGAATGGCGACTTTTTCCTGTGCCTCGTTGGTGGATGCGGCAATATGCGGAGTGGCAATCACCTGTTCGAGCTTGAGAAGGGGATTGTCGGGTTTGACCGGCTCGCTTTCAAAAACATCAAGTGCCGCCGTGGCAACTTTTCCAGAAAGAATGGCTTCCGCAAGGTCGGCCTCATTAATAATTCCTCCCCTGGCACAGTTGACGATGATAACGCCCGGCTTCATCAGCTCAATTGTTTTTTTTGAAATCAGGTTCCGGGTTGATTCGTTGAGAGAAGAGTGGATGGTGATAAAGTCGGCACGTATAAAATTTTCGTGCAGGGGGAGAAGTTCAATATTGAGTTTTGCAGCGTATTCGTCGGGAATCATCGGATCGTAGGCGATGATGTTCATTCCGAAGGCCTGCATGCGGGATGCCACCTCACGCCCGATTTTTCCAAGGCCGATAATGGAGAGGGTTTTGCCCTCAAGCTCCACGCCTGAAAATTTTGTTTTGTTCCAGTTTCCCAGCTTCAGGTCGGCGGTTGCCTGGGGAATACGGCGTGCGGCGGAAAGCATCATGGCACAGGTATGCTCTGCGGCTGAAACGGTGTTTCCTCCGGGCGTGTTCATGACAATAATGCCGTTTCGGGTTGCGGCTTCAATGTCGATATTGTCGACTCCCGCACCAGCACGTCCAATAAGTCGCAGCTTTGTGCCGCACTCAATAACTTCTGCGGTAACTTTTGTTGCACTTCTGACGATAAGCTTGTCGAAGTCGCCGATGATCTCTTTGAGTTCTTCCTTGCTGATTTTCGGCTTTTCGGTCACGGTGAAGCCGTTTTGACGGAGGATCTGACCGCATTGAGGATCAATACCGTCTGTGATCAGTACGTTCATGGTTTTTGTTATTAGGTTTTTGCGGAATTGTATTGATGAAGGCATCCAGAGCCGTTCCTGCCCTTTTTCTGGGAGCCCTCATTTTTATCCTGCTATAATATATTTTTTTTGGGGTTACTCTATTAAAGAAAACTTGCCACAACGTTTATCATCACCACATGGGTGAAGGAGTGCTGAGCAAGAGGTTTTACCATGCAGCTTATTTTCGTGGGAATTTATCAGTCGGGTTGCTCATGATATTCCTCTGTTTTTTTTATCTTGCCTCTTGTAAATTCTAATGAGGTTATTATTGTTGTAAAACGAATGGAACAGTTACATGATTTAAGAGTTTCACGAATTATCCGTCTCTCTTCTCCTAAAGCACTTAAAGAGATGCTGCCGGTGGACGAGCGTATTACGGCTACAGTTGCTGCCGGACGTCGTGAAGTTGAAAATATATTGACCGGCAAGGATTCGAGGTTGCTGGTGATTGTCGGCCCTTGTTCAATCCATGATATGGATGCTGCGCGAGAGTACGCCTCCCGTCTCTCAGTGTTGCGCACTGAACTCCAGAGTGATTTGTGCCTCATGATGCGGGTTTACTTTGAAAAACCACGAACAACGATTGGCTGGAAAGGGTTTATTAATGATCCTCATCTGGATGATACCTACGATATTGAGCATGGCATTTTTCATGCACGCAAGCTCCTGCTTGAAATCAATGAAATGGGGTTGCCAGCCGCAACGGAATTTCTCGATCCCATATCACCGCAGTATGTGGCCGATCTGGTGAGCTGGGCGGCAATTGGCGCAAGGACCATCGAGTCACAGACTCACCGCCAGATGGCCAGTGGACTCTCCATGCCGGTCGGCTTCAAGAACTCGACTGATGGTCGCCTTAACGTGGCTGTTGATGCAATTCGCTCTGCAATGCACCCTCACAGCTTTCTTGGTATTGATCAGGAGGGACGCAGCAGCGTTATTACTACAAAAGGCAACCCGTTTGGCCATCTTGTGCTGCGTGGCGGTGAAAAGCCGAATTATGATCGGGCAAGCATCGCTCTTGCTGAATCATGGATTGGCAAGGCTGGCCTTGAGCAGTCGCTTCTGGTTGATTGCAGTCACGCCAATTCAGGCAAAAAACATGAACAGCAATTGACGGTATGGGAAGATATTCTTTGTCAAAAAACAGAGGGCAATAAAAGTATTGTCGGTGCCATGATTGAAAGTAACCTCTTCTGCGGCAATCAGCCATTCCCGGAGGATACCGACAAGCTCAGGTACGGTGTTTCCATTACCGATGAGTGCCTTTCATGGGAGGAGAGTGAGCGTATGCTTCGTGAAGGTGCGGCTGTTATGCACAAGCTTCTTCACTGATTACCTTTTTGCATGGGCAAAGCGTTTCTATCACATAACGGGGAAGTTTACTATGGCAATAGAGATTCGGCAGGTTCAGAGTAAAAAAGAGCGAAAAGAGTTTATCAAATTTGCATGGCAGATATACCGGAATGATCCGGAACTCAATAAACACTGGGTTCCGCCGGTTATTGATGATTACATGAAAACTCTCGACACAGAGCATTTTCCCCTGTATGATCATGCCGATCTCGCAATGTTTACTGCCTGGAAGGATGGGACTATGGTGGGCACTATTGCGGCCATTGAAAACAGAAGGCACAACGAGGTTCATGGTGACAAGGTTGGTTTCTGGGGTTTTTTTGAGTCGGTTAATGACCAGCAGGTAGCCAATGCCCTCTTCGATGCGGCCGCCGGATGGCTGAAAAAAAAGGGGCTCAATGCCATGCGCGGACCGGTAAGCCCATCCATGAATGATCAATGCGGCATGTTGACCAGAGGCTACGATAGTGCGCCGGTGTTTCTCATGCTTTACAATCCCCCTTACTACAATGATCTTGTTCTGAAGTATGGTCATCGGGTCGGGCAGGAGTTGCTTGCGTGGTATATCGACCAGAAAATTATTGATATCGAACGCCTGCGCCGCATCGCAGGCCATGTGATGAAACGGGAGGGATTGACCGTACGGATCATCAACATGAAGGATTTTGACCGCGAAATTGATCGTATACGCGACATCTACAATAAGGCGTGGGAGAAAAACTGGGGCTTTGTGCCCATGACCGACAAAGAGTTCAATTTTCTTGCAAAAAGCCTGAAACCTCTTGCAAATCCTCATTATATCTACTTTGTCGAAGATCGTGACAAGCGTACGGTCGGCTTTTCGCTCTCGCTTCCCGATGTGAACCAGGCGCTGAAACATGTGAATGGAAATCCGTTCTCGCCCCTTGGTCTGCTCAAATATCTTTGGTACAGTCGTAACATTTCGATGGTTCGCACCATAACGATGGGCGTGCTGCCTGAATACCGAAGCAAGGGAATTGACAGTATTCTCAACACCCAGATTGCCGATTATGGAGGAAAACACGGCCTCTTTGCCAGCGAAATGAGCTGGGTGCTCAAATCGAATGAGGCGATGAGCAAACTGGCAAAGGTGATAGGGGGGAAGCCTTACAAGGAGTACGTTATTTACGAAGCTGATATTTGATGGCAGTAATGGTTTGTACACGATAAAAAAGGAGGCCCTGTGGAAAGGCCTCCTTTTTTTGTTTTGTACATTGCCGGAAAGCGTGGTACAACATCCAGTTTTAGAATGATGCCATAAAGACAAGGTGCGAAGCTTCGGTGTTCGGATTGTACACATACGATGCCGTGTAGCGATCTTTTGAAACCGATATACCGGTGTTGACAAGACCAAAATTATCGGTTTCCTTGCCACGGTCGTTGTCGCTGTAGTAAACTTGATCACCGAACCCAATAACACCTTTTGCCGAGTAGCCTTCCTTGTCGTAGAACTTGTAAGCGGCTTCACAGTACTTGGCATTTTCGTATCCAGGGAGTGTATCATTACCGGCAACGTTGATTGCAGCAAGCAGGCTTAGATTATCCTTCGCATAGCCAACGCTGAGTTCGACCACATTCGGGCCGTCATTGCTGAAATCAAACTGTCTGTCGTTGTCACCGGAAGGGACATAATAATTTGTTGCGGTCAGGCTGAATGGCCCAACAGGAACAGTCACGTAAAGATCGACTTCCTTGTACCTGCTGCCGTCGTTTTCGCTTACGGCATAGGAACCCCATGCACCAACAACGATACCGTTACCAGCAAAAGTGTAGGAAAGGGCTGGCTGAATAGCCGGTGAATTACCTAAATCGATTCCTCTCCATACATAACTGCTCACTACGTCGGCGCCCACTTTAAATCCTTCAGCCTGGGCGGTACCACCGAGTCCTGCAAAAAGCGCAACAGCGAGGGTTAAAAGTTTTGCTGTTTTTTTCATCGATCTGCTCCTTTTTTTGTGTTGTAGTTGTCTCAGTTGTTTTTTCTTTTGCGGCTCCGAAAAAACACCGAACTCTTTAAGAAAATCATAACTCTTTAATATAATTAATTAATAAATTGATACAAATAAGTAATGATTGTTAGGCTTATTAGCAATTATACTTAAAAAAGTTAGATTCATCGTGTTTTTTCGCCATTTGTTTGGAGGCTCGCTTCACCGTACATTCAGAGCGTCTGTTGGAGAGCTTCTGTAACAATGGGATTGATAATCATGAAGCGAGCTGAAATTGTGCTGCAAGGTGGATACTCCGGTTATGAAGCTTTGAACGGGTTTATAGCATCGTTTGCCGAGAGCGAAGGGTACAGCGACCTCTTTTTGGAGCGGCTTCAACTTACCATTAAGGAGGCTTTTGTCAACGCTGTCAAGCATGGCAACCGCGAACAGAACGGCTTGAGCGTTACCTGCGCGTTCCGTGCCGTTGCTGGCTCGTTTATTGCATCCATCAGAGATTGTGGAAAAGGGTTTAACCCTGATGAACTGCCAAACCCTGCTGATCCCCGGAATCTTTTACGGTTATCAGGACGGGGTCTTTATATTATCCGTAGTATCGTCGAAAGCATCGCCGTTGAGTGTGGTGGTGAGGGGTCTGTACTGACGCTGCGTTACCGTCCCGATTCAATGCACATCCCGTTATGATCGCTCTAATAGTTGTATAAACAGATAAATAAACAATAATAAACAAAATGGATGTATCACAAAGCGCAGTCTGGAGTGCTCTTGTAACACACAAGCAGGAAATTGAGCATCTGCATATCCGCGAACTGTTCCAGCAGGAGGGTGATCGGTTTGAACGCTTCTCCATTCAGTGGGGCGAACTTTTGCTTGATTATTCAAAAAACCGGATCACCCCGCGCACCATGGAGCTGCTTGTGGATCTCGCTCGCAGCGTTGAGCTTGAAAAAAAGCGAGACGAGATGTTTGAAGGCGTCGCAATCAACTCCACAGAAAAGCGTGCGGTGCTCCATACCGCTCTTCGCAGGCCTGCGGGATATTCGCTGGAGGTTGACGGACTTGATCTTTCAAGTGAAATTGCCGATGTGCTTGCCCAGATGAAGGAGTGTTGTGAGCGGGTTATTTCAGGCTCGTGGAAGGGATATACCGGCAAGCGGATGACCGACGTGGTCAATATCGGTATCGGCGGCTCCGATCTCGGTCCCTGCATGGTAACCGAAGCGCTTCGCCCCTTTGCCCACGGCCATCTTCAGGTTCATTTTGTCTCCAATATTGATGGCACCCATATCAGCGAGACCCTGAAAAAGCTCAATCCGGAGACGACGCTTTTTGTTATTGCCTCAAAAACCTTTACGACCCAGGAGACGCTCACCAATGCCATGAGCGCCCGGGAATGGTTTTTGACTCATGCTACCGACAAGTCGCATATTGCCAAGCATTTTGTGGCGGTCTCAACCAACCGCGCAAAGGTTGTGGAGTTTGGCATTGATGAAGCAAACATGTTCAGGTTCTGGGAGTGGGTTGGAGGGCGTTACTCTCTCTGGTCTTCCATAGGGCTCTCCATAGCGCTCTTTCTCGGTTTTGACCATTTTCAGGAACTGCTCAACGGCGCTTATGCGATGGACGAGCACTTCCGTCTTGCACCCCTCGAAGGCAATATCCCCGTCCTGCTTGCCTTGCTTGGCGTCTGGTACAACAACTTTTTTGATGTCTCCTCTCACGCAGTGATCCCTTACGATCAGTACCTGCACCGTTTTCCCGCCTATCTTCAGCAGCTCGACATGGAGAGCAACGGCAAGCGGGTCGACAAGCAGGGCAACACGGTAACCTATGCAACAGGGCCAGTGATTTGGGGCGAACCAGGCACCAATTCACAGCACGCCTTTTTTCAGTTGCTGCACCAGAGCCCCAACTTTATTCCCGCAGATTTTATTGTGCCGCTCAAAACCCGGAACCCGGCAGGGGAGCATCACGATATTTTGCTTGCCAACTGCTTTGCTCAGACCGAAGCGCTCATGAAGGGCAAAAATGAGCAGGAGGTGCGCCAGGAACTTGAAGCCGCCGGTACGGAGCCTTCAGAGCTTGAAGCGTTGCTTCCGCACAAGGTGTTTCCGGGAAACCGTCCGACAAATACCCTTGTTTTCAATGAACTCAACCCCTTTGCTCTCGGAAGCCTCATTGCGATGTACGAGCACAAGGTGTTTGTGCAGGGCGTTATCTGGGGGGTCAACTCCTTCGACCAGTGGGGTGTTGAACTTGGCAAGCAACTGGCAAAAGCCATCTTCCCTGAAATCCAGGGGGAGGAGAGGGTTTGCGGTCACGACAGTTCGACCAACGCGCTCATCAACAGGTACCGCGAAGCCCGAAAATAAGAGGATTGCTGATTGACACAAAGAAAAGCCGCCTTTTTACGGGCGGCTTTTCTGCGTTTATGAATGAGAGTCTCATTGAAACGCACGTTTTTCAGAGCCGATCTGCTCCCGGGAGTTAA
The DNA here is from genome assembly GCA_903871235.1 of uncultured Chlorobiaceae bacterium. Classification (GTDB taxonomy): domain Bacteria; phylum Bacteroidota; class Chlorobiia; order Chlorobiales; family Chlorobiaceae; genus Chlorobium. The sequence goes on from CAIQGA010000111.1 coordinate 63,765, forward strand.
TCCTTGTTGTACATCGAATCGTCTCCACTCTCTCCGGTGCGGATCCGGTACGACTCATCAACAGTCCAGACAAAGATTTTTCCATCGCCAACTTCACCGGTATAGGCCGATTTCAAAAGACAAGAGACCGTTTTTTGAAGATTGATATCGCGAACAACAATCGAGAGCGTTAACCGTGAGATATAGTCAGTATCAGCCGAGCCACGGAAAACGTCTTTCTTTTTACGTTCATTTCCAACCCCGAATGATTCGGTATAGGAAAAGAAGTCGATATCAATGGCGTGCAGCGCCGCTTTTACCTCTTCAAATTTTGAACGCCTTATGATCGCCTCTATTTTTTTCATAATGAGTTTTAATTTTACGGGTTAATAAATCAGTTGGTATACGCTTCCGCGCCATGTTCAAAAACATCCAATCCTCCAACGCCGGTTTCGCCTTCAGCCTCAACGCGCAACTTGAATGGATGTGGCAACTTGTTGATCACCCACATAACAATGATGGCAACAGTAAAGGTTGTCAGCGCAACGATTGCATTTCCGACAAACTGCGCAAGAAAAACATTCCAGCCCCCACCATAAAACAATCCCGTTACAGGAGCCGTGTTATCAGCACCAAGAGGAGTGGCAAAACCATACTCTCCACTGGCAAAAAGGCCGATAGCCCAGGTTCCAAAAATACCATTCAGTCCATGAACCGGCACAGCACCAACAGGATCATCAATACGAAGATATTCAAGCAGGTAAATACCACCAAAAACAATTGCGCCTGCAATGAGACCGATGATGATTGAGCCAAACGGTGAAACCCAGTAGCATGGTGCGGTGATTGCAACCAGACCGCCAAGAAGACCGTTCACGGTAAAGCCAACGTCAAACTTCCCTTTGAAGGAGCCAACATAGAAGGCCAGAAACATGGCACTCAATGCTCCGGCACAAGCCGCCAGCGTCGTATTTGCAGCTACACGACCAACACCGATGGCATCCATTGCCGAGAGTGTGCTGCCGGGGTTAAAACCATACCATCCGAACCACAAGAGGAAAGCTCCTGTAACCGCAACCGGCAAGTTGTGGGCCGCAGGTAAACCGCCTCTCTCTTTGTCATCCCGCAAAAAGACTCGTCCGATACGGGGCCCCAACACAATGGCGCCTGCAAGCGAAACAACACCACCAATGGTATGCACAACCGTCGAACCTGCAAAGTCACGGAAAGGGTTGCCCAATTCAGGCAAAAAGTTTCCGGGAGTACCCATGGTGACGAGGAAACCGTCCGGACCCCATGCCCAGTGACCAATGATGGGGTAGATGAAAGCCGTTACCATAATACTGTAGAGGATATCGCCACGGAAACTGGTACGCCCGATCATGGCGCCCGATGTAATGGTTGAAGCGGTATCGGCAAAGGCAAACTGGAAGACCCAGTGAGCCAGAAGTGCTACACCAGTTGCCCCGTAGGTGTTTGGTGCACCCTGCAAAAAGAACCAGTGCTGGCCAATAAAGCCGTTCCCTTCACTGAACATGAATGCGTATCCGATGGCCCAGAAAGAGATGCCGCAAATTGCCGTATCGAGCACACACTCAATAAGCACGTTCACAGTTTCCCGCTTTCTGGCAAAACCAGCTTCGAGCATCACAAATCCAGCCTGCATTCCAAAGACGAGGGCTGCAGCAATCAATGTCCAGAGGGTGTTCACGGAATTGATAATGTTCAGCTCCATAGGGGTATAGCTCTCAGCCGCCATTCCAGGCGTACCTATGATTCCGGTTACCGTGCTCATCGACAAGAGGACAACACAAAGCCCGATCATCTTTCCTGCAAAAATGGTTAACCCAAGTTTCCAGTTTTTTTGTTTCGACATATTTTCCCCTATTCGGGTAAAATAACCTCTCCTTTCGAGGCTGACGGTTCCTGATTTCATGGCATGTATTTTTTAGGTTGTTAAAAAGTTGTTGCAGTCCGGTCCGTCACTGCGAATCACTTGTGCTTAATAATTAAGGTTCATTTCAAAAGTAATGGAAAATTTTAAATAAAAAAACGCATTTATGTAAATAAAGTTAGGCTTTTGCGGTTTTTTTCAAAAAAAACCACTTTTATGTAAAAAATGACCATAAAAAGCCGCTTACCGCAGAATTGTTTTTTTTTACACCAGGAGAGTGGCTGGAAAATGGAAGGCTGTTGCTGGGATAAAGGGGAGAGGCAGAACGAGCGGAGTGGCTACATGAGGTTCTGGGGATCGACGTCAACCGTAAAGCTGAGCCCTGCGGAACGGAAGCGGGCCATAATGTCGTCGCCCATCTGTTTGACAAAAAGTGGCGAGAGTTTGCCATCAAGGAGTTTGACCACAACCTGGTAGCGGTAGCGTCCCCTTATTTTTGCAATACAGGCTGGTGCAGGTCCAAGGATAGCTCCCTTTTCTGCAGGCAGTTGCAGTGCCAGCGTGTTTTTGCACGAGAGCGCTGCCGCTTCCGCCTGCTTTTCATCCTCTGCACTGCACTCAAATTTGATGAGCCGCGAGGCAGGGGGGTAGTGGAGCTCCTTTCTTATGGCGCTCTCCTGGAGAAAAAACTTTTCATAACTCTCCTTTCCCTGTAAAAGAGCGGGAAAAACATCGTTCTCCATATTGTACACCTGGAAGTAGACCTCTCCCGGCAGCACAGAGCGCCCTGCACGTCCGGCAACCTGGGTGAGCAGTGAAAATGTTCTCTCTGAAGCGCGGAAGTCGGGGATATTGAGCCCGATATCGGCCATGAGAACTCCCACAAGGGTGACCGCCGGAAAATCGAGCCCTTTGGCCACCATTTGCGTGCCGAGCAGAATTCGCGCCTTGCGGTCGTGAAACTCCGTCAGAATCCGCCCGTGAGAGCCCTTGGTGGTGGTGGTATCAACATCCATACGGAGAATCTTTTCATCGGGAAAGAGAGTCTTCAGCTCCTCCTCAATGCGCTCGGTACCGCTGCTTTTATAAAAAAGATTGGTCGAAGAGCACTTCAGGCACGACTCCGTAAATCTTTTGGTATGGCCGCAGTAGTGGCAACGGAGCTGTTTTTGGGTGGAGTGGTAGACCAGAGGAATATTGCAGAAGCGGCAGAGAGGGATATGGCCACAATCAAGGCAGAAGAGACTTCCGGCAAAGCCCCTCCTGTTTTGCAGAAGAATGACCTGCTCATCTTTTTCAAGACGAATCTCTATCTGACGGCAGAGGAGTTCTGAAATTGACGACGAGGCCTTTGGGCTCCCTTTCATCCAGATAAGTGTGAGCTTGGGCATGGTTGCCCCATCAACCCGTTCAGGAAGATTGATCAGGGTATATTTGCCCGTGACCGAGTTGTTGTACGACTCAAACGAAGGAGTGGCCGAACCGAGCACGCAAATAGCCTGACTGAACATAGCTCTCATCACAGCCGTGTCACGCCCGTTGTAGCGGGGATTGCGATCCTGCTTGTAGGCGCTGTCGTGCTCTTCGTCCACAATAATTGCTCCGAGGTTCTCAAGCGGAGCAAAGATGGTTGAACGGGCGCCAAGGGCAATTTTTGTTTTTCCAAGCCGGAGGCTGTGCCAGGCATCATATTTCTCCTGATTGCTCATGGCACTGTGAAGGATGGTGATCTCTTCATGAAAGTGCTCACGGAAGCGGCCTGCGGTCTGGGGGGTCAGCGCTATTTCAGGCACCAGCACAATGGCGGTTTTTCCTGCCGCAAGAACTTTCTTCAGCAGCTCTATATAAATCAGGGTTTTGCCGCTTCCGGTCACCCCGTGAAGCAGGAACGTGCGGTATTCCCTCTTGTCGAACGCACCAATCAACTGCTCAAGCGCTTTTTGCTGTGAGGCTGTCGGCGTTTTTGGTGATTGCGCCACTTCAGTAAAGCCGGTTGTGAAGTGGCTTATCGTATCCTTTAAAATTTTTTCAACAAACCCCTTTTTTTCAAGGGCGTTGAGCGTCTCTCGCGAGACGGCGATGGCTTCAGCAAAAGCGCTACTTTCACCGATAGCGGCCAGTTTCCGGATTGCCTCAAGCTGTTTTGGAGAGCTTTTCAGCAGCTCGTCAATATTTTCCGGTAATGAAGGGCTCAGGCACCAGGCAAGTTTTTGTTTTGCTTTTGTGGACGAGAACTTTTTTGAGAGCTTCAGATCCCCACCTCGTTCAAGCGCAGCAATGGTGCGGTAGAGCTGCTTTTTGCCGATCCGGCGCTGCAACTGATGCACCGTCAGTCGCTTCTCCACCATCATCACCTGCATGATTGAGCGCCGGAGCGCCGTGTTGATGACCTTCTGACCATCGCTCTTGAGCGCAAAATCGGTCATTTCAACAATATCATCCACCGTTGTGCGTACAGCCGCCGGAAGGGCAGCCATCAGGGAGTCAACCCGCCTTGTAAAATAATAGTCGGCCATCCACGCGGTGAGGCGCAAGAGGGAGGGGCTGAGTACCGCCTCGCCGCCATAGAGCAGATCGAGGAGCTCTACGCTCGAGACCTCTTCTTCACCCTCCAGCGTTGCAAGGCTCAAAATGTAGCCGATCGAGACCCTTCCGTTACCTGTTTTTGCCGACATGAGCACCATGCACCCCGGATGGATGTCATGCTCAAGGCTTTCGGGCACCAGTGCAAAAAATGGCTCCCCCCTGAATAATTTTTCAGCCGCAATCAGTGCATGCATAGTGATGAATAAAAAAAAGCCAGCACAAAGGTACTGACTTTTTTATTTGAATGACTCTTTGTTTCGGGTTTTCAGAGAGTCAAAGCTTCAAGAATCCTGTCGCGAATCTCCTCCACCTTTCCCGACCCCTCAATCTTGTAATAACGCGGAGCATCTGCCGCCCCAGTCTTTGACAAGGTAGAGTAGTATTCGATCAGCGGGGCGGTTTGTGCATGATAAATTTGAAGCCGTTTTTTTACCGTATTTTCATGATCATCCTCTCGTTGTACAAGAAGATCTCCGGTTTCATCATCAACGCCCGCTCTTTTTGGTGGATTGAAGAGCAGGTGATAGGTTCTGCCGGAAGCAAGATGCACACGGCGTCCGCTCATCCGGTCGATGATCTCCCGATCAGCAACATGGATCTCTACAATATGGTCAATGTGAATCCCGTCTTTTCTCAACGATTCAGCCTGGTTAAGGGTACGGGGAAAGCCATCAAAAAGACATCCATTTGCGCAGTCAGCCTCCGTCAGGCGCTCCTTGACAAGAGCAATAATGATTTCATCAGAAACAAGTTGCCCGCTATCCATCACTTTTTTTGCAGCGATACCAAGAGGAGTGCCCGAATTGACCGCAGAGCGCAACATGTCGCCCGTTGATATCTGCGGTATCCCGAGTGTTTTTGATATGTAGTTCGACTGCGTGCCTTTTCCGGCCCCTGGTGCTCCCAGTAGAATAATTCTCATCAAACTGATTTTATAGGGTTTTTTTTGTCGTCACAATCATGATTTTTGGCTTTGGTGGCCTTGTTTCTTCTGCGGTCATATCGGCTGCGGGGGCGCTTGCAGATGACTCATTTTCTACTTCAGCGCCTGAGAGGGGAGATTCGGCAAGGGGTGCCTCATCATGTTTAACGGCGGGTTTAAGCTGGATAGTTTGTATGGCTGGCTTTTTCTTGAATTCGATTGCCGTGCCCTTAGGGGCGCCTTCAGGTTTTGGCTGATGCTGCAACTGGAGATCATCAAAAATCTGCTGGGAAGCCGCAGCAGAGCCCTGGGTGTCGAGTGAACGGTACTGATAATCCTCATCACTGATCTGCTCTGTCCGGAACGCAAAATCCATTGCACCGAGCATCATTCTGATAACGCGGCGGCTTTCACCAAGGTCGCCCTTCGACTCTATGTGGGTTTCAGCCTTGGCATTGACCGTGGTGATACAACGACCGTTGATATCCTTCTCCTCAAGAAGCCCGAAGGTGACGTTTATTTTCAGACCAAAAAGGATAAAAGAACTCACTTCTGCGCGAATGGTAACCATGCCGCCCACAGCGGTTCTTTCGCTTACCAGGTTCCAGCCGAGCCAGTGATCGATTTTACTGAGAATAAAATCAGAGACGTCAGTGATTGGCCGGTCGTAGCGCCGTACTTTCAGTTCATTGAAAACGGGGTTTTCAGAGGTGTGCGTCGCATTGGTGGTAAGACCCTGGCAAGCTTTGTTAAATTCAGTTCTGAACGGAATAAGATCGATCAAATCCATGATTACTAAGACGGTTAGAGATTATTGCGGGTTCTGAATACCGACCGTCGCCAGTTGGCCACATGCCGCATTAATGGTGGTGCCGTAGCTTTTTCTGACAGTGACATGCAATCCGGCATTCATGAGGTATTGCTGGAACAGCTCTCTGGCAGCGCTATAAACAGGCTTGAATTTACTATTATTGATTGAATTGTAATCAATCAAATTTATTTTACACAAAAACGTTTTGGCAAACCGGGCAAGAATTTTGGCATCATCGAGAGAGTCGTTGATTCCCCTGAGAAGCAGATAGACAATGGTGACCGGCATTCCCGTCGAAGAACTGTATTCAGAAAGTGCTTTTCCCAGCTCAGCCAGCGGATATTGACGGGCTGCAATCGGCATAAGCGACTCGCGTTTCTGTTGATCGGCTGAATGGAGCGAGACTGCAAGCTTGGTTTTCATGCCCGACTTTGCAAGTCGCAGGATTTCAGGAATGACGCCCACCGTCGAAATAGTAATTCTTTTCTGCGAAAGGCAAAAACGGTAATTGCGCGTGGTGAGGTTTTCAATGGCTTCAATGACGTTATCGGTGTTCAGCAACGGCTCCCCCATTCCCATAAACACAATATTAGTCAGGGCTTTGCCCGGCTCCCTTGCAGCAACCAGATCGTTGAGCGCGTAGACTTGACCGGTAATTTCTCCGGCAGTAAGGTTGCGCCGAAAGCCCATTCTGCCCGTAGCACAAAAAGGGCACTGCAGCGGACATCCAATTTGCGATGAAACGCAGCCAGTCATCCGGTTTTCCGATGCAATCAAGACGCTTTCAACCTGGTTCCCGTCTTGCAACTCCAGCAAAATTTTTTGGGTAGGATTTTCGCAACCCTCTTCAAAGCACTCCTGATAGGTAACAGCGCTCAACTGATGAATCGAAAAACTCTCCGCAAGCTTTTTGCGCAACGCAAGACTTAAAATGGTCATTTCATCAAAAGTGGCTGCACGGTGGCTGAAGAGCCACTGGTGTATCTGTGTAGCCCTGAACGAGGGCTCACCCAGCGTACTCAATGCCTGCTGAAGTTCCTTGAGGGTAAGATCGGTAATATTCTGGAGCGGTTGGGTCATCAAAAGGGATCGTATTATGAAAAAAAATTGTCAACTCATAAAATAACCTTCTTAGGGCAATTTACAGTGAGAGAGTTCTTTTAATTTCTGAAAATGATTTTTTCGTCTGGGCGTCACCATTTTCGAGCGTCAAGGTAGCTTTGCATATTCCGCTCATCACAGCATAGATCCCGGCACCAGCCACGCTTCTTTCTCCTTGACAGGCTTTATGCCTCTTTCTGATGTATCTTTGTTGTGTTTCCGGTGTTTTTGCCATCTGTAACTGATTGTATTTCTTTTATTTGATGTGAATTTATGATAAATAGTGGTGATGGTAATGCGTGTAACCTGAGTCAGGTTTCCAGTTTTTAATGAGAGGGTCACTATCAGCAAAAATGGCCCTGTCTCCATAGAGAGGAAACGGGATAAGATGCGTTTCGTTATCTTATTTTGATACAATAATCTGGTAGGCTGGAGGCCTCTTGAATGAACGTCTTTAAGACTCACGCAAGTATCATAGAGGATTATTCTTCCTACATCAGCAGTTTCATCTCCATTGCTGACCCCGACATCCGCCAGGTGGTTGATCGAGCATTAAGTACGGGCAAGCTTTGGCCAGAGCCACTCTTGCAGTTTAACCCTTCGTTTGAGATGTTTGGGGGGCTCGAAAAGCTGATCGAATCGAAAACTTTGCATGAGGCCATTGGTGACATTTTCAAAGGGTATAAACTCTATCGCCATCAGGTTGAGGCAATACAATTAGGGACCAGCGGCAAGGATTTTATTGTTACCTCCGGCACCGGCTCAGTCAAGTCGTTGACCTATATCGGCTCTATTTTTCACCATCTGCTTTCCAACCCGGCAGCAAAAGGGGTAACAGCGGTTGTCGTCTATCCCATGAATGCCCTCATTAACTCGCAGTTCGAAGAGTTCAGCCGATACAAAAAGAATTATGAGGAGGCCACAGGCAAAGAGTTTCCGATCATTTTCGGCCAGTATACAGGCCAGGATGGTGAGGAGGCGCGGGAAAAAATGCGGAAGAACCCGCCGCATATCTTGCTGACCAACTACATGATGCTGGAGCTGTTGCTGACCCGCGTGCGTGAGCGAAACATTCGGGACAGTATCTACCTGAATCTCCGGTTTCTGGTCTTTGATGAACTGCACACCTATCGCGGTCGGCAGGGTGCGGATGTCTCCATGCTGATTCGGCGGATTCGATCCAACTGCGTCCAGCAGATTGTGAGTATCGGCACCTCAGCCACGATGATTTCTGATAGTGCTGGTGATATTGAGCAACAGAAAGCAGAGGTTGCCAAGGTTGCCACAACACTCTTTGGTTGCCCATTCACCTCAGAGCAGGTTATCAACGAAAAGCTGGCCCGTTCACTCTCTCCCACCGGCACTATTCCGGCGAAGCATTTTCTTGCAGCGGCCATTGAGTCGGGCATTCATCAGGAGGATGATATTGAGGCACTCAAAAAGAATCCGATCGCCGTATGGCTGGAGAACAAGATTGCCCTTGAAGAGCGGGGAGGTGATCTCGCAAGGGGCAAACCAAAACGGCTGAGAGAGATTGCTGCTGAATTGGCGACCGATGCAGGGATGGCTGAAGAGAGGTGTCGCCTCTTTTTGGAGGAGTTACTGCTCTGGATCAGCGCCTCCAATGTTCGGCAGCAAGAGTATGGAGAACGCTATACCTTTCTGCCCTACAAGCTCCATCAGTTTATTTCGCAAACGGGTTCTGTTTATACAACCCTTGATCAGGATGAAAAGCGGGATATCTCTCTTGAGCCCGGGGTCTATAAAATTGATGAGGCCGACAAAAAGCCGATATTCCCCAATGTCTTCAGTCGTGGAAGCGGCCATCCCTTCATCTGCGTCTCCTTTGTCGGGAACCAATCACCATCTGCCTTCTGATATTTCATCATCTAAAAAAAAATTAAAAATCCTCATCACTCTCCCAAAATCACTTTTTGCATAAGCATCTGGTTATTGCCATAAAAGGGCACATCCGTTGCGCCGAGCACAGAAGGCGGCAGATCCTGCAACTCGTTGAGGTTGCTCATGGGCACCAGCACAAGCTTTGCGCCGTTTTCAGAGAGCATTGATACCTTGTCCGAGAAGTTCAGTGACCGTTCGATGGCACCGCCGATGGAGATGTTGCCAAGGATTGACAGGGCTGGTTTGAGGTTTCTTTTGTAGATCGCGGAGATGATGGCGACGTAGGCGGCAGCCCCTATCCCTGACGCAATCGTTGAGCCGTGCACGAAGAGCTTGGCAACGGTTCCCTGCCCGCCGGAAATAACCACGGCATAAGGGGTCAGCTCCTTGAACACGTAGGTTTTTCCTGTAGATCGCGGCCCTATTTCCAGAAAATTGAAGTTCGCCTCAACCAGCGGAATGAGCCGCGATATCAGGAGTAACTTGATGCGCCGGGTGATTCCTTCCGCCGAGGGTTCAATCCCCGAGCTGCGCAGAAGGATGTCGATCCACTCTTCCGTGGTGAAGTGTGAGCGGTTGCGCACAAAGTGTCCGTTCTCGA
>CAIQGA010000112.1 GCA_903871235.1 uncultured Chlorobiaceae bacterium
GAGACTTTCACCAAAGTGACATACACTGGTAAGTATGGGCACATTCACACCGAGCTTACCAAGGCTCAGAGGGATATTCTCAAGGAGCTCAAGATTGAGATACCAGACATGGCCTCGTCATAATTTGTTCGGGAAATTAGGATACACTTCACTTGTCGAGGCTTGCAATATTTTTGCACGTAAGCGTTTTGCAAGACCAAGCATATTGATGGCGCCATGCACACTTGTTTTTGTTGTTTGCACCGGATCGTATTGGTAATGAACAGGACTTGCCGGACAAGCGAGGTTATATATTTGATCGACCTCTACATAGAGTGGGAACGTAATGTCATGGCGGATGATCTCAAAATATGGGTTACCAATAAGATGAGCGATATTCTTTTTGGTACCTGTAAAGAAATTGTCAACACAGAGTACTTCATCACCTTGTGACAGCAAATGTTCGCATAGATGACTTCCTAAAAATCCGGCACCGCCGGTTACCATTATTTTTTTCATAATCGCTTATTAAAAAGTTATTCTATAATCCTTCCCGAAACCAGAGAATATGTTGCGGATATCTTCTTCAAGTCACTTTTTCGTCATTTCAAGAATCCCGCACCCGTAGCGACAGCCATAGTTGTTGCTGATGGCTTTTTCATCAAGAGGAACATTTTTGTGAAGCTTACCGGCATCGTCAACATAAGAGCATGCTTTGATTGCGTACTCTTTGTTGAGCAACGAGAAGAGATAGCTCATCGAGAAGACTCTGTGAGCATTGAATTCAATTCTTTGGGGGCCAATAGGGACGGCAAGGTAGAAGGTCCCTGACGGCCTTAACATGGTGTGGATTCCGGCAAGTCCTTTGATGTAGCCGTCGTACTCCACAGGGTCGCCATACCTGCCAAGACCGAAATGCTCAAGCGCATGGAGGCAGGAGATGGAGTCGCAGTAACCCTGCAGCTCATTGTTTACCGAAGACATGATATCTGCCTGGATAAAATCAATGTTGCTGATGGTACTCGTCAGTGGTCGAATGTCGATGACGTGTATTTTTCTAAACGAAGCAACATGCGCAACAAAACCATCAATTCTTGATCCGATATCAACATGGGTTGAGGGATTGTTTGCATGAATTCGCTGGGCGATAAACAAATCCGTATGGAAATAGTGTCCATCGGCAACACCACTTTGTGCCGTTTTTTCTTTAAGGCAGGGATAGGGTTTGCCAAGCGTGAATGGCATTACTGAGGTTGCCTGCTGTTCAGCCAGTATTTTCAGATCGACAAGGTAAAAGGGGAGTCGTTTAACCTGTCTGATTGTCCTGAATGGTTTGGATAAGAACATCTTCAGGAGAAACTGGTTGGCATGTATGGGTTTGGAATTCATGGCGAAGGTATGGTTAACTGGTTTTTTTTCATTGCATGTACATGATAGCCAAAACAGGCCGACTCGGCGGAACTGGAATCATTGATGCTGAATCGCAGCAGCATTCTGCGTATCAGGAGGAGCGCTATCGACTCAAGAGCGTTTGGTTTGTCTGCTGCATATTTTTTTGCAGCCGTACGCACCCTGTAAAGTTCCTGCCCAAGATATTCAAAATAGTTGCCGTTTGGTATCAACTCGCTGATGGAAAGTTCGTTGTCGATTAACTGTTTTTCATACCAGTAACGGTTAAAGCCGGTACAGTAATGGTATGGAGCAAAATGTGTAAGAGAACAGAATGGTGCCGTTATGACCAGATGACCACCGGGTTTCAGCAGACGGCTGAACTCCGCGATGGCTTTTGAGGGTTCCGGGAGATGTTCAAGCACTTCAATGCACATGATGGCATCAAAGGAGGCATCGGGTCTGGGAATAGCAGTTATGTCACTGATGATATCAAGTTTGCCGTAGTCGAAAGTGCCCATCTGCAACCCCTTCTCGTCTCCCTTGCCATCATATTCAGCAAAATCCTGTGCAACATAGTTGAGATGCATGCAGAAAATTTTGTATTGCTGTGTGCCAGCTCCGGCATCAAGAATTTTTGAACCTGCCGGTATCTGTCGCAGGGTTTGCTGTAACCAGCTTTCCCGGTTTTCCTGATTTTTTAGGCCAACATCTGGTCGTAGAAAGTGAAGCGCTTTATTGAATTTCATGGTTACCGTTATATCAACGTTGTTGTTATTCTATCAGAATGAAACAAGCTTGTTCTTTTTGAAAAAAAAACTAACTGGAGATTTCAACTCAAAGGTTACTTCGTTTTGGGTCATGCTTTTTACCAGCAAACAGGCATCATAAATATTTCTGACCATGTCGGATGGTATGATAAATTTGATGCGTTCTCCATGAACTCCCGGTTCATGAATGATTGGTCTTTTTGTTGGTGCAATATTTGCTGGTATGGCATACTTTATTTTGATTTTATTGGCAGTATGTCTTGCAGATTGTAAAATCAAATCAGGATTGTTTGAGCTGTAAGCGGTCTGTATCAATTTTTTTATATATCTGTTCCAGTTTATTTTTGGTAACTGAATATCGGGTATATATTTTTGTAGAAGAAGAATTTCTCCGATTATTGCTGTTTGTATAGCTGGAGTAATCTGTAAACGTTTATCATAAGTGATTGTGTTTTCCTTAAAAAATGATTTTGTAATTTCATTTTTCAAAGGGTCTGAAAGCATAAATGCAGTTCCGTTGCTTTTTTTCGATGCGCCATTAACAGAAAAAGGATAATTTGTAATCAAATAGTTATCAATCACGGAGCCTAATGCTAATCCAGAAAAAATATCAGGCGATACTGAGTTAAAAAAACGATTATTTACAGATTTGCTTTTAATGACATCAATGAACTCTTTATTGACTATGCTGTTGTAAAGACACGGTAAATTTGTGTAGCCTTGCCTTAGTTTTATTGTTTGTTTTACGTTTTCACTGCTTTTTGCGGATGTAATAATTTTTTTTTCTATGTTGAGCGAAATGTAGTTGCCTAAATAGCTCTCAATATGGTCTGGCCAGTAGTAGTCGGCTTTATTCCAAACCAGTGCCTTGCATTCAGTTTCTTGTATTATGTGCATTGCCTTGGCGATCGCACCAGGAATGAATCCATCATCATCTCCAATAAATGTAATATACTTTCCCTTCGCATGTGATAAACCGAATTCCCAGTTATCGGACATGCTTAATCTTTTCTTGGGGTTAAGATATACTATTCGGTTGTCATTGAATGATTCTACGGTCTCTTTTGTGTGGTCATCACTGTTATTGTCTGAAACAATTATTTCCAAAGGTTCATATTGTTGTTCAATAATCGTTCTAAGGGTATAATTGAGCGTATTGGCTCTTTCCTTTGTTGGGATTATTATTGATAATTTTTTCAATTTATATGATGTTTTTGGTGATTAAAACGGTCGTATTACCCAATACTTTCCCTGTGGCTTAATGTCTCCTTTTTAGAGTTATTTAAATGTTTGCTGCTAATAAAAATAATTGTTGTCAAATAAAGTGCATAATTAAATGCAAATCCAGGATTCTGGGACAATGTCTTTTTGAGAAAGTAGTATTGTATTTGAATATGCGTGCCATGTAGCGGGGGCTATAACTATTTTTTGAGGATTATTATTTAGCCAGGCTCCCCACCAAGAGAAAGAACTGTTTGCAATAATATTATGCTTGCAAATACTCATAAGGTACATTTCTTCATAGCTATCAAAATCATTCCCGCCATCTATAAATATTATGGGATAATTAACGAATAAGTTTTTTTTTGCCCAGTCGATATCATCGCTAAACGCAATTAATAATAATTGTTTGTTGAGCAAATTACCCATTATTTCAATAGCTGAGTAATAATAGTTTAATGAAAGTATATTATTGATAGCATGATAGTCGCCCCTTCTTATGTGCAGCGAGATGGAGTTATGTGTTTGTATTTTAGAAACAACGTCATTATACCTTGTGGATATTGGCTTTTTTAAACAAAATTCTTTTCGTATAATATGCTCAATTGATGTGAAATATTTTTCTGATTGATAATAGCCACTCATATAGGTATTGTTCTGTATAAATTCAAATTTTTTGTCAAAGCCAGTGGATTTATCTATATATTTATAATTATTGTTTTTAAGGATGAACTTTTGTAATAGTTTTTTTATTGTAATTTCTTTTAAATGTTTTATTTCGTTTATAGATGCCTCAATAGGAGATGTATTAAAAGCATTAAGTAGATATGGTCTTGAGTTAGAATTATTATACCAAGACAAATCAAGTTTAAGTATGGAATTGTTATTCATAGCAACAGTTCGGGCTGCGGCATATTGAAATAATTGATTGCCGAGTCCCCCCATTATTTCGCTAATAATCATTATTAAGAAATTAATTAGTGATTAATAGTATGATTGTATAAATTCATTGCGCATATTTCATCGGACATGTTTTTTGAAACCCAATCTCTTGGAGTAAACTGATTTCTGTTTTCTTTCCATTCGTAAAGTTTTGTTTTAAAGTCAGTTATGTCATCAAAAAACAAACCATTATGTGGAGATAAATACGGGGCTGAAGAGCAGCTATACCTTTTTTTTCTATAAGTATTTATGCGGTTTTTTAAAACCATGACAGGGACATCTGTTGACCAGGCTTCAGCCCATGCAAGTCCCTGACTTTCAGATAATGAAAATCCAATCATAAGGCATGCTGATTGTAACTTATTCAGGTATTCTTCATGAGTGAAGAAACCATATCGCAAAATATCAACATCCCAACCCATATCAGTGAGGTAATCGACGTAAAGTTTAACAGGAATCACTGATTTAATTTCAGGATCATCAAATATATGCTGCTTGTCAAAAATAAGAATTTTATCACGAAGAGTTATCCCATTATACTTCCAATAATCCATATTTACTCCTGCTGGCCAGGTAATGCATCGATCTTTCAGTGATAAGTTGTCTTTAATGTACAGGTCAGTAACCCATTTACTTGGTGTGATTATATAATTAATTTCGGTGGATGATAAAATTGAGTCACAATCAGATGAATAGATGACGATATTAGGTCCGGCATATAATTTTTTTATGATTCCTTTTTGTTTTAATGAAATTGCCTGATGTAATGTTTTGACATTAGAGAGGATTATAACATTTTCTGCTAATTGGCTCAGATTTACAGGGTTGTAATTAAAGTTTGCTTTGATTTTCATGAGGCCCTCTACAAGACTTCGAGTAACTCCAGGGTGACCGCGATATTGTGCTGATTTGTTATTACGAAATCGTCTTTTTAATCTACGGACTCCTTCAGACAGTAAGTGATGCCCTGTTGGTATAGGATCAGTTAAAATAGAGACTTGCATAGAATTTAACTGCATAATATATTGGTTGTTGGCTGCAATTTGTGAATTTAATTTTTGTATTTTGAAGAGTGTATCTATTCCTCTAATAATTCTCCGTTTGGTGCAACAAAACCAGCTACTCCAAGTAAAGGTATCCGTTGTATTACATTTGCGTTAATATGTTTCGGTAATACATGCTCTATTGAATGGCCTATAGATAGCCTGGGTAATGTTCGTATTAATGCTGATCGCCAACTGTTTAGTAGACTATTAGGGAAGCCATACAGTCTTGTTGATATGTCATATCCATAACTTTTGACAACCCATTTTTTTGAAGCGAATTGTTTTGGATCATGATTATTTGTTAAATAATATCTTCCACTTATTTTGAAATAGTAATCTTCGCTTTTTGGGATTTTTTTGTTAGAAATTATTAATCCAATTGCTTCTCCAAGCCCTTTGTATTTGCTGTCACAAGCATGCCTTACTATTAAATTATTTCCAATGAATATATACTTGTCGGTGAGCGATATCAATTCTTGATCAATATCTTTTCTTAATCCCATTTCCAGTAGAATGATTTTTGCATTATAATACTTGCGACGTATTGATTTAATTGTTTCGATTGTTTGTAGTTCACGCTCTTTTGGAGTAAATATTGATCTTGTTGATGTATAGCTTAGTGGCTTGGAAGATGGATAAATTACACTGGTAATAATAAATGCAATATTTTTTATCATTTCGACTTTTGAACTATATTATTTCCAGGATTTTTTGGTAATGATTGTTGTCTATAGTGTTATCAATTTCCATCCATGCTCTGGTTTTTTTTTTACAAAAAATATCCATAGTACTTCCAAAATCAAACAAGAAACAATTTAATTTTGCTTTAAGAATTCTTTTTTCTAATACTCTGCCAGAGCACCCCATAGCAACAACAACTACCAAAAATAGGTTTTTATTTTTTTCTAAATATGCTATAAGCTCGTCTTCTATCCGGTTAATTTCTGAAAACGATCCTTTACAAGGCGTTTTGATGTGAATTGCTTGTCCAAATAATTTATTTATAATGTTTTTATCTACAGTTTCATTTCCTACAAAAACAATATTTTGAGACTTTAAGAATCTGTAAAAACTGATAGCATATTCACTGTCATAAGCAGTTACATAGCTAAGTGCGACATGAGAATATATTAAGTTTCCGATAAAATATTTATAAGTTCGGCGTAGCATATCTCTAGCCCATTTATCGCTTCCTTCATGTACGCCGGGGCACATGTGCTCCATCATACCATATCGTTTTGAGTGTAAAGGAAGGCATTTAAAAATACCGGTACCTGCAAGAGAAAAAGCCTCTTTCATTTCTATTGCAAGTTGTTCGTTTCTTTTTTGCAATAGTTCATTTTTGTATTCCATTAGAAGGATATCTCCATCTCCAAACCTTAAATATGCACCCGGAATTTTACTGCTAATAGTTTTTTTTATACTATCTAATGTGACGTATGGGGTTTGGATAAGAATTGATTCTGTTATTGTGTTTTTTTGTATTTTTTCGCATAACAAGAGAATATATTTTTGTATTTTTATTTGTATTTTAAGCATAGTATTTGGCCCTTATCAATATTTTAAATTAATTATACTTTGGATAGTAATAATAGTTTTATTGATGTGATCTTGTATTGGACAATATTAATTATCCATGATGGGGCTTTCTTTTTTCTTAATTAATGCAGACATTGAATCCGCTTGGTCATAAATTTTTGCGCCGCATACACATTGTAGTTTATGATATTCATAAATTTTTGACCCACACGAATAGCAACTACTTGGAAAACCTGCTCGACGATATAGTTTTATTTGATCAATCATAGAGAATAAGTGTATAACATCATTTTTGCTAAATTCATAACCACTGGATAATAAATTTATTTGCTCTTCAGAAAGACAATCTTGTCCATTTTTAAGAGCTTGCTCAAAAGTAAATAATAATGTTAACGATGTAACTATTGGCCTCCTCCGCTCACCAATTATGCGCGATAATGATTTGTGCCGAATAATATTTTTTACGATGTTTTTTAAAGACTTGTATTCTTTAATATAGATTGAGTGAGCGGGGTGACTCGTGTGTATATCTTCTAGAATATAAACGCCGCCTGGTTTTAAATTATTTAAGCCATGTCGTAAAATTCTACATTGGTGAGATGGAATATGTGAGCCATCTTCAATAATTAATTCAGGATTGGTTATGGTTTCAAAAAATCTTATTACATCGGCTTCATCGCCTTGATCAAGTTTATAATAGCTGATCTTATCGGACTGGGGCCAAGAGTCTTGTGTTGGTAATATATCAATTCCAATTATTTCTGCATTTGAGTATTTCTTTTCTATCCATCGGATAGAATTTCCTTTTAATACACCAAACTCAATAATAGTGCCTAAAATATTTTCAGGAAGATTTTGGTTATAGAAATCTATAAAACCGTGCCAAAATTCTTTGTCACTTGTATGATCTATTGGTAATAGTCGTCCGTTGTTTTTCATATATTTTTTCTTAAATTGCAGCGTGGGTGGATAATGAATTGAATGTAAAAAATCACTTGTCTGAAGATCAATTATATCTGTAACCATGATTCAGGGCATCTATCCTGAGTCTTGCTGTTGTCTTCTGGTTTTGCAAACCAATTTTCAGGCGCGATAACCATTTTTTCAGCATTATTGTTGAGCCATGCACCCCACCATGAAAAGGTGCTGTTGGCTATTATATTGTGCTTGCAGAGGCTCATCAGGTACATCTCTTCATGGCAGTTTGCTTCATTGCCGCCCTCAATAAAGGTCGTTGGATAGTCGAGGGTCAAGTTTTTTCTGGCCCACTCAATATCGTCGCTGAATATAAAAAAATGAAGCTTGGCTGTTGTTTTATCCGCAATCGTTGTGGCAGCGTGACGATAGTACGGCATGCCCAGGTTTCCGTGAAATTCACTTGCTTTTAAGCTGCTGACGTAATCGCCCCTTCGTATGTGTACGGAAACTGAATGAGAGTCCCTTATTTTTTGTATGGTTTCATCATGTCGGGAAGAGAGCGGGCTTGAAAGGCTGAACTCTTTTTTTATGCTCTCTTCTATTGCATTGAAATATTTGTCGCTCTGAAAGTATCCTTTTATATAGGTATCGTCACTGATTGACAAGAATTTTTTATTAAAACTGAATTCTTTTTCCCGAAACATTCGATTGCCCAGAGTATTCGCTATGGTACGGGTAATTTTGCTTTGAAAAAGTTCATTTTTTTCTCCGCGAAACGAAGCAATTTCATTTTTAGTTGCTTTTTCTGCCTTGATTTTAAAATTGTCAAGTAAATATGGCCTTGCTTCAGCAGCCTGAAACCAGGAGAGATCCAGTTTGAGTGGAGCATTGTTTTTAATGGAGAGGGCTTTGCCTGCTGCGTATTGAAACATTTGATTGCCCAGGCCGCCCATTACTCTTGTAATAATCATGTCAATGATGCGGTTATTCTGTTACTGGCAGTACTCTGCGCATGTCATTATAAATCCATTTTATCATGTATTTGAGGGTATGATGTGCTGCGTTTTTCTGGATGTTCCCCAAAAATGAGGCTTTGTAGGTTCGCCAGGTATGAACTCCTGCGTTCTTGTTGTTTCGGCAGCACTGCCACCACTTCATGGCCAAAACAGATAGAAAAAGATCATGGGAAAAGAGGGCTTTTTCCTGGTTGATGCGGGCAAGTTTTTCAAGCCATTGTTTTGCATCTTCAAGATTGAGTGTTCGTTTATTTTCTGCTATCTGATGATGCACAAGAATCTCTTCGGGTGAAATATTTTTGATCAGATCAGTCAGATAGGCTTCCCTCGCCTTTCTTGCTCCTGAATGTGATAACAATGATTTTTCTTTTGTAACCTGATTGGGGTGAAACCGATAGCGCAGCAAAACGTCAGGAAGGTTTGCAAATTTGGTATGCTGTGCCAATAGTGTCCATAATCGGTAATCTTCAGCATATTGACAGTCGAACGGGTACTGAAATCCATCAATTGCACTTTTTCTCATCATGACAACCGGATGAGAAAGTGGATTATAAAAAAGCAGGTGGATTTTTAATGCGTCATCGGTTATTGGCCATCGGCGTACTTTTTCGGCATAGCCATATTTCATGATGCGTATCGCAGCGCTCAATACTCCTGTTTCAGGATGTTGCTCCATAAAGGCAACCTGATATTGCAGCCTGCGGGGGAGGCTGATGTCATCACAATCCATTCTGGCGATATATTTTCCCTGAGCAAGTTCAAGCCCCTTGTTCAGCGTTTTTTCAATGCCACTGTTTTGAGGTGCAATGATGTGACGGATGCGGGCATCCTTGTATGACTGAACAATAGTGATACTTTTATCGGTCGAACCATCATCAAGAATCAGAAATTCAAAATTGCTGTATGTTTGCTTCAGGATACTGTTGATTGCCTCCGTGAGATATTTTTCACCATTGAAAACAGGCATGAGTACACTGACTAACGGCATCGGCATAAAGATAGTACGATTGATTGTTGCCTGTGACCTCCCCTGCAACCCTTGGGCTTTTCCGAATGAGGTGGTCACGAACACCTTGGGCACTCGCTTGTTCAGACAGTGCGAAATATACGTGTTAGATTCATTAATAATAAACCAATCGGCAAGTATTTTAGCTCGAATTGGTGGGTTCATTTTTTTTTGTCAGAAAAAGGAAAGAGGCCTTTTATACGCATTTACTGATAAAACAACAAAACGAGGTTTCAGGTATAACTTTAAACAAGCGTTCACGGCTGCTGTTGCGGCAGTTCAAGATAATAAGTCCGGCAATCACAGGTGTTCGTACCTGATGGAACAATCTGCTGTTTTGTTGCCATATCGCTGGTAGCAGGTTTATCTATCGAACAGAATCCTGAAGGGTCAGTCCGTCAACAAGTGCAATCCACTCTCCCGTCGCCTGTTGATGCGCGTCTACGGTGTGCATGCCCCGGTTATTCCATTTCTCGCCCCCTGCTTCAATGATTGGCCCGCCGGGAACCTGCTCTTCGTGGTAGTTTTCTGCCGAGAGTTCTGTAATCCTGAACGCCCATACTTTACTGCCATAGTTAGGGGTACCGTCCTGGGCATATCGGTAAAGCGCTTCTCCATGCTTGATTATTCGGCCTCCCGGACGGGAGAAGTGGTCATTTGCGGTGAGCACCGGGCTTTTAGGATGCTCCTGCCATGGGCCGTAAAGGGCATCGGACGAAAAAAGATGCAGGTTGTTCACTTTCCTCGCATGACTGAAGAGATACCAACGCCCGCCATGATAAATAATTGAGGGGTCGAGCAGCGGAGGGTAGTGCTTTTTGCTTTTGATGAGCGTCGTGGCATACTCCCACTCTCCTGGAAACGTCGTTGCCTTGTAGAGCCTTATTTCATTTGATTCGGAACATTCAGGAAGCATGTAGATGTCGCTCTGATGGAAGAAGAGGTAAGGGTAGGAGAGGTGGAATTTTTCTTTGAGGACGATGCCTCCATAGTGCCACTCGTTCATGTTCTGGCTTCGAGCATAGCCGATCTCTCCCTTATTCCGTTTACTGTTCAGCACTTCAAAAAAGAGATGAAACTCTTTGTTGTGCTCAATCATGAAGGGGTCGGCAACAAACTTTGCTTTTACGTCGGTTACTTGTTGTGCAGTGAAAATGGGGTTTTTGATATCGTCTGTTGGACCGATTGTCAGTGGTGTTGGCCCTTGATAGATACCGATAGACCAGATTTCATGATTTTGCTGAATTTTTTTTCTACGGTATCGTTTCACACTCGACAAAAGGAGTGGTGAGCTTATGGCGCAAAATAGAAAAGCAAATGTGAGAGAGAGTGCCATGAACGGTTGCAATTGAGTGGTCTTGATACAAGTTTTCCGAAGATTCTTGTGGAAGATAGGTAAATAAAATCACTGTTCGAAAGTATTATAATAGTAATCAACGATTTTATTGAACGTTATCGTTTTTTTTGTGTCTTGCAAAAAATTAATGAAAAGAAATTTTTTCAGGAATTAGCGTCGTTAATTTTTATGAAGGAGCGTCTTTTCCTGGAGTTTTTGCTGAAGGTAGCCTTCAAGGTTTTCGGCCATGGCCGACATGGTAAACTCTTTGTCTACGCGCTCATATCCAGCTTTGCCAAATTTCGCAAGTATCTCCGGGTTGTTGATAATTCGGGCTATGGCTGTGGCCAGAGCAAGGGGCTCTTTTGATGGCACAATAATGCCGGTTTCGCCGTCAACCATCAGCTCACGAACCCCGTTCACATCGGTTGCCACCACTGGCTTCTGCATGGCCATCGCTTCCATGACCACATTGGGCATTCCTTCGAAGAGGGAGGAGAGCACAAAGAGATCACATCCTTTGAGATAAGGATAGATATCCGAAGCAAATCCGGAAAAGATGAATGACTCTTCGAGTCCTGCATCGAGTGCCTGTTTTTTGAGTTCTGATTCCAGTTTTCCTTCGCCCGAAACAACAAAGAGAAGGTCATTGTTTGTTTTTTTCAGGATGGAGGCAGCCTCAATCAGGTAGGTAAATCCTTTTTGTTCTGAAAGTCTCCCTGCACTGTAAACAATTTTTTTGCCAGGAAATTGTTTGGAAAAATCATGCTGACGAACATGTTGCGGGATGGTGATTCCATTATAGATGACCTTGACAAACTGCTTATCAAACCATTCATGCCCGTCATAGATATTCTTGATGGTTGTACTGTTGGTAATGATGCCGTCAAGAATATGCGTGGCAGAGGCTTTGTACCTCCATCTTTTTTTATCGTAACTCAGCAGCCCATGTCGGGCAAGGATAACAGGAGTTCCTATCATTTTTGCAATCACCCCTGTTGTTCGGACATCAGTATTCAGGTTGCAGATCAGGATATCGGTTTTTTGGGTAAAGAGTCTTCGTGCGATAGTCATAAGATAAAGCCCGGTTGCTTGTTGCAACCTGCTGATACCAAGCGAGGGGATCGCGGCTTTCATGGCATGGTCGAGAAATTTTGAATCCTTTATCCCGATCATGATGACATCATGTCCTTTTGCTGCAAGCTGCGACCCTGCTGACACCATCCATTTTTCACCGCCACCGAATTTTTCGGTGCCAATAAAGTTTACAAAAGCTATTTGCATAATTTTCTGAATAGAAAAATACAAGATTATTGGGAGATATTTTCAGTGTTTCTGCCTTGATGCATTAGTTCAAATAGTTCTGTTTACCTGCAATTATCCGGAACAGTTTTAAAACAATGTGGCATCTATAAATGACGCTTTGCTTCGTGCATATTTCGCTGTCAGATGGCCAGAATCTTTGTATAATGGATTGCCATATTTATCGATAACCGGGCAGATTCCGTTGACGCAAAACGTGTCGAGAGGATCAATAATTTTAACGCCTGTACGCATAGCTAATTCTCTTAGTCTGGTATGAACCGGGCCGACATTTTTTAGAAATCCATTAATGTTAAACGTTATACTTTGAACATTCTTTGCCCGTAAATTGCCGAGGCGACTTCCTTCAATCATATTGGACGGGTCAAGTTCTTCACCTGTCGGTATGGTCAATATTATAAAGAATTTTTTGTTGGGAAACAATTTGATGAAATTTTCAAAATTCTTGATTTGCTCTTTCTTTTCAAGATTTTGCTCATATTTTTTCCATCTTGCCGCAAATACAATAGTGGAAATGGATGTGTCATTAAGTATTTTTGTCAGTCTGTCAAGAGTTGCTCGTTGATTTTGGCTCTCCGCAGGTTTTAATGGAAAAGAATTTTCATTTTACTGCGCCGTTAGATTGTCATATCCAGCTTACCACAGTAAAAGAGGATCCTTGTTCGATAGCTTTCGAAGCCTCGAAACCCTCGGGCAGAAGCCTTTAAC
>CAIQGA010000113.1 GCA_903871235.1 uncultured Chlorobiaceae bacterium
AGTTACCTGAGCAGTGAGAAAATTCTTTCACTGTACAAGACGGACATTATTCCCCAGCTCGAGGAAAACCTCAGCCTGACCGAAGAAGCCTGGCGACTTGGTGAAGCAGGCATACTGGCAGTAATTCAGGAACAAAAAAAATTCTTCGAGGTCAGTGAGAATTATCTGATGGTGCTTTATAACCGTCAGATCGCTCTTGTACAACTTGATGCAGCAGTGGCGACAGAATTAAACGGAGGGAAACAGTGAAAAAGAGCCGGATTATCATTGGCGTTATTCTGGCCATAATCATGGGCGGAGTCTCTCTCTATCAATCTATGAGCCTGAAAAATGAAGGGGCTGAGAAGATAGAGCAGCAAAAGAGAGAGCAGAGTGATGGCATCAAAATGAACGCCCGGTTACAGAACGAAAACGGAGTTCTTGTTACGGTTGCCAAAAGGCAAAGTTTCACTGAAGTTATCACGGCAACTGGCAAAGTGGAGGCCAATGCCGACCGGATTGCCCATGTCTCTCCGCGCATCTCCGGCCAGATTTTTTCTGTTCCGGCCTCTCTGGGCGACCGGGTAAATGCCGGTCAGACTCTTGTAATCCTGAAAAGTCTTGAAATGGCTGAAGCCACCAACCGCTACCGCCTCTCAAAAACAAAACTGGCTCTTGCGGATGCAAATATGACGCGAATCAGGACTCTGGTTGAAAAGAAGATTGTTGCCCGAAAAGAACTTCTTCAAGCTGAAACCGACTATAAAATCGCTCAAACAGAGTTGCAGAATGATAAAGAGAGACTCTCTCTGTATGGAGCCGGAAGCTCAAACTTGAATGTCAGCAGCCATAACAAAACCACTTTGACGGTACCTGCTCCAATAAGCGGAACCATTACCGAAAAGCATGCCATTGTCGGTGAACTGTCGGACCCGTCCAAAAGCCTCTTCACCGTGGTTGATCTCTCCACGATTTGGGTAGTGGTCGACATCTACGAAAAAGATCTGGCAAAAGTGCGCACGGGGCAGAGGGCAACGGTCACGGTAGATGCCTGGCCTGAATTAAAACTTACAGGGCGGGTTGCCTACCTTGCCGATATGCTTGACGCGACCACCCGCACCCTCAAGGTTCGTGTAGAGGTTGCCAACCCCGAGCGAAAGCTGAAGCCTGAGATGTTTGCCCGAGTTGAACTGACACCTCCAGCCAGTGCCGCAATGACCTTGGCGGTACCTGAAGATGCCCTCCAGGAAATAGATGGCAAAAAAGTACTCTTTGTTACCGATAAAAGCCAGGAAGAGTTCCGACCGCAAACAGTAGAGGCGGGACGTTCTTCCGGTGGTATGGTTGAGATTGTTTCCGGCCTGAAAGAAGGCGAACGGTATGCTGTTAAAGGCTCATTTATCCTGAAGTCCGAACTTAAAAAGAGTGAACTTGAGGGAGGAGCGGAATAATGCTTCAAAAAATCATAGCCTGTACATTAAAGAAAAAAGGTGCGGTTATCGTCCTTTCGCTGTTGATTACCGTGTTTGGTGTCTACTCCTATCTGAAACTGCCTCTTGATGCTTTTCCTGATGTCACCAACGTGCAGGTTGAGGTGGTCAGCCATGCGGAAGGACTTTCGGCACTGGAAATAGAGCGAAATGTAACCTATCCGATAGAGATGGCTATGCGAGGCCTGCCTGATATTGAACAGATGCGTTCAGTCACCAAGTTTGGCCTCTCGATTGTCACCATTGTTTTCAAGGATAATGTTGACATCTACTTTGCCCGGCAACTGGTCTTCGAAAGGCTGGCGGAGGCTCGGGAGAAGGTTCCAAAGGGCGTTGCGGTCGCTATGGGGCCGATTGGCACCGCCATGGGAGAGATTTACCAGTATACGCTTGAAGGAAAGATGCCAGGTGATTCTCAAGAGAAAATTGCTTACCTGACGAACCTTCGAACCATTCAGGAGTGGATTGTTGCACCTCAGTTGAAAAGTGTTGCCGGAGTAAACGAAATCAACTCCTTCGGCGGCTATTTCAAGCAGTATCAGGTGATCGTGTCGCCGGAACAACTGGTGAAGTTTGGCATAACGGTTGCAGATGTCTATGCCGCCATCGGCAGCAACAATGAAAACGTCGGCGGCAACATTCTCGAACGGGACACAGATCAATATATCATCCGCGGCGTCGGGTTGATAAAAAACATCAGTGATATCGAAAACATTGTCCTGAAATCCGAGGGTGGAACACCGACCTGTGTCAGGGATGTCGCACAGGTCAAGGTCGGTGAGGCTGTCCGTATGGGTGCCGCCATGAAAAACGGAGAGGATGAGTGTGTTGGCGGTATCATCATGATGCTGCGTGGTGAAAATAGCCGGGACGTTGTTCGTCGGGTTGAAGAAAAAGTCAAAGAACTGAATGAAAACAATGTGCTGCCCGAAAGCGTCCAGCTTGTGCCCTATTATGACAGAAGTGACTTGGTCAATTCGAGTGTCGGCACGGTAACCAAAGCGCTGATAGAGGGTTCCATACTGGTTCTTATCGTGCTCTACCTGATGCTGAACAGTGTCCGAGGCAGTATTGTGGTGCTTCTTGCCTTGCCGCTCTCACTCCTTGCGACCTTCATCATTATGAAAATAACAGGGATCAGTGCAAACCTGATGTCTCTCGGTGGTCTGGCCATTTCCATCGGTATGATTATTGACACGACCATTATTCAGGTAGAAAACGTCCAGCGTCACCTGAGTGAAAAAGGGGGAGAGCATCCCGATCTGCAAACCGTCCTGAAAGCCGTTATGGAGGTCAGAAAGCCGAGTATTTTTGGCGAGCTGATTATCGCACTCACCTTTATCCCGATTCTCTCCCTTGAAGGGATTGAAGGAAAGATGTTTGCTCCTTTGGCTATCACTGTCATCATTGCACTGTTATCCTCACTTTTTCTCTCCATCTTTGTCATTCCGGTACTCTGTATTCTTTTTCTCAAACCGCAGCAGGAAAAAGAGAGCTTCATCATGAAGCATGCAAACCGGTTCTATCTGCCGCTTCTCGATTATGCTATAAAAATGAAGCATATCGTGTTGAGCGTTGCCGGAGTGCTGCTGCTTGTTTCGCTTTTTTTTGCCACCCGTCTGGGAACTGAATTTATGCCGAACATGGATGAAGGCTCCTTTGATATGGACGTCTCCATGCTTCCCGGAATTTCACTCTCAAAAGCGATGGAGGTGAATCAGCGGGTCGCGATGAAGCTGAAAGAATTTGACGAACTTGAGACCGTAGTATCACGAACCGGACAGACTGGCGTTGCCCTCGATACCAGAGGGTCAGACAAGACTGGTTATGTCGGGATATTCAAACCGAAAAGCGATTGGAAGCGGGATATTTCCAAAGATGAGTTGACCAACAACATGCGCCACTCCCTTGAGTCGGTTGCCGGGATTACCTTTGGATTCAGCCAGCCGATTCAGTGCCGAATTGACGAACTTGTCGCAGGAACCCGAGCACAACTGATTGTAAAGTTGTTTGGCGACGACATCAATCTTCTTAGTGAAAAATCAGCTCAAATTGCGAGAGTTCTCTCATCCGTGCGAGGGGGGACCGATCTGAGCGTTGAAAAAATTTCCGGTCAGCCCTATCTCACCGTGAACATCGATCGCTCAAAAATTGCCCGCTATGGGTTGAATATCAGTGATGTACAGAAGGTTATCGAAATCGGTGTTGCCGGTAAGGCGGCATCGCAGTTGTACGAAGAAAACCGCAGCTTTGATATAACTGTTCGTTTGCCTGAAGAAAAAAGAAACTCTCTGGAAGAACTCAAAACGCTGATGATAACCACAAAAACAGGAGTAAATATTCCTCTTGAACAGCTTGCAGAAGTCAACATGATCGAAGGACCTGTTCAAATAAGCCGTCAGGACGGGGTAAGAAGAATCGGTATTGAGATGAATATTACCGGACGAGACATCGGCGGTTTTGTTGCCGAGGCCCGGCAGAAGATCAAAGAGCGTGTCAAATTGCCTGCCGGATATTATATCACCTGGGGAGGCCAGTTCGAAAACCAGCAGCGAGCGATGAACAAGCTGATGATCATCGGGCCTGTTGCCATCGGCTTGATACTGCTGCTGCTCTTTATCACCTTTCGCTCAATCCGCCTGGCGCTGCTGGTCATATCCAACCTGCCCTTTGCACTGATCGGCGGAGTGTTGGCGCTCTACATCTCCGGTCAATACCTCTCCGTTCCGGCATCGGTCGGCTTTGTTGTCCTGTTTGGTGTAGCCGTGCTGAACGGGCTTGTACTGGTATCACGTATCTCCCAACTGCGTGAAGAAGGGCTTGAACTTCAGGAGGCAATCAGAAAAGGCTCCCTTGATCGTCTGCGCCCGGTACTCATGACCGCATCTATTGCGATTTTCAGCCTGCTGCCGATGCTGCTCTCCAGCGAGACCGGTTCCGAAATACAGAAACCGCTTGCGACCGTTGTTGTTGGAGGTTTGATCACCTCGACGCTTTTGACACTGCTGATTATTCCATCAGTCTATGGCTGGTTTGAAAAGAAAAAAGGAGAAGAAGCTTCCCGCATGGTTTAGAAATTATGATTGGCGTAGTATATCCCCTGTGCCTGCCATGATTATTCAGAGCAAAAAAATGTTTACCATGGAGAGTGAGAGCTTGTAACACAAAGAGAGAGGATTATGATAGCGATAAGCACAACAGAGTTACGCAGGAACCTGAAGAAGTACCTGACCATAGCCAATAAGGAGCGAGTGGTTATTCTGTCTGGCA
>CAIQGA010000114.1 GCA_903871235.1 uncultured Chlorobiaceae bacterium
CAATATACAGAGGGCAGGACATGCCCTTTCAGCCTGTCAAGTGAATGGTGCTCCAAGGCCATCAGCAACAGGAACTCGCCGAAGCGATCAGCACCACGGGGTGTCTGACGCAGTAGGAATCCTCGTCCTTTAGGGCGAGGAGGATGTCAACATACCAGCTCTTGACGCCAATATCTGCCCTTACGCCTTTTTGAAGCTCCGATAAAATGTTGGTATCAATCAGGAAACCCATTCTGTCACCTCTCGACCTAAATCTCGCGGACGCTCAGTGTCGGCATCTATCATGCCTTCTGTGACGGACGCAAGCAGTTCTTTGAGATTGTGCTCAATCGGTTTGGCAAACGGTACCTCAGAAAGCAGTAATACTCGCAAGAGAACGCCATCAGGCAAGCGAATAGTATGCTGATGAGATGTAGTTTCAAATTCTATTGCGTGTATCTTCAATCTCCTTGTATCTGATGAAATTTAGATATTCCACCTTTTAGCCATTTTTTTAAAATAATCTGTAATCTGAAAAAATGTTTTACGCATTTATACTGCCGATAATTTACGCATTTTCAAATGAGAACCCAACCGCCAGCAGTTGATAGTCGAGGTTCGGTTCAAAGTGCAGTTTCATCCATGATCCTCCAATCGACGTGCCTCTTCAATTGCATCCCGTTCATGCTCAACCTTCAGACGAAATCGCACGGCTCGCAGGGCACGCTGTCGACCTTGCTTATTTCTCGTGCATTCGCGATGGACTGTAGGCGCATCCGTTTCCGGTAGAGGCAGAGCCACACCAAACACACTTATTGCTACCATGTCCATGCCGATGTTTACCAGTAGGACTGTACGGACAGCCACTTCCGTATGAGGAGGATCCGCAAAACTCGCACTTGCGTTCATCATCGGTGTGCTCATGTTTTAAACTTTTCCCTCTGCACGCTCGATAACTTTATTCCTCGTTTTCAGTTGTTGCCTCCTCCTCTTTGCTCGTCAGAGACAAGCGAGTGAGGGAAAGAAGAGTAGATTGACATCCTCCTCGCCCTAAAGGACAAGGAGGATGTCAACATCACAAGTAATCAGTTCTGCTCCTTATTTGGGCTCCATGATATTGTGCCCTCCTTCCATGAGAGTGTGCAGTCAAAGTATTCGAGAAGTTGAGTGCCTATGACGGCGGAGGAACCACTCATACTCATGGCCATATCGGTAGACATACCGAGCAGACCTGGGAGCGTTCCGTACACCATCGTAAAGTTTTTACCACCAAGGGCAGTTTCGACGTTATAGGTCGGAGCGGTGAAGTGGCCGTTGATTGGGTGGAAGTCTTCTTTTTCGCCTGACTGGGGGATGCCAGCGATGAGAGCAGGGGAGATGTAGGAGAGATGAGCCCCAGTGTC
Organism: uncultured Chlorobiaceae bacterium; assembly: GCA_903871235.1. Taxonomy (GTDB): domain Bacteria; phylum Bacteroidota; class Chlorobiia; order Chlorobiales; family Chlorobiaceae; genus Chlorobium. The sequence continues at coordinate 1,383 of CAIQGA010000114.1, forward strand.
GAATATCGCTTTTGTTTCTCGGCTACCTATTCGAAGAGGGAAAATCGGGCACCCCATCATCGAGTCCATAGGAGCGATGGTGGTACCGTCCGGCGTGTTGTTGCCTATATCAATGCAATGCTCCTGCCAGCGAATCCTGATTTTGTATTGTGAAAGGATGTCGCAACCGATGAGGATATCGATTTGGATACCCGCAAGATCACCTAATTCCTTTGTCGTAAGACCCCTCATCTGACTGGGCGGAGTGTGAAGGGTACCGCCAAAGTCGAATGGAAGAGAAGAGATGCTGGTTGGGGAACCGGTATCAATAAGGGCCATCCTGTCGCCGATGGGGAGCATGAGGTGGCCCTTGTCGGGAATAAAGCTGAGTGTTGCTGGCATGTTTGTGGGGTTGGGGTTATGATTTTGACACGAATCTCGTCATCGACGATCATCCGGCCCCGATAGTTAAAGAGGTCGTTAAGATATTTGAAAAGCAGGCTCGCACCCAATTACTCTTCGATGATGGCAAAAAGTCTCATGATCATTGAGCTGCTCACACAATATTAGGGGTTTTGACGCGAACGAACCAGTTCGGTAAAAGCACTTACTGAAGTGGACCCAAGCCGGTAGACAAAAAAAGGCTGAGTTTAAGTTGATAACCTGACCTGTTCATGCAGCGGAAAGGCGCTGCCCCTCTTTTACCTTTAGCTCTTCTGTCTTCTTCTTATACTTGTCAACTATTCTTGCACCGCCTCCAGCGGCTGCTCGGTAAACCTTATCTGGTGTACTGTAGCCCAACGACTGATGCGACCTCTCAACGTTAAACAATACAAAATATTCCTTTAATCCGCACTGTAATTCTGCTGCGGTGGAGTAACCTTTCAGATAAATATCCTCATGTTTGACGCTCCGCCAGAGTCGTTCGACAAAGAATCACCTCCTGCCTAATACTCAAGTTCTGATCTCCTGCGATACCTGGCGCACCAGCCTCCATGCCAAGGTCTATCTCTTCCATCGCACCACAGGTTTTGGCTCAGCCTATATCGGTTTAGCAAACGTTTCCAAGGCTGCGCTTGATGAAGGGCTGGAATGGACGGCAAAAATCAGCCAATATGAGACCGATCATTTGTGGCAGCACGCCATAGCCACCTTTGAATCGCACTGGGAGTATACCGTAGAATTCACGCAGTGCCGAACAGAGGATTTGCCTGTTGGTTGAGAGCTGGAGCAAGCCTTGCCGCCGGGTAAATTAAACCGGCCAATCTAACATAAATATCAACTCGCTATCGTGGCGAGCATCAGGTAAAGAGATGCTGATTGATATGGCTGGCGGACACTGTATAAGTTGTTAGAAATATGTATTGTTGTGTATCTGTATCTTTGTAAAAATTACAATATGTATTGAAAGAATAGTATAAATATTGTGGCATGGTTTGCAGTTCTTGCTATGTGAATGGGGGAGTTTGTCAAGTGTAATCAACCTATCAAACAGCGTTTTGCCGGTACTCTTCATCACGGATAGTTTTGAAGTTTTTTGTTGTTATGGCTATCATGGCTACGCTGTATTTTTCAAAGAGAGCGCAGCAACTGTTGAGCGTCAGGTCTATCATTTCTTTGAGTGGCTGAAGGTTTTTTGCGAGAAATATGATTTTGCTGGTGATTTGGCCCTTGTCGTCGAGGGAGAGCTTGGCGTTATGTTCGCGGTTCTGGTTGATGAGGTTGCAGAGCATGGTGGCGTCAATAAGTTTGCCATCCATGACGGTGACGGGGGAGTCGAGGTAGATTGCGATGAGCTGATGGGATTCGAGCCCCCGGATATGCACTTCATAATCCAGCTCCTTGATGGAGAGTTTGGTGAAAAGAACCGTGCCTTCCTTTTGCTTTGGCGTGTTGTAACTCTTTATTTTGTTATTTTTTAATAAATATTTTTACTGTAGATCAGTATTGCTCACCGACACGACCATCATCAGCAACAATGGTTATCGTCCTATTTTGGTGAGGTGTAATGTTGATGATTTTCATTGGTCAAGTCCTTTGATAGTAAAAGATTTTCTGCTATTAACAGTCATTTCCCAGTCAGCGATAAGATCTTCTTTATCAAGCTACGACAAGCTTGTGTTTGTTCGGCGGCAACTCTCCAGCGAGAAGAATTCAATCAGGAACAGAATATACTCTAACATACGAATAAGCTCTGAACGACAAAGACGCTGGTGACAGCCAATTTGCCTTTGCTGAAATCTGAAGTAATTCTGTTTGTATGTCAATACAACAATACATATTAAAAGAATAACATAAATACTGATTTATGTAAGTTGCAGCGCAGCGAAACACCAGACTCAGACTGTGAACTGGATGCCCAGAGTGTGAAGATGTCTGAGCAAGACTAATTAACTATAATGCCGTTATATAACAAGAAATTAATTATATAACTTGTTCTATATAATTGTTTTATCTGATTTACTTTACATAACTAATATTATACAACAAAATCAAATAACAAAAACACCACCCTATAAAAACTTTTAAGATTTTCATGTCTGGGTTTTAATCCG
>CAIQGA010000115.1 GCA_903871235.1 uncultured Chlorobiaceae bacterium
AAATATACAAAAAAATACAGTTTCATACTCAAAATGTTACGAAAATTAAATTTTAAACACCAATGGATTCAAGGGGTTCAGGTCAAAACGGGAATTGCTGTTCTATCTATACGCATTATTAGTATCATTTTATTTTTTTAAGGCCGAAAAAGAAATACTTGAATTACCTGTTTGCAATATAACCGCATAAACGTTCAATGATATTTTTTTTCAATCCCATTAATTCTTTATCGGTCTTTTCAGAATGATTCATAACTTGTTTATATATGAAACAATATCTTTTAAAATGCTTGCATGAGCATACATCTGTTCAACATCATTCGGTGATTTCCAACCCGAATTCATTGCGGTATACTACCAAGTCTTCATAAAATAAAGCATCATTAATATCTTTCCACGACTCTGCAAATGAACTGACTTTAGATTTCCGAATAACACTTTTTTCAAATTTGGAAACAAAATCGTCCCGTTTCTGGCTCTTATCAACAAAAATACGATTTACCTCCCTTAAAATCAAAAACCTTCTCTATGTATCAGTAATCATGATAGAATTATTTTTACGAAATTGTTAATTAGATATTAGCTATACCGCTTGTTGTGAAGAATTTTGAACTCTTATGCTTTTTATTTTTTCAAAAACCACAGAGTGATTTTTCTCTCCTTCTTCAATATCAAAATCATCCTGTAAACCAAGCCAGAATTTCGGGGAGTTTCCAAAATAGGAGCCAAGTCTCAAGGCCGTATCCGCAGTGATTCTCCGCTTGCCTTTTATAATTTGCGAAATTCTTGTTTGTGGTATTTCCAGATCCTTCGACAACCGATAGGCAGAAATTTCCATTGGAATCAGGAACTCCTCAACCAACACTTCGCCCGGATGTACAGTATTCAACGTTTCCATTTCTCTCATTTTTTAATGGTAATCCATAATAGCAACTTCTTCTGCCTGATTGTTCTTCCAGGTAAAAACAATTCTCCATTGATCATTAATACGGATGCTGTAAAAATCTTTTGAACTGGCAGACAACTTTTCCAATCTGTTAGATGGAGGGATTCGGAGATCCGCAATATTCAGCGAGTTATTCAGCATTCTAAGCTTTCTTCGCCCAATAGTTTGAATTTCTAATGGAATTTGTCTCACTCTTTCACCTTGCCAGATTTTTTCAGTATCCTTTGAACCAAATGAAACAATCATAGTGTCGCATTACATTACTAACGCCAAAGATAACCATAAGCAAGAAGAATTCCAAAGTTGCTCTCAGCCCGCTCCTGCGCCAGCTCACCTCCAAGCGCCAGACAATACCGGCAACAACAACACCCAGGCCCCCATGAGCAAGCGCAGCACGCCACTCCAAAATAACGTAAAAACGGTGAATCAATCTCTTCTGTTATTGTGTACTCATGAATATGATATATATTGCCGGACTGAATTTTATAACATCCAGCGTCAACATATCCTGCAAAAAAACCTATCCGTGGAGGCATGAACGACAGAAAAGGTAATACAATAGTGGAGCGGAAGCACAGTCATGTCGAAATCTGCCTGCATGGTGATGTGGCCTTTGAGGGAAACACGACAGGATTCGAACGGTTCCAGTTCGAGCATAATGCCCTGCCGGAGATAGCTTTCCGCGATGCAGATATCTCAACCACCTTTCTCGGCAGAAAAATTGGTGCTCCACTGATGATTTCTTCAATGACAGGTGGCTACAGCGAGGCGGCAACGCTCAACCGGCGTCTTGCTGAAGCAGCGGAGCATTTCAACATTCCTCTTGGCGTCGGCAGTATGCGCCAGGCACTTGACAACCATTCACATCGCGAGAGTTTTGCTGTTGTGCGAAAATATGCCCCGACTGTGCAGATTTTTGCAAATATCGGTGCTCCGGAGATTGCAAAAAAGCTGACAGAGAGTAACATAACGACCATGCTGGAGCTTTTGAAGGCTGATGGGCTGATTGTTCACCTGAATGCCGCACAGGAGCTCTTTCAGCCTGAAGGAAACACTGATTTCCGCCATGTGCTTGAGCAACTCACCCTGCTCACTGCCACCGTTCCGGTACCGGTTATTGTCAAGGAGGTTGGGTGCGGTATCTCGGCATCTACTGCCCGACAACTCATCGAAGCGGGCGTCAAGGTGATTGATGTGGCCGGAGCGGGAGGCAGCAGTTGGCAGAAAGTTGAAGAGATCCGCTATACACGCCAATACGGCCAGGAAAACCGTTTCAGCCTCCCGGCTCTCGAAGAGCTGCTGAACTGGGGAATTCCTACGGCAAAGTGCCTGCTTGATATACAAGCGCTTAAACGGGAGAGGCCCGGCTTCAGCGCTATTGAAATCATTGCTTCGGGCGGAATCCAGTCGGGCACAGACATTGCCAAATCCCTTGCACTTGGAGCGCAACTGGCCGCCTCGGCACGTCATATCCTTAAAGCTCTCCATGAAAGAGCTCTTGAAGAGACTATTGCATCCTGGCTGAACGATCTCAGGGCTGTGATGTTCCTTACCGGAGCCGCCACAATAGAAGAGCTTCGCCATAAACCCCTTATCACCAAACCATGAGCGATATCACCATGAATGACGTTATGACGCAGGAACTTGTCGAAAAGAAGTACAATCTTTACCTGACGACAATCAATGACGCTCTCGGAAGATGTTTCAGCAAACAGAGCCCGGCGACCCTTTACGCGCCAGCCAAATATATTCTTGAGGGCAATGGCAAGAGAATTCGACCTTTTCTTGCCCTGCTTGCCTCAGAAGCGGTATGCGGCTCTTCGACGGATGCCCTCAAGGTCGCCCTGGCGGTTGAAATCCTGCATAACTTCACGCTGATTCATGACGACATCATGGACCAGGCTGAGCTCCGCCACGGCAGACCAACGGTTCACAAAAAGTGGAACACCAATGCGGCGATTCTGTCGGGAGACATGATGATTGCCTACGCCTACGAACTTGCCCTGCAGTCAAAAAGCAAACGACACAGCGAACTTGTCCATATTCTCAACGATGCCAATATCACAATTTGTGAAGGGCAGGCGCTCGATATGGAGCTCGAAGAGCGACATGATGCCACCATAGCCGACTACATCGACATGATTGCAAAAAAAACCGGTCGGCTTATTTCAGCCGCGCTCGAAGCGGGTGGCGTTGCCGGCAATGGAACTGATGAGCAATTGCAAAGTCTGGTGCTTTTTGGTGAAAAAATCGGTCGGGCATTCCAGATACAGGATGATTATCTCGATATCATGGCTGAAAACGGTAAGTCGGGCAAGATGGCTGGCGGTGACATCATTAACGGCAAAAAAACCTGGCTCCTGCTCCGCTCTCTTGAACTGACGACGGGCACGGAGCGCGATCTCCTGCACTCCATCATCATCAATAAAGGAATCGGAGCCGAGAGGGTTCCTGAAGTTAAAGCCATTTATGAGCGGTGTGGTGTGCTTGAAGAGACCGCCTCACTGATCAACCAGACGACCGAAGAGGCGCTCACGGCAATTGAGGAGCTGCCTTATGCGGAAGGAAGGGAGCATTTGCGTGGATTTGCCAACATGCTTATGAAAAGGGACTTCTAAGCATGGAAGAGCGGATGCTGTTGCTTGCCCTTACCCTTATTTCGGGTATCGGCCCTGCAAGAATCAAGGCAATAACCGCTCACCTGCCTGGCAGGCTGGGGGAGCTGCTCCATTTCGGAATAGATGATCTTATGGAGATACCGGGGATCGGCCAGTCTCTGGCCCGACAGGTTCACCATTTTCTTCACAACAAAGCAACAAGAGAGGAGGCTCTGGCGAGTGCTGAAAAACAGATTGCTGAACTGCAGCGCTACAATGCTGAGTTGATTACCATTCTTGATACAAACTATCCTCCCCTTCTCAAGGAAATTTATGATCCGCCTGCCTGCCTCTTTGTACGGGGGAAACTACCCGATGCAAACCGGCCCGCCCTGGCGATTGTAGGGACGAGATATGCTTCGCACTATGGCAAACAGGTTACCGCGCTGCTTTGCCGTGATCTGGCGAGCTGCGAAGTTGCCATCTTCAGTGGACTGGCTTACGGTATTGATATGGCGGCACATACAGCAACTCTTGAAAACGGGGGCATAACTGTTGCTGTGCTTGCAAGTGGCGTCGATACCATCTATACCGATCCGAAAGGAAAACTCTGGCCGAAAATCATTGAGCGGGGTGCCCTCATTTCGGAGGAGTGGCTGGGTTCAGAACTCTCTCCGGGAAAATTCCCGAAACGCAACCGCATCATTTCGGGTATCACCTCAGGAACCATTGTTGTCGAATCTGATCTGAAGGGGGGCTCACTCATCACTGCGGCGTCCGCCCTTGAACAAAACCGGGAGGTTTTTGCTGTGCCCGGAAACATCTTTTCGAGAACCTCACGGGGAACAAACCGGCTTATCCAGCAGGGGTCGGCCAAAGCCGTCATGAGCGTTGAGGATATCCTGACAGAACTTGGGCCGCAATTCGCAAAAAACTGCTCCGGAACAGTGGCATTGCGCAATGAAGCTCCTCAAGTAGAGCTCTCAGAAACTGAACGAGCAATTTTGCAGTGCATGCAAACAGAAGCCATGCATATTGATGCACTTGCCACGGCATCAGGCATTGACCTCTCCTCGCTTCTGGTTCACCTTTTTGAACTTGAACTGAAAGCCGCAATTGTGCAGCAGCCTGGACAGTTTTTTCAAAAAAGAATTTAAAGCATTAAAAACGAATAAATATTGGGGTGGCTTGTCAGCTTTGTGTAGTTTTTTACCACGGAATTCTTACCTTTGAAAGGTGTAATTATAGCCGGTTGTCTCTTCCAAAACTATTGATACACAAACCTTCTAACTTAAACTATCAAATTGATGACTCATTCAGGAGGATTTATGAACATGTCGCGCCGAATCGTTATGGCGGTTGGCTTGAGTATGGTGCTGATTGCCCCCCAATCATTCGCCGCACAGGAGACTGGCAAGGTCAGTGTAGTCGATTCAGGCAAAATTATGCAGCAGTTGCCTGAAACAAAACAGGCCGAAGCGACCCTGCAGGCAACAGCCGCTCCGTTTCAGAAAGAGCTTGACCGCTTGAACCAGGACTATCAGAAATCAATCGCAGCATATCGCCAACAGGCTGGCTCCATGACCAAACCGGCAAGAGATGCCAAGGAAAAGGAGATCGCTCTCAAAGGCCAGGCGATTGAAAAATACCAGCAGGAGAAATTCGGACGTGGTGGTATGGTTGAAAGAAAACAACAGGAGCTGATTATTCCGATCCGTCAAAAAGTGTTGGCCGCCGTTGAGTCGGTAGCGCAATCTGAAGGATTTACCCTGGTTCTTGAAAAGAACATTGCCATCTATGTAACACCTGCAAATGATCTCACCTTCAAAGTGATGAACCAATTGAACATCAAGCCCTGATTTGAAAAAAGTTGCTGTTCTTTTTCCGCTTATGGTTCTGATGATGGCATCGGGATGCGGCAATCCGGTCAAGGGGCGCCGCTCTCCCGAAACAGCCTTTATCGGTCTCAATCATCCCGTACAGGAAAGCTGGACGGTCAGGCTTACCCTTACCAAATCAGGCATACCGCGTGAGATCATTGAAGCTGGACACGGAGCGGAATACAGAACGAATTCCGGCAATGAACAGCATCTTGACCACGGTGTCCGGCTTACCCTTTTTGACAGCAAAGGCCAGACAAAAACGATCATCCGGGCCGAAAAGGCTTTGATTCACAGCAATCAGGATATTGAGGCCGAGGGTGACGTTGTCGCCACCTCCGGAGGTACGGTTATAACAACCGAATATGTCAAACGTACCGCCAAAGATAAAATGATTCGTTCAAACAGTTTTGTTACCATCAAAAGAGCCGGTGAAACCATTCGGGGAGAGGGCTTTGAAACCGATGAAGCTTTAAAAAAGTACCGGATTTTCCGGGGAAGTGGAGAAGTATTTAAAAAACAATAACGAAAGCGCGTCTGTACACATGAAATTACACATCCTGAAATCAAAAATCCACAATGCAATAGTAACCAGTGGTGATCTCGAATATGAAGGGAGCATCACCATCGACAGTGAACTTCTTGAAATGGTCGACATGATTCCTAACGAAAAAGTTCTTGTTGTCAACAACAATAATGGTGAGCGGTTTGAAACCTATATCATCAAAGGAGCCTTTGGCTCAAGAGAAATTCAGCTTAATGGAGCTGCGGCCAGATGCGCCCTGGTTGGCGATGAAATCATTATCATGACTTTTGCCGTCATGGAACAGGCCGAAGCGCGAAACTTCAAGCCCATGGTTCTTATTGTAGACAAAGAGAACAACCCGAAAAGCCGGCACCATGTTGGCGAGGCCGATGAACCGTTATCATAACTGCCAGTCACCCGTTATTTCCCACATTTACAGCAATACAATGGCACTTGCAATAATCATTATGGCCGCTGGAAAGGGCACTCGAATGCAGTCAGAACTGCCCAAGGTGCTCCATCAGGCCAACGGACGCCCCATACTCGACTATGTACTCGATACCGCAAGCTCTCTTGAGCCTGCCAAAACGCTCCTGATTGTCGGTCACCAGGCCGATCTGGTCAAGGCGGTTGCCGCCCGATACCGGGTGAGCACTGCACTTCAGGAGCCACAGCTTGGAACCGGTCATGCCGTCATGCAGGCAGAAGCCGAACTCAGGGATTTCGAGGGTGAAATACTCATCCTCTCCGGAGACGCACCATTGGTCAATGCCGGAACGCTGCATAAATTAATTGCCTTTCACCGTTCAAAAAATGGTGACGCAACCGTCCTGACCGCAGAACTTCAGGATCCAACCGGATATGGACGGGTTATCCGCAACAGCGATAGTGAGAGTGTCCTGAAAATTGTGGAGCAGAAGGATGCTTCCCGAGAGGAACTTGCCGTCAGAGAGATCAATTCGGGCATTTATCTTTTCAATGCGCAATTGCTTTTTCAGGCACTTCACGAGGTCAATACCAACAATGCCCAGAACGAGTACTATCTGACCGATGTTTTCGGGATCTGCTTCCGAAACGGCAAAAGTGTCTACGCCTTCAAGACGGAGAATGCGGAGGAGATTCTCGGCATCAACACCCCTGAACAACTGATGGCAGCAGAACGGCTGCTGCTTAACCAGCCAGATTGACATCCTCCTCGCCCTAAAGGACGAGGATTCCTACTGCGTCAGACACCCCGTGGTGCTGATCGCTTCGGCGAGTTCCTGGCTCGCTGATGGCCTTGGAGCACCATTCACTTGACAGGCTGAAAGGGCATGTCCTGCCC
>CAIQGA010000116.1 GCA_903871235.1 uncultured Chlorobiaceae bacterium
AGAAATGCTTTGGTTTCGGGTTTTTCGCCATAACGGATTGCCTCGATGAGCAGGTCACGCAGCGACATGAGATGCCCATCGGCTTCAAAGGCGAGTTTGCCCAGCACATCGAAAACCTGACCGCCCAAAGCCTGTCGAGCCTGTTCCAGCTTTTCAAGCAGTCGACGATAGACATCGCCTTCACGGGTGTCGTCGGCCACCAGATTCCAGAGGTAGCAGACCTCAGTCTGGCCAATCCGGTGGATACGTCCGAAGCGCTGTTCAAGACGGTTGGGGTTCCAGGGCAGGTCATAGTTGACCATCAGGTGGGCGCGCTGGAGGTTGATTCCTTCACCGGCAGCGTCGGTTGCCAGCAGCACCTGAACGGCTGGGTCGTGTTTGAAAGATTCCTGTACCTTGAGACGATGTTCCCGGCCTGTGCCTCCGTGGATAATGACCACAGCATCCTTGCGTCCAAGAAATCGGGTGATGCGTTCTTCCAGATAGTTGAGTGTATCGCGATGCTCGGTGAAAACAACCAGCTTCTGATGCGGCGAAGGTTTTGGAGGCGGAATAGGACCGGAACCATAGGGCACTTCCGCTTCAACCAATTGCTGCCGCGCTGCGGTGGTAAATATTTCACCAAGCAGGCCTGAGAGTTCCGCCCATTTGGTATCAGCGCCACTGCTTCGGACAAGCAAGGCGGTCGCTTCGAGGTTCTTCAGGGTTGCAATCTCACTGTACAGCTCAGCAATTGAGCGTGCGGCGGTGGCCTGATCGAGGATCTCTTCTTCGATTGCTTCAACTTCGTTCTCCGGGGCCTCATCGAGGTCCTCAATATCGTCGCTGTCAATCGTTGGTGCACCAAACGACGGGTTCGGTGCAACCTGACCGGCACGCTGGAGCAGCTCAAGTTCACGCAGTCGGCTCTCAAGTTTTTCTTTGCGGCGGCGCAGCGACTGGTAAATGGCTTCCGGGGATGAAGCAAGCCTCCGTTGCAGGATGGTTAAGGCAAATCCTACCGTACCTGCTCGCTTGTTATTTTCCAGCGCCTCAGCGCGATTGAACTCTTCGCGAACATAGCTCGTGACGGCTTTGTAGAGTGCTTCCTCCTGGGGCGACAGATGGTAAGGAAGTGTGTAGGCAATACGCTCCGGGAAGAGTGGTGTGCCGTCGAACTTCCGCAAATTTTCCTTGACCATGCGACGCATCAAGTCAGAAACGTCGGACGAATGAACACCGTCGCGGAACCTCCCCTCGAAACGATCACCGTCAAGCAGTGCCATGAAAAGCTGAAAATCGGCCTCTTTGCCGTTATGCGGCGTTGCCGTCATCAAAAGAAAATGACGCGTCAAGGTCGAGAGCAGTTGACCAAGTCGGTAGCGCTTGGTGTATTTGGTTTCGTTGCCAAAAACCGTGGCTGACATTTTATGTGCTTCGTCACAGATCACCAGATCCCATCGGCAATCCGGGGCTTGCAACTTTAACTGAACATCTTCATTGCGAGAAAGTTTATCGAGGCGGGCAATGACCAGATTTGTTTCAAGAAACCAGTTGCCGGTACGGGCTGCTTCGAGTTTATCATTGGTCAGAATCTCAAAAGGCAGATGAAAGCGGCGGTAGAGTTCATCCTGCCACTGCTCGGCCAAACCGCCGGGGCAAACAATCAAACAGCGTTGCAGGTCGCCCCGGGCAATCAGCTCCTTGATGAGCAAACCTGCCATGATTGTTTTGCCTGCACCGGGGTCATCGGCGAGCAAAAAACGAAGCGGCTGGCGAGGCAGCATAGCTTCATAGACCGCAGTAATCTGGTGCGGAAGTGGCTCAATATTGGAGGTATGAACAGCCAGCACCGGATCAAACAGGTGAGCCAGTCGAATACGTTGGGCTTCCGAGACAAGACGGAAAAGCGCACCATCACCGTCAAAACTCCACGGTCGCCCCTGCTCAACAATTTCAAGCCGAGGTTCGTCATGGCGATAGATCAGCTCGTTGGCCACTTTACCGTCCGGAGTCTTGTAAGTAAGCTCAAGAGCCTCTGAACCAAACCACTGCACACTGACCACTGTAACCGAGGAGCCCGGCACAATACCGCGCAGGGCGGCGTTGGGTTGGAGCTGTTCGAGCTTGATCATAGGAACAATTTATCTATCCTGTTGGCATTTACGTAACACATTCACGCACAGATTTCACCTGAAATCCTGATCTGCATCTCTTAAAATTACTACAATTTACATGTAATCCACAGACATGAAAAATATAAAAGCGAGCGCTCAAAATGGAGACCGACTGGAATAAAATTGCGGCTATGTGTTGGAGCACGTTAGAACTCAAAGCAGCGCGTTAACAATCGCATAAATTAGTATTGCGGTTGCAAGCAAGCATTCCGCCTGCTTGAACCAAAATCACTTCCTCAAAAACATTGAGGACCTGTTTACCACCTTCATGGTGCGAATGACAGTCGTGGTGGGAGCTGAAACCATGCGTTAACCGGGCCAGTCACCTTTTTTGACCTTCTTGACGCAAGTTAAAGCCATTCGTGAACCGGGCCAATCACCCTTCATGACCTTCGAGGTACGAACGGCCTGCCTGGTGGGATCTGAAACAACTCGCAAAACAAGCAAGTCACTTTTCGAACCCTTCCTGGCAAGAGTGACCTGCCTGGTTCGCACTTTCTTTGCTTTTTCCATAGCGCTTTAACCTGTTAATGTTTGTGCTGTTCGCAAGTCGTGCTGCAAAAAAGAGCGCTTTCCTTGTGCATTGATTGGGCTTGTCATAGTTCGCAAAAAACAGCCATTTTTTACACTTGCAAATTTTTTCTTAATGCCAACGATAGCATAATCAACACATTTAAACAAAAAAACAGCGTTTGCAGACAATAGTTCAGCAAACACTGAATACTGTAACGAAAGGTACCGATAGTTCAACTTTTTATAAAGCACGCTCTGAGCACAGGAGCAATCCATTTCCGAGCTGACATGTTGAATTACTGAAATCCCCTACAGTTTCAAATCAGTAACAACAACAGCGCCGTGAAAGCGTTTGTCGGGAAAGATTACCCGACCTTTTGAATTGATGACGATATGGGGATGGCCAGATTTTTCAAGCAAATGCAGAAGTTTCAACAAATCTTTTTTTGCGGCAGGCTTGATAATGATATCTGCCAGAGCCTCAACTTTTTTGACATCATGATTTTTCAATTCTTCCTGCAAAAAAAACTCACCTTTTACTTCTGCCCTCAATTCATCAAGTCGCAACATAAAGCACTCCGTTTATTGGTAATAACGAATACAAACCACATCGTCAACGCTCATTTCACCCCCTTGTCATCTGTGCCAGAGCGGCCTTGCGTTCAAAAATTCCCCTGAGACCCTCAATCAGTTCGCCATAAATCCTGCTTTTGCTGTCTTTGATGCGACTGTAAAGCTTAAGAATGTCGAGCATCAGGATAATACGGGTTGAGCTGCAATTCAACTCACCAAACAAATGCTTTCCTACCACTTCAAAGCCAAGGACTCTGGTATGAAAGTTCAGGGGTGAATGCGCCTCCCCTTCAAACACGTCAGTAATAAAATGCGTGTAATCACGCTCAATAACCTCTTCAGTGGCCGCACGCATGAGCCTAAGGGCTACCTTGGGGTTTTTACGAAACTCTTCAAGAATCATAAACCGTCCAATTTCTACATATCGTCCGGCGCTTTTCAGCTTTTCGACGGTAATGCCCGGCATGAACTTCACATCGTACTCTTCGGGCAACTCAAAAGAGGGGTCATAAAGCAGACGAAGTACACCGGCTGGCCTCCCGTTAACTTTTGCCAGAAACCATGAAAAACCGGTCTCCCCTGCAAGCTCATCGGGAATCTGGTTCTGAACCGTACTGATCCAGTTTTTCTCTTCACAAAAAACCTGTCTGATAACGTCAAGAGCGCTGATACGATCACCAGCACTTTCAATCCGAAGAACGGTTACACTCGACATCACTGCTCCTTATTTATGGTTTTTCAAGAAAAACAGTATCTCTTCCGGGGAAAAGGTTCGCCGTATCGCTTGCCAGAAAGTTCAGCAAGACAAAGCATGATTTCATGGGTAACCTCGGAGGCCATCTGATTCAGTTCAGCGTGCGACCTGCTGCAACCCGAAAGAGAGAGCATCAGGGCACAATATGCCTCCGACTGCTGCCGGAACATGATCGGCCGACCGATCCTGACGATTGTTCTGCCGAGCACCGGAATTTTTCCCTTTGTTCTTCTGCAGTTGAAATCAATTCCAACAGGAATAACAGACGCTCCGCTCTGCAAGGCTATATGACCGACGCCCGATTTTCCCCTGACAAGATTTTTTGGATCGCGGTTGCGCTTACCTTCCGGAAAAATCCCGATGCTGCGGCCTGCACGGAGTTTCTCTGCGCAACGCTCTATCGTATCAGCGGAGGGCGCAGCAGGTCTGGTGGCTTCCATAAAGGGCAGCCAAGAGCGTTTGTGATACACATAGACGGGATCGGTCATATTCATCAACGAGCCAAGAATGGGCACTTTGCCGTACATCCAGTCGATGACGAAACTGATGCTGCTGCCACCGAGATGATACATGAGCAGCGCTGGCACCATCAACGTTTCAAGGGAATTATTGTGGTTGAAAACATAAATACTCGCGCTCCCGGCTCCAGAAAGATTCTCCAGACCGTAAGCCCTGGTTAACAGAAAATTGGGCAGCATAAACATCCTCAGCAAAAGAGCCCTGCTTCGGGTCAAGAATGGAAGCGGCTTGAAAAAATGTTTGCAATTATTTTTCACAAGACTCTTTCGTTTACCTGGATACAATGGAGCAGGAGCACCTTGAACTACACCTTTATAAAGAAGCAAAATAGTGTTGGGCAATGGTTACAGTCATGCAACGATTCGGTAAACTTTACTTTCGCTCCTTGTAGCGGGAGAAGCAAACTGTAGTATGATGATGCTTCCCGTACTTTGATGAAGTGAAAAAAGTACCAACAATGAATCTGCTTCAAAACAGCGTTATCATACTGACCGGATTTCTGCTTTCGGAAATGCTTGTTACTGCCCGTGTGCATCAGAGGCTGATTGAGTTTCTGCTCCGTCACACCGGCAAAAATCTGAGCGCCTTGTTGACAGCAATTCTTGTGATCTCCTATACTCTCTCTCTCTTTATCTCCCATACCATTGTGGTGATATCCATGATTCCGGTCATCAACCGCATGCTTTCACTTGTTGAACAGAGAGATGAAAAAAAAGTCGCTGCGTCGTTGCTCTATCTTGCACTCACCTTTGGCTCCAACTGTGGCGGAATGGCATCGCTTACAGGAAGTCCGCAAAATCTTTTAGCCATTGCCCTGGCCGAACTCTTTCGGTTTGAGGGTCGGCACCTCATCACTTTTTTTTCCTGGCTTGCTGCGGGAGTACCGGCAACGCTTCTCCTTCTTTTTTTTGGACGAAGCATCATTCTCTTTACAGCAAAACCATTCAGCATTCCATCCCTTTTTTCCGAATGCAGCGACACCCCGGCCATTTTGCCTCATAAACCGCTGCTATTCCTCATAAGCAACATCATGTTGATCAGCACATTGACCGCCCTGAAGTTTTTTTTCAAACCGGCCCCGATTCTCTTCGGCCTGAATAGTATCGACCTTTGCTTTCTACTCTACGGAATCATAGTTCTCTTTGTTGCCCTGATCCTGCCCAAGAAGAGTTTCAGCCTTGAAGCGCTTTTTATGAACGCCCTCTTTCTTCTGCTTCATATTTTTGGATTTCCCCTGATCTTTATCAGCCGACTCTGCAGGGAACTGGAATCCCGCACAGCAATCCCCCTCAACGGGGTTTACAGCGTAACAGAGAGATTTCTTCAGCGATTATTTGACCAAGTCTGGGCTCATTTTTTTCGCGAACCAATGACAAACCTCAACAAACCCAATGCCAACTCGACTCTTTCAATCAATCTCATCATGAAGGATCTGCCCTGTTTCGGAATATTCCTGCTTGTTGTGGTGGGGATGATTCTGTTTGCCCTGCTCAAGGCAGGAGATAATCCGACAACTCCAGAAGTTGACGGCTATCTGCTTACGTTGGCAAAAACAACCATACTTGACGCAATGAAACCGCTTGGTAACCATTTTCTCCAGTTACTTTGCTTGATCATTGTCATCATTTTTTCTTCTGAACTATTGAGCAATACCGCCCTGATACTCATGTTTACGCCATTGGCAAGCGCTCTTGCGCTGCAGGCCTCCCTGTCGCCGATAATCATGCTGCTAACCATAACCATCGCCGCTTCGAGCGCGTTCATGACACCCGTTGCAACTGCGGCCAACACACTGGCGTTCGGCAGCATTGAACATGTTTCACTCAAAATGATTCTGCTACCTGGTTTTTTCATGAACCTCATTGCTGCGCTCTTGACCGCCCTTCTCTTTTTGCTCCTTTCCCGCATCATCTCTTAATAATGCGTGCCATCCAGAGTCTTGTTAATTATTTGAAAACAACCTTGAGGGCAAAACAGATTCGCTCGTCCTTTTCATATATTGTTCACAAAATTTACTGGCATATCACAAAACACAGGTGACATGCTGCAATTTGACATCCTCCTCGCCCTAAAGGACGAGGATTCCTACTGCGTCAGACACCCCGTGGTGCTGATCGCTTCAGCGAGTTCCTGTTGCTGATGGCCTTGGAGCACCATTCACTTGACAGGCTGAAAGGGCATGTCCTGCCCTCTGTAT
>CAIQGA010000117.1 GCA_903871235.1 uncultured Chlorobiaceae bacterium
CATAACGGCGTGAAGCATCTCGTCTATGCTTCGTCAAGCTCGGTGTATGGCGCCAACGAAACCCTGCCATTTTCGGTGCACGACAACGTCGATCATCCACTCTCGCTCTATGCCGCAAGCAAAAAGGCCAATGAGCTGATGGCGCACACCTACAGCAACCTCTACAATTTGCCTACAACAGGACTGCGCTTTTTTACTGTCTACGGCCCATGGGGAAGGCCGGATATGGCACTCTTTCTCTTTACCGATGCTATCGTGAACAACAAGCCAATCCAGGTTTTCAATTACGGCAAGCATCGCAGGGATTTTACCTTTATTGATGATATTACCGAGGGAATTCTGAGGACGCTCGACCATATCGCCGAGCCCAATCCTCAATGGTCAGGCATTAAGCCGGATCCTGGCACGAGCAAGGCGCCCTGGAGAGTCTACAATATTGGCAACAATAGTCCTGTCGAGCTTATGGATTACATTAAAGCGCTCGAAGATCAGCTTGGCCGGACTGCCATAAAAGAGTTTCTGCCACTGCAACCCGGTGACGTGCCCGACACCTGCGCAGATGTTGACCAACTGATGGAGGATGTTCATTATAAGCCGGAAACCACCGTACAGGAAGGCATCAAACGTTTTGTTGCCTGGTACCGCGAGTACTATGGCATTTCTTTGTGATCCCATTCTAAGGAACTTGCAGAAAACAAGTTCGGCCATAATTGCGCACGCAATTATGGCCGCGGTCAGGTCGGTCAAGATTTAAGTAGCTCTAAGCTTTTGCGGTAAAAATTTCCGCGTCTACTCCGGTTTCAGATGCGGGAAGAAGATAACTTCCCTGATGGAGTCCTGCCCCGTAAGGATCATAACGAGGCGGTCGATACCAATGCCGATACCGGCGCATGGGGGCATACCGTACTCAATGGCGCGGAGGAAGTCTTCGTCTACAATCATGGCCTCTTCATCGCCACGCTGCCTCAGTTTTGCCTGCGATTCGAGCCTTTCGCGCTGGATGACCGGGTCGTTCAATTCGGAGAAGGAGTTGCAGACTTCCTTGCCTCCGATGATCAGCTCAAAACGCTCAACAATGCCGGGCTGGTTGGGGTGCTCCTTGGCAAGGGGCGACATCTCGGTGGGGTAGTCGATGATGAAGGTTGGCTGAATGAGCTTTGGTTCTACAAATTCACCGAAAATTTCGTCGATAATCTTGCCGCTGCTGATTTTAGGGTCGAGTTCAAGGCCGAGATCCTTGGCGGTGTAGCGAAGCTGCTCTTCGGATTGCCCGCCAATATTCTTGCCGGTGTATTCGGCAATGGCGTCAATAATGCTCAGGCGGCGGAAGGGTGGCTTGAGACTGATTTCGTTGCCGAGAAAGGTGGTCACTTCGCTCTTGTTGACGGCCATGGCGGTCTGGCTGAAGAGCTCTTCGACCATCTTCATCATCCAGTTGTAATCCTTGTAGGCAACGTAGAGCTCAACCTGGGTGAATTCGGGGTTGTGGAAGCGGTCGATGCCTTCGTTACGGAAATCCTTTGCAAACTCAAAGACGCCGTCAAAGCCGCCGACGATGAGCCGTTTGAGATAGAGTTCGTTGGCTATGCGCAGGTAGAGCTGCATGTCGAGCGCATTGTGGTGGGTGGTGAAGGGGCGTGCAGCGGCGCCGCCATAGATAGGTTGCAAAATTGGGGTTTCAACTTCGAGCCATCCATTGCCGGAAAATGAGTTCCGCATGAAGGAAACGATGGCGCTCCGTTTGATAAAAGTCTCTTTGACCTCCGGATTGACAATCAGATCCACATAGCGCTGGCGGTAACGAAGCTCCTTGTCGGTAAAAGCGTCAAAGACAACCTTTTCGCCATCAACCTCTTTCTCCTTGGCGACAGGTATCGGGCGCAGCGATTTGGTGAGCAACTCCAGCGATTCGGCATGGACAGAAATTTCGCCGGTTCTGGTTTTGAAGGTAAATCCCTTGACGCCGATGATATCGCCGATGTCGAGCAGTTTGAAGGTGTCGTAGGTCGCATCGCCAACCTCATCCTTTTTCATGTAGATCTGGATTCTGCCGTTGGAGTCCTGAAGATGGAAAAATGAGGCTTTCCCCA
>CAIQGA010000118.1 GCA_903871235.1 uncultured Chlorobiaceae bacterium
AATTTCATAGGTTTCACTCTTTCCGCACTGGATAATGACCCGTTCCTTGTTTGCGGTATTGAGGTATTTTCGAAGGTTACGCCTCAACTCCGTTGTGCTTATTGCTATCATAGTTGTTCCTCTTTAAGTATCACTATAGCGTACAAATCAATCGCAATATAGCTCAATTCCAGATAATCCCACTCATGCCATACCGCGCCTGACCACTGTCGTCACTGACAAGAAGGGCACCTGAATACGTTCATAGCCTACTTTGGCCAACCATTGCTTGAATGGCTCAGCCTTGGGTGAGGGAATGGACTGAATAATTCTCAGCAATCCTTCAACATCCGCGCAATCTGTAGCATGTTTTTTCCCATCTGAAGATTTCAATTTCAGTTGTCGACAAATTGTCGACAACTCAATCGTCTTATTCTCTAACAACCATGGCACTTCTTATACTTTAAACCACTTCCACAATGGCATGGCTCATTCCCTGGTTCGTAGAGATACTCATAAAAATATTTGCTTTGGTTTTCGCTCGATGAATAAAAAGGGTATTTACCTTCCTTCAGCCCATCTCCAGCCTTGATTTTAGACTTTGGAAGAAAGTAAAAAAGATCATTTAGCTTGTCATGTCTCATCCAATAATCCTCCTCAACTCCAACAGCTCCCGTACAATGCCGCTCTGAATGTTGGCAAGTTCAGCCTCATCAATCTCCCCCACCTCTGCGGCATTCAGCTTGTCGAGAATTACCGACGGACTTTCGTAGACGACTTCTTCAAATACATCGGTTTTATAGCGGGAAATGGAGAGATCATATACCCCTTCGCCTTCAATTTCTGCACGGGGAACCATAAAGAACTTTTTGGTTCTGTCGGTGTCGCGCTCAACGCTTCGCTGTTTATATTTCTCGACAATATCAAGCAGATCGCCGAAACCCTCCTGCTTGCTGCGCTTGTCGTCGAGAGAGTAGCCGTCCGACTGCATGTCGTAGAACCAAACGTGCTCTGTCGCCGGTTTGGTGACTTTGTCGAGCGGGCCCCATACCTTGGTAAAGAGCAGAATTGAGGTCGATACACCTGCATAGGGCTTGAATACTCCGCTTGGCATGGTGATGACTGCTTTGAGGTCGCATCGGTCAACAAGCAGCTTGCGCAGTGCCTTGAATGCAGTGCCGGAGCCAAAGAGGACGCCTTGTGGTACAATGACGCAGGCGGTTCCCCCTTTTTTCAGCAGCCGGTAGATGTTTTCGACAAAGAGCAGTTCTGTTTTGGTGGTGGAGAGGGTAAAGCTTTCGTTGATGTCGCCTTTGTCGATACTGCCGGTAAAGGGGGGATTGGCCATGATGATGTCGTAGCAGGACTCCTCGGTAAAGCTCTTGCTCAGGGTGTCTTTGTAGTCAATTTCTGGCTCGTCAATGCCGTGCATCATGAGGTTCATGAGCGCGAGCCGAACCATGGTGCTGTCGATATCGTAGCCAAAAAGCGTCTTGCCGAGAATGGTTTTGGCATCTTCGGTAAGGCCGGCAGAGACGGAGGTGCGAAGAAATCCATCTTCGTCCGCCACAAGATCCTTGTTTCCGGCACGAATCGCCAGTTGCGTTACGATGTATTGATAGGCCCCGAGCAGGAATCCGCCTGTGCCACATGCGGGATCGGCAATGGTGTGGCCAAGCTTGGGCCCGACCAGATCGGCCATCATCTTGATGATGTGGCGAGGGGTGCGGAACTGACCGTTTTTACCAGCGGAGGCAATTTCGGAGAGCAGAAATTCATAGACGTCGCCCTGAATATCCTGAAATGCCTGCCCCTTTTCATTCGAGTCTTTCTCCATTACCTCAAAGATCTCGTCAACCGTTTTCACGGCTTCAACAAGGAGCGACGGCTTGGGAATGATGAAAACAGCATTTTTCATGTGGTGGCTGAATTGCGATTCGGCACCGTTCATGTCTTTCAGGTAGGGAAAGACTTTTGTCTGTACATGGGTGAGCATCTCTTCGGCCTGCATGTGCTTGAATTCACTCCAGCGGAGGGTGCTTTTGTCTATCGCATAATTGAATGAATTTGATTTTCCACGGTATTCCTGCGGAATCCACACTCCCTTGAATTTTGAGGTGTAGGGTTCGCCTGCCCATTCGGCGCTTGCCTGCTTTTCCTGATCCTGATCGTCCATTCGCTTCATGAAAAGCAGATAGGTGATCTGCTCAATGGCGGTGAGTGGATTGGATATGCCACCGCTCCAGAACTTGTTCCAGAGTTGGTCTATTTTTGATTTCAGTTCAGGGTTGTGCTGCAGCATCGGTTATTGACCTTTATTTACATTTTTCACATAGCTTGACCCTTTTTCGGTAAGCTGGTACTTTTGCAGGCGGCTGCCAGGCTTTTCAGGGAAAGTATAAGCCACCAGCTTCCTTTCAATAAGCTTTTTCATCAACTCATTGAGATATCGAGTTGGATTTTCTTTGCCAAGTGCCTGCGCAATTGCGGATTTCGATAACGTGCCAAGTTGAAGAAGTTGCATAATATGCAACCCCATCGCCGACTCTACCCCTGACTCTACCCCTGACTCTACCCCTGACTGGGCCCCCGAGGTTTTAGCTTCTCCTTTCAAAACCTCTTCTTCCAGCGCAAGAGCTTCGTTGGAAACGGGAAACGTCGTCCGGATAAAATGGGTGGAAAAGGTGTAGGCTTCACGCGGGTAAGCTTTGAGAATCCGGGGCATTCCGGAGCCGAGGTATTCCACCATAGCAAGATCCTTGAAGACCCGCATCAGGGTTTTGTTGCGGGGCATGGAGTATCCGGCAAAAAAATCATCCTGCTCCGATCCGGGATGAACGGTACCTGCCGAGGTAATTTCCAGCCGGTCAGTAAAGATTTCAAACTTTGGCACCAGTTCTGTGCTGTAGTCGTTATGAATGATGGCGTTGATAACGGCTTCACGAAGGGCTACCTTGTTCCACAGGCTTCGGCTTATACGCTCACGGGGTGTTATTTTATTGATAACACGGTTCTCGACACCCTCCAGACGGTCGAGTATCTGCTTGCAGGTTTTAACCAGGCAACAGAAGCCGTAATCCTTGCTTTCAAGCAGATCAACTCTGTCACCGCCTGCGTATTTAGCAACCTGCACCGAGTTGCCGTTCTGGTCTGCCAACAGGTAGCCAGCGTAGTTGTAGGCACCATCCTCGGTGAGCAGTTCGAGATTGGCTGCAAATTTGTCGCCGAGTGTAAGTCCTGCCTCCTGATAGTAGATTTTAAGCTGTTCAAAAGTGAGATCCTGCCGCAGTGAACGGATGCGGGCAATTGAATTACGGGTACGCCGAGCAAACAGCTCTTCAATCATGTGCTGCGTCATGGGCTCACTGGCGCTGCCAATACGAATGAAACATCCTTTTTCCGACAT
>CAIQGA010000119.1 GCA_903871235.1 uncultured Chlorobiaceae bacterium
CCTGAGTGTCAGTGTTTTTGAGAAAGTCGATATAAATCAATTAGTTACAAATTCTGCTGGCACGATTGAGAACACCTATACCTCTAACCAGTTAGATTTATTCGACTTATAGCCGGACAGTAGTGATGTTGCATACATAATCACTGGTCTCTGGAGACCGAGAGATAATTTTATGTGGCTATCATCAGTAGAAATTGCAAGATCACTTGAGAGTCGAGGGCATCCACCAATCAGAATTTTCTCTGGTGGCTCGCCAGCATTAATCAGTTTACTTCGATCAGACTCACCCCAGCAAATAATTTTATCGGCAAGCACCGGAGAGTACCCGATGGCATCCTTATGCATTACACCATGAACCAGCGTAACTGATGGAATCCCCAACAGACGCGCAGAAAGTACCAGACATGACCACATGCTATTACGGTCATAGTCTGTGAGAATGACAGCAGGTTGAGTTGTTCTTAGAAACGCAATACAAGCCATAACTTGTTGACTGGAAATCATCAATACAAAAGCTAACTGATCGAATGATCCTGCTGGCAATTCATATTGCTTGCAAATCGTTTTAAGCTGAACCGCCCATTGAGTCTTGCAACGTTGGTACTCTTTACGCCAATCCTTTACGAGATATGACTGAATCTGATCCCAGGAAATAAAGGAAACACCATGCGGGACCAAGGAGGCTACGTTCTGATTTCCAGACAGTACACAGCAGTTCTCGTCTTTCAATTCTTGCACTACAGGCAGAACAAGATCGGTTATGCGCTGTGTTTTGTCCAGCCATGCCACCAGAATTTGCCTTTTAGGCAAAGGAGGCAATATGTTTTTTGTAATGCGAGGAAAGAGCCTGTATTTTGCAAGGCGTATCCGATTTAGCACGCGAGATTTCGAGTTCCATTTTCCTTGACCATTGCAAAAGTTGATTATCATGGTATCGTTGAGGGTTGCACCAAGTGGAACTCCCAAAAAAAGCGGCGCAGAAAGCTTTTGCTCAATATTGCGGAATGCATCGATGGATAACCTCGCCATAAATTTATCCTTTAAAAATAATTGCATCAAAAATGCAATGCGAGCAAGAATCAACTTTATGTTTAATACAACTCATTTGCCTTCTCATCATATCTTGACTATTCGAGTTATACTCCATAAATACTAATCGAAAGAACAGTTATGTATCTTAAAACAAATAAGCAAATAATATTCCGGTTGTGCGCGATAAGTACACAACAAACTTGACGGGAGGGCCGCCATACCTGTGTATTACCTACTGTTTTATAATAAATGCTTTTATTTGTTGATGCGTTTTTATAACTCGGGCGGGAAATATCTTTTTAAAATATTCGCTACAATAAAATCTACGAGCCTGACTATCAAAAGCCAAACGAAGCTCAGGCATCTCATTCATCAAACTAATAATACAGAAAACTACGCCTTTGCGATTCACACGCAATATTTCAGATACAGCATCACTGGTGTCCGGTTGTTGAAAAAATTAACACTGTTTATCGCCTAATAATGAGATAAGTTACGATACGTTTTTGATCGTCACAGACTTCAAAAAAACTTGTTATTTTTATTATTCCATAATTTTTAGAAAAGGAATAATAAATGTATATAAAAAAAACAATTTTTGCTCAACTCCAGGAATATTTGCCTATTCATAAATTTAAAGTTTGTGTCAAACGTTACGAGGCAATTATAAGGTACAATTGTTTACCTGCCCGGATCAATATCTTTGTTTGTTTTTTGCTCAATTAACCTATCGAGAAAGTCTTCGAGATATCACAACCTGTTTACCTGGTATGCAAAATAAACTTTATCACATGGGCATACGAGGTACAATAGCTCGAAGTACATTAGCAGATGCAAATGAAAAACAAGATTGGAGGATTTACCAGGATTTTGCTCAAATCCTAATTCATTATGCAAGAAAACTATATTGTAAAGATTCATTTGGAGTGGCACTTGACAAAACAGTTTATGCTTTAGATTCGACAACGATTGATTTATGTCTTTCCTTGTTTCCTTGTTTCTTTGGGCAAAGCTTCGGACACACAAAAGATCTGTTAAAATGCACACATTATTAGACTTACGAGGCAGCACTCCTTCTTTTATAGCCATTACTGATGGCAAGGTTCACGATGTAAATATTCTCGATATGCTAATTATTGAGCCGGGTTCTTTCTACATTATGGATCGTGGTTATATTGACTTTGATCGATTATTTCATATTCATCAATCTCAAGGATTCTTTATCACAAGAGGTAAATCAAATTTAAGTTTTAGACGACAATACTCTCATTCAGTTGATGAATCTACCAATGCCCTGTGTGACCAAACCATAAAGCTTACAAGTATTAAATCAGCAAAAGAATATCTGGATATAATGAGGAGAATCAAGTATGCTGATCCCGAAACTGGTAAACTTTATGTTTTTTTAACAAATAATTTTACTCTTCCTGCTCAGGTCATTGCACAACTTTATAAAAGCAGGTGTAAGATTGAGCTTTTCTTTTAATGGAATAAAACAACATTTGCGAATTAAGGCATTTTTATGGCACTTCAGAAAACGCTTTTAAAACACAAATTTGGACAGCAATCTCAGTATATGTGCTTATTGCATTAATAAAAAAAACTCATGAATTTAGATATATCTCTCTACACTTTCCTACAAATCCTGAGCGTCAGTGTTTTTGAGGACGTCGATATAAGTCAATTGGTTACGAATTCTGCTGGCACAATTGAGAACGCCTATACCTCTAACCAATTAGATTTATTTAACTTATAGCTGGACAGCAGTGTGACTTTATGTATAAATATTTGATCAATGAGTTTTTCAACATCATTTACTCTGTTATATGTAGAAATGGCAATAGACTTCATTCAATAATAAATTTTATACAATCGGTTATCTTTCATCATTTCATAACTCTTAAAACAGGAATGCCTAATTGGTAAATGCGGAGATTTTAATGGGCGAATACTTCAAAGCCATATAAGGAAATGGAACTTAAGCCATATTTTCATCACATCTATCAGGCAACACCTAATTCTAAAGAAAACGGCAATAATGTACCCGTTGCATGTGAAGTGTCATCAAGTTCGCAAAGCGAAAACCAAACCCTTGTTAAATGTAGATCTTGTATCAATAAATTTTTATACATAGGTATAGCAGAACAATCGGCAGGATTCCATCTGAGCACAATCTTGCGAGCTGAGCTATCCGCTATCACAAAACGCCCATCTGTTGCACCAAATGCGGCTGTGCTTGAAACCAAGGTCGAAGCAGCTTGACCATGATTGACATCCTGATTAAGTTGAAAACATTCCTCATTCTGGCCTCCATTTACACACGTTACAAAAAGAGGCATCATAAGTGATTCAGGGATTAGTGTAATAAATCCAACACGAACAATACCAAGTGGACGAATGAACTGCTTGAAGTCATATTTTAATCTGACTTTTTCTGTTTCAACATCGATAGTTATTTTTTTTTCAAGAAAGCCTTTAGCAAGCGGAATCTTTGCGATTATCAATACCTTCGAACCTTGCCTCTTAAAATTTGGAGTAACCCATTCAAGATCAGTCATGCGGTTGCGATCACCTGGGACTTCTATAAGAACTCCACCTGAGTAAAAATCAGCGCCATACTCAATCGAGCTAAAATAGCCTTGCGGCAACGTGCCAAGAACAGGTTCGAAGTTATGTGATTTAAACGACAAGGATTTTATTGCCATACCTCGACGTACGTTCAGAACAAGATGAATATACGGAGTCTTGATGGTCCAGAGGATCCCTTCAGCATCCTGCTCAATCTGCATATCAAGCGGCAACGTGTTTTCAATAAAAGCCTGACACCCTGCAAATTTATCACCAGCCTGAAACAATAATTTTGGCTGCCATAATCGACAGAGGACTTTATCAATGCGCAGACGCGCTTCATCCCAACGATTATCAGTGATATGCGTACGCAGATCACTCGCCCATAGTTCACAAAGTTCTCTCCAGCTTTCTTCGTCAGATGCTTCTTCCTTTTGCATAAGTAGTCGGTGTATCTTATGGCACGCTGTGTTCAGCCACAAATTGTCCCTTCCCGTAACAGCCCACCGATTGATATTATATTTAGCTTGTTTTTTTACCGGTATAGGCTGACTTCCCGACGTTAATCGGGCAACGTTAGGACGAATCGTTGCCATATTTTTATCCAATGCCTTAGAAGGAGTCAGCCAATCTAATGCAATATCATCCTTCAAATGTTTACAGACTCGCTTTAATCGTTTCCACTCACCTTCCGAATGCAAAATAGATTCAGCAGTAAATCGCCCGGGACGGTAATCAAAAATTTCAACATCATTGCAATAGATCGGCAGCAAAGCCCCGTCGTGTTCTCCACGTCGCTTTACATAGCCTAAATATTCAGAAACAGGGATATCCCCATGCACTGCACGCTGCAGACGTTGAAACAAAATCGAATCGGACCAGAGTACAGGTAATGACCGATCACCACAACCTAAGGCATGGGTTGGAGTTGTCGAAAGAGGAGTATGGTCCAAACCCAATGCCAAACGGACATTATCCCTGTCCATAATGATACCGTCGTAACCAGCATCCGCATAGAGATCAACCATTCCGGTCGAAAATGCCATTTCATTCACCAACGCAATTCGCGGTGTTACTCCAAGAAACTGCCGATACGCATCCAAACCCAGCTTTTGGTTCCAGCGATTTACCTCGTAGGGAACCAATGGTCCTATAATCTGTGACCAACCACTCCCAATCAATTCGCACTGACCAGTAGCAAGCATCTGTTCGAAACGATCCACCCACGATTGATCAAGTAATACAATCTGCCTAAGTGTCCATCCTGTTAATTCAATCCCAACAGGGATCCCTGTTGATTCAGCGAACTCCAGTAATGGCCAATAGCACTTGCGGATGACATCCGGACGCGCCTCCGTTATTATCGAGGAGAATGCTAAATTAAGATGAAAAATCAAATAACCCTGTGCCATAAGCTAAGCCATCAAAGCAGATACTGTCTGAACAAATTTATGTCCACCCGATTCCGATAACCTCTTTCGTGCACACTGTGAAAGGGAAACTGCCAATACATCATTAGCCATCAGTTCCTTTAATTTATTAACTGCATCATATTCATCTCTTGCAACCAAAGCAACACCTTCTGCTGCAATTGCCGTCAATTCAGCATCATCTTTACTCCCGTAGGGCGAAAAGACAACGGTAGGCACACCATAATAGAGCAACTCAAAAAAACTTACGCCATAAACAGTAATAGCATAATGTGCAGCCACCATAAGATCATCCAGCCCCGATGGCGATTGGTGATTTACCATCGCAATCCTTGGAGACACAGGCAATACCGGTTGTTTAGCATAAGGACCGGTTACCCAATGCAGTTCAGCATCAACAGGGAGTGACTCGTTCAAACGCTCCGGGAAAGAGTTACCTAAACCAGTTGCATCACTACCCCCTGTCAAAGCAAGAACTTGGCGTCCAGGGATCCAGTTAACTGGTAAACATTTCACATTCAGCAAAAAGCAGTCCCATCCAAACAATATCGGCGTAGCATTTACCATTGCCTCCAGCGGGGACAAACAAAACGACGGAATAAAGATCAAATCAAGATTATCACGTTGATTGACAAGGCCATCGACAGCGACTACGTTGCATTTAGCCTTCCTTAAAGCAATCAAAAGCCTCTCAATATTTTCAGGAACCAGGTTTGGGTGCAAATCAAGAACCACTAACCGGGCATTAATTTGTATGGTTCGCTCCCCAACTGCATCTATCAGGTTTTCTCCAAGCTCAATAAACTTATGGCAATAGTGCTTCAAATCTAGCCGTTGAACCGGTTCCCCCTGAATCAAAAGTTGAACGTTGGCCCCAAGTTCATCATGAAGGGCTCTGGCTACGACGATCGAGCGCGTCAAATGACCGAGTCCAAGAGATGAACCTGCATGGCAGACAATCAGAACATTCATGCAAAATCTCCCGCTTTCCACTGTTCACGAGTCTCTTTCATCGGCCGCAAACCATCTGAAGGGTCTGCTCGCCACAAACGGTCAGGCAGTTCAGAGGGAACCGGCTCTTTTATACCATTGCCATCAGCATCAAAACCTTTCTTCACCTCACGAATAACTGTTCTGATCTGATCCGGCAACCAGCAATGACCTGCTCCATACTCTTCCCCCTTGCCATCGAGATCGAGATGAAACTCTATTACCTTTGCACCCCAACAATGAACAGCTCGATAAATAACAGCAGGTTCAACCGTATGATCGGACCACCCCACGTCGCAGCCTGTTGCCTGCCGTATCGTTTCAATCGCAGCAAGATTCGCTTCTGGATATGGTGTGGGATAGGCAGAAGTGCAATGCAGCAAGATTGGCTTCTCACAACCATACTGCTGAAAAACATAAACCGCATGCTTTATTTCATCAACCGTAGCCATGCCGGTTGAAAGAATCACCGGCTTGCCTGTTCGTGCACAAGCAGCCAGCAGGTCATCCCAAAGCAATTCATAAGAGGCAATTTTATAAAAATCCACATAGGGCTCAAGCTCATTGACTGCGCCAAGGTAAAATGGTGTACAGGAAAACATTATACCTCTCTCCTGACAACGTTGTTCAAGATTTGGTAAAAACGAAACTGGCAACTCCCATTTTTCACGATACAGCAGTTGCGGTTTAATTTGCAATGCTTCCGGAGAAAACAGTTCCCTCACACGAAACAATTGGAACTTGACTGCCGAACAACCCACCTCAGCCGAGGCATCGATGAAATCGAGACAGCGATTCAGATCTCTGGAATGATTACTGGAAACTTCCGCTATAAAACTTATACTCATCAAGCTACCTCAAAACAAATAAGGCTTTTTGCCATCTTGAAAATATCTAATGCGTGCTGCTTGGACTCCCCTACTACAATAACCCAGCAGAAACGCTGTGCATTATCGACGTAATCATCGATTGTGTCACGAGGCAATTTGGTGATAACGATCTCTTCTACCCCATCAATTTTTTTGGCTTCTTCGACACCAGATATAGCTATAAGTTTACCTTGCGGAGGAAAAATACCTGCACAAATAGAAGTAAAGTTACGAGACCCACAGATAAGAGCTTGATCCAAATCTTGACCCAGCGAAATCTCCATCACTGCACGTATAGGGTTTTTACCAGAACTCAAAGGGGTGGTGTATTGCGAATGAAAACCCCCACTAAGACGTGCCGGCATTTCAAGAATCATTGGACCTCTTTCAGACCATATCATATCAGCTTTTGCCGGTCCAAAATCGATGCCTAAAGAATCGGCGGCGGCATCAACAACCTCATAAATTCTGCGTTGCTTTTCAACAGGCAAAACCGATGGATCAATATGTGCTGTTTCGATATGGTAAGGATGATAGCCAAACATCCGATCAGCAATGCTGATGTAATGATGACGTCCTTTCCATACAATGGATTCGACACTCTGCTCCTCACCAACCACATACTCCTCCACGATAGCAGTATTGGTGGAGGAAGCTTGTCTGGCATTTTCCAGCGCCTGCAGCAACTGCGCCTCAAAGTCTATCCGCATCGAACCGCGCGATGCGGCATTGTCCACGGCCTTGACGATTACAGGAAATTTGCAATGTTTGAGTATGGCCTTAGCCTCGTCCAAAGTACTGACCTCAGCACCAAAAGGAGTCGGAATATTGTCACGAAGCCATCTTTCCTTCATCAATGCCTTGTTGTTTGAGCGCTGGGCAACTTCCATCGGTATTCCCGGCAATCCCAGAGCATCAGTGATCCCTGCAACTGTAATAGCACAATCCGAACCGGCAAAAGCTGCCCTTATATTGAATTTTTCACGATTATCGAGCGCAAAGCGAACATGGCCATTTACATCTTTCGAGTCTATCGCAATACCATGATCACAGTGCTCAAAACCGATGGCATTCGGATTACGGTCAGTAGCGATTACCGTCAACCCCATCTCTTTAGCCGTCTTGATCGCAGGAAGTTGCATGATTCCTGCGCTGACAACGATTATTGAACTGCTTTTAGTTGCTTGAATCATTAAGCTTTCCAAGTTATTTAACGAATAACGCGGCTATAGTATCCCCAAAACCGTATTTCTTAGCGACAGCATCCATGGCACGCTTGTTGATTGCCGGCATACTGCCAGAGTCATTGCCACTACCAAATCTCACCCATGACTGAATGCTGAATCCAGCATCTGAACACAAGTTGAACAAGGCATCTTGTGTCAATAAGTTGATATGTTCAACCGGCATGAAAAACCGCCAGTCCTTACCAAAACTATCGGATATGACGCCGATAACAGGAGTTTCGATCAACAACCGTCCACCAGAGTTCAATAAGTGAAACGCATGTTCGATATACCTTTTGGGGTACCGCAGGTGTTCGATCAAATGCCACATACTGATAACATCGTAGTGACCATCAATGCCAGAAAAATCCGCACACAAGCAGTTCAAATTCCGCGTTTGAGCAAAATCTATACACTGCTGTGATATGTCTATCCCTTGCACCGAACCAACACAAAAATCCACCATCATTTGAATGAATTGTCCGGTACCGCACCCTATATCCAATAACGACTTGTCAACAAAGGAGTCCTCCGTTATCCCTAAATCGTTGAAGGTAAACAATTTATCTCGCTTAAAGCAGTCGTAGCCTGCATCTGTCAGATAGACAGAACCGCTGGATTTTTTAGTCTGGTAATCAGCGTAATAACGAGCAATATCACAATCGGTCGGATAGGGATATTGCCTTGCGGAGCCGCAGCAGGCACAACTAACATAGCGGTAACCCGATATTTCGCAAAGCGGCTTAAACTCCTTATTACCGCAAATCGGGCAGTTTTCGGAATCAATCATGTGGGTAATCTTGATCAAGTTGAGCGAAAAGGGCTTTCAAATCCTCATCACCAGCATACAATGCTGCATTACCTGCAGGCCAGGAGTGGCCATCAATGTTGTATCCGTCGTCACAAAAAATAACATTACCGGTTAAATGTCGCTGCGGTATACAAGTTGCCAGCAAGGTTTCAGTGATTCCATCCAGAGTCGCAAATTTTTTTGTAGGAGTATGAGCCAGAATCGTCTCAGCACGCAAACTATATCCACCATTCGCACCGGAACGCAGCAGATCACGGTTCATGGGTGTTTCTACAGTACCTGGCGCAACGCCGTTGACACGTACACCAAACGGTGCAAGTTGCGCTGCGGCTGTTTTTATC
Source organism: uncultured Chlorobiaceae bacterium (assembly GCA_903871235.1). GTDB lineage: Bacteria > Bacteroidota > Chlorobiia > Chlorobiales > Chlorobiaceae > Chlorobium. The sequence goes on from CAIQGA010000119.1 coordinate 9,268, forward strand.
AAACCATCAAGACCATGCTTAGAGATATTATAGGCATAGGAACCATACAGCGACAACCGGGATGCATTGGAGCACAGATGCAGTATGTGACCGTGGCGTCGGGAAATCATCCGTTTGCTGAAAATCATGGTCACTAAAAAAGCTCCGGTCAGATTTACCTTCATCACACGACGATATTCGCTGAAAAGCGTTTGTGGATCATCTTTGCAAAAGTCCATAACCGCATGATGGGTACCTGCGAAATTAACTACAGTGTCAATACCATCAAGACAGGAAATCGCCTGATCGGCAGCACCGCTCAGTTCTTCCAAAGATGTGATGTCGGCAGCGTAAAACGGCACACTTTTCTTGGGATCTTTGCGACCAACCACAGCACATGTCGCACCTTGCGACAAAGCTGCCTCCAAAAAATTGCCACCTATAGCTCCTGCACCGCCTATAATGACCAATTTATGATTCTTCAAAATGTCATTCATGAGCACTTCCCAACGTATTGACAGGCATTTTGATAAAAAATCCCTTGTAATATAGGCACTAACCTAGCCATATCGTCCGGAATCAACCGACGTCGAACATCTTCACCCAACATGTTACAAACCACTCTGCGAAAATAATCGTGGCGGCTGAATGACATAAAGCTGCGAGAGTCGGTAACCATACCAATAAAACGACTAAACAAGCCAACTTGCGACAATGCGTTCAACTGATCACAAATTCCTTGAGCCGTATCAAGAAACCACCATGCTGGACCAAACTGTACCTTGCAAGCCACACTGTCTTCGAAAAAATTGCCAGTAACAGTAGCAAACAAAAAGTTATCGACGGGATTGGAATTGAACAATACTGTTTTGGGAAGCTGCCCCTCTGCATCAAGCAAACTCAAAAACCTGTTTAATCTATATGCTTGCTTATAATCGCCTATCGAATCACAACCAGCATCACGTCCGACACTGTGCAGAACATGCTGATTGTTATTTCTGGCGGCACCTAAATGGAGAAGCATTGTCCAGCCTTTTTCGTGATTCCAGCGAGCAAATTCAAGCATCAAAAACGACCGCCAACGCTCAACATCAAGGCTTTCAATATCGACATTATGGAGGTACTTGTTGAAAATATGCCGCATATCAGCTTCACGACATGGCTCGACATAACATCGTTCAAGACCATGATCCGACATCCGGCAACCGGCTTTGGCAAAAGCATCGTGCCGCATTCGCAACGCGGAAAGCAAGGCATCAAAATTATCAATATCAATATCGGTTGTCGAAGCCAATCGGCCCAACCAGGCACTAAAATTCTGTCTATCGGATATCGCCAATGCTGCATCGGGTCTGAATGTCGGCAACACTGCAACTTCGAAAGCATCAGCCTTTAGTTGGGCATGATGCTTTAAAGTATCCGCCGGATCGTCAGTTGTACACAAAACTTCGACATTCATTTTTTTCAACAGTGCCCGCGGCCTATAATCGTCTCCGGCCAGCATTGCATTGGCTTGTTCCCAGATCGGCAAAGCGGTTTCTGGATTCAGGACTGTATGGACACCAAAATATTTTTTAAGCTCCAAAGCAGACCAGTGATACAACGGATTACGCAGGGTCATTGGCAACGTTGCAGCCCAAGACTGAAACTTTTCAAAATCATCTGCTGTGCCACTACAATATTTTTCGGACACACCGTTTAAACGCATAGCCCTCCACTTATAATGATCGCCACGAATCCAAATATCCGTAAGATTGCTAAATTTTCTGTTCTGCGATATCACCTCAACTGGTAAATGACTGTGATAGTCAACTATTGGCAAGTCACAAGTTTCAGTATACAGGTTTACAGCAAACTCTGAGTCTAATAGAAAATCGTCGTTAAATATAGACGACATTGAATTCATTTTATGAGATTTTAATCACCAAAGCCTGGCCTGTTGGCAATACCAATGGGGATTCTGGCTTATTCGAAAAGAATTCATCCACAGCTTCCCGTGCACCTGGGCAACTAGGAAATCCATAATCATCAAAAACCATGAAACCACCGTTAACCATAAGGGGATAAATAAATTCACAACAATCCCTCACAGAAAGATAAATATCAACATCAATATGGGCTAAGGCAATCTTCTCCTGTTCGAACCCTTTAAATGAATCAGGAATGAAACCTGGATAATAGGTAATAGCAGGTATGTCACCCACCCTCTGCTTAACCATATTCAGACTAGTGTCGGAAAAATCACCCTCACGAGGAAAATCGCGATTTGGATCGGTCACAGGCATCCCATCAAAAGTATCAAAAAGACGAAGATGTTTACTTGGTGTGGCAGCAATCAATTGCGCCAACATCATTGCTGTCCCACCTTTATAAACGCCACACTCCCAAAAATTTCCAGGGAAATGCAAAGCTTGATGGCCAAGAGTATACAACATATATACTCTATCCGGAGAAACTAATGTAAATGGTGTTATCTCCGCCATTATCTTGGCGAAATTGCCATGGTGATATAACCATGGTGAAAACAACGGTTGATATAATGCTTTGTCCTTTAAAATGCTCATACAAATACTGTTGAAATTAATTATATCCAACATTAACTAACTGCGTTTTCCTTACAAACAACACAACTTCACGTCCAATTCCCTGTACAGCTAATGCTGATTGTAAGCCAGCAAGAATATAACTATGACCACTTTCGCACAATGCTTTCTCAAAATTCATCCGTTTTGTATGGCATACCCGTCCTTGCTCGTCATTACCAATATAGTTATCGCCCATCAGCAAAAACATATCAATCGGAAAGGTTGATTCTTTATGCACCACGTCAAAGCCACATCTTCGTACAAGTTTTTCCAATGAATTAAAATCAAAATAATTGATGTGATGAGGCGGTGCCACCCACCAGGGCTTAAAACCAAGATGATCACGTAAAACAATCTGAAATGGATTGAAGTCATTCGGTACGATAATGCAAACCATACCGTTATCATTCAATTGATGATAAATCAACTTTAACAGTGACGCAGGGTCGGGGATGTGCTCAAGAACCAGACCCAAATTGATAGCATCAAAAGTATCCAAACTGGACGCCGTTTGTTCAGAGTAGAATCCATGATCAACATCCAACCCTAAACCTCGACTATGCTCCAGAGCTTGTACTGATGGTTCAATACCCTTTACTTGCCAACCACGTTGTAATCCATTGAGCAGAAAGAAGCCCGGACCTGAACCAATATCAAACAGTTTCCGTTGCGAGGCAGATAGATGCTCTTCAAATATTTTATAACGTCGAGTATAAACCATATTCCACCAATCAAGATCTTCTTGATACCGATCAAGATAGAGCGGCTTTTCCTGTTTATAATAATCGTGCTTATATACAGTTGTCAGATCTCCAACAGATGGAATTGGAACAATATGCTTGAATCCACAATGCTGACAGTCAATAACATCAAAACCATTTCCGGAAGCTACAACTTGACCCTTATGATCTTGAAAACTATTTATGTTCATGCGATTACTCTTGAATATGATTTTGCTTGTCTTCAATACTACCGGAAATGTGTTCGTACACATGCAATGCCTTAAACATCAGTTCAGCTCGCTCCCAGTCCTCTAAGGTATCGATATCCTGAACTTGATATCTTGGAAGTATCATCGGTATTGCGGCATCTGAAAATGCAGAGACCTCACTCAGCACTGCATCTGTTCTTGCCCAGTAAAACTGCCCTGCATCATGATATGCAGGTTCCAGATCCTGCGAACGAGTAAGAAAATGCTCTGGTTGAAACATAGCCACTCTCTCCTTATTCGTAATCTTGATAGCACGCTGAACGGGAAAAGGGAAACTTGTAACGGCAAAGGCAATCAGAGCATTACTCTTCGTTAGTAATGCCAAACCATTAATGAGGTCTGCAGGTGTAATAAACGGCGCTGTCGCATAAATGGTACAAATGAAATCAAGCTCTCCAAAATTATGTATTGCCCATTCAACAGCATGCTTGATAACAGCACCAGTGCCGACATAGTCGTCAGACAACTCCACCGGTCGCATAAATGGCACATCAGCCCCACATTGCCTGGCAATCTCGGCTATTTCACTATCATCAGTTGAAATAATAATATGCTCAAACAGCCCAGAGGCTTGTGCCGCTTCAATTGACCAGGCAATCATCGGTTTACCACAAAACTCTTTGATATTCTTGCGTGGAATGCGTTTGCTTCCACCACGGGCTGGGATAATGGCAATATTCATGCACCTGTCACGTTACGTAATTCTACCAAAACTCGATCTTGTTTTTCATCCGATAGCCCGATATACATCGGTATACTTATCACTTCAGAATAATACCGCTCCGCCTCAGGACAGTATCCCGCACGAAAGCCTTGTTTCTCATAATAAGGCTGGCAATATACCGGAATATAGTGCAGGTTTACAAGTATTCCTGCCATGCGAAAAGCATCGTAAACTTGGCGATGTGTTTTGTTGATCTCACCTAGTTTCAATCGAATTACATATAGATGGTAACTGGAATAGCTGTCAGGATATTGCCATGGAGTCACAACGGGCAACTCGAGTAACAGTTGGTCATATCTTTTTGCGATATCATGACGCTTGGTAACAAATTCATCAAGCCGTTGCATTTGGCTCAAGCCTAAAGCGGCATGAATATCTGTCATGCGATAGTTAAAGCCAAGAGCTATCTGCTGGTAGTTCCAAAGTTCTTCAGATGACCTTGGATGCATCTCTGCTACATCGCAGGTAATACCATGACTGCGCAACAACCTCATGCGGTTGGCCAATTGCTTATCATTCGTGAGCGCCATGCCGCCCTCCCCCGTTGTAATAATCTTTACCGGGTGAAAACTGAACACGGTAATATCACTAAATCGGCAGTTACCGATAGGTTCATCTTTGTAACGCCCCCCAATGGCATGAGATGCATCCTCAATGATTTTGAAGCCGTACTGCTGACTGAGATCATGGATAGATTCCATATCGCAGGGTTGACCGCACAAGTGCACCGGAATAACAACCTTTGGCAAGGTATTGGCCTGTTCTGCTCTTGCAAGTTTTTCCTTTAAGCAATCAACGCTCAGATTGTACGTTTTAGGATCGATATCGACAAAATCAACAGTTGCACCACAGTACAATGCACAGTTAGCGCTGGCCACAAAAGTGATCGGCGTTGTCCAGACGATATCGCCTTTGCCCACACCAAGAGCAAGGCAAGCAATATGCAGCGCGCTTGTCGCACTGTTGACAGCAACCCCATATTGCACAACGCAATACGTTGCTACAGCTTTTTCAAACGCACGAACGACTGGGCCTTGCGTGAGAAAATCCGATTGCAACACGTGAACGACCGCATCAATGTCTGCCTGATTAATATTCTGGCGACCGTAAGGAATCATTTCCATCAAATCATGCCAATTTTATTGCGGTTCTGCTCAATCCATGTACGTAACGTTTCAATACTCATCCATTCGGAATTGTTATCCGAACAGTAGGTAAAGTCCAAAGCCACTCTTTGGCCTCCGTTAATACGCGCAGGGTCCATGCTCCAGTTATTGATTGCTGGCAAAACCTTGTAATGATTTGCATATACAAAAGTATGAGGCGCATCCTCAACGCTGATCATCTGTTCATGGAGTTTTTCACCAGGCCGAATACCAACAATCTCATAATGCGTATCGGGTGCAACTGCACGGGCAATGTCAAGCAATTTCATGGAAGGAATTTTTTTTACATAGATCTCACCTCCAACCATATCCTGAAAGGCATGCCATACAAGATCAACTCCTTGTTCAAGTGTAATCATAAAGCGAGTCATACGCTCATCAGTAATCGGCAATACTTCCTTTCCGGCAAGAGTAAGGAAAAATGGGATTACTGAACCACGTGATCCCATGACATTTCCATACCGTACTACAGCAAATTGGGTATTGGCACTGCCTGAATAAGAGTTTCCAGCAATAAAAAGTTTATCAGAAGTCAGCTTGGTTGCACCATAGAGATTCACCGGACAGCTTGCTTTATCGGTTGAGAGAGCAACGACTCTTTTGACACCTTGATCAATACTTGCATCAATAAGATTCATGGCACCGTTTACATTTGTCTTGACACATTCGAAGGGGTTGTACTCTGCAGTTGGAACGATTTTTGTTGCTGCCGCATGAACGACGTAATCAATCCCATTGAGTGCACGAGCAAGACGATCCTTGTCCCGCACATCACCAATAAAAAAGCGTACCCTTTGATCGTCATCATAAAGCTTGGCCATCTCCCACTGCTTCATCTCGTCTCGGGAATAGATAACGAGGCGACGGGGATTGTATTTTGCAAGCGTCATCGGTACAAAGGTATGACCAAAGGAGCCAGTGCCACCGGTGATGAGGATAGAAGAGTTACTGAGCATAAATATATAGAAAAGAGTTGCTCACAAATGGGATGAATGTGTTAAATGAGAAGTGTTAGATGCTATGAGTTACAATGCAAACTGTGAGTCTTGAGTGGGAGTGCTCTACCGTTTACATTCTTTTTTGAAACGATGTCCCGATAACTGCCGATTCGTTTAATTCCACCGTCTCCCAATTCGACAATGTATGTGCAATTTGTCAGGGTGGTTAACCGATGCGCGATTATCAGCACAGTGAGATCATCACCTAGGCTTTCGATGGCTTGCATGACAGCCTGTTCTGTTTCGTTGTCGAGGGCACTGGTAGCTTCATCGAAAATAAGCACATCAGCCTGTTTGTAGAGTGCACGGGCTATTCCAATTCGCTGTCGCTGTCCTCCCGAGAGTCGAATACCGCGTTCACCTACGTAGGTTTGATACTTTTTCGGCCAACTTTCGATGATGTCATCAATCTGAGCATGGCGGGCGGCTTGCTTTACTCTGTTCATGTCGATCATTCCCTTTGACACGCCAAAAGCAATGTTCTCTTCGATGGTACTGTCGGCGAGGAAAATTGTTTGCGGCACATGTGCAATATGTGCCTGCCAAAGTCTTTGATTATGTGTCATTATAGGCTGTCCATCTATGTAGAGCGAGCCTTCTGTTGGCAGGAGTAAACCCATAACGATATCGAGCAGCGTGCTCTTGCCGCTGCCGGTTACACCAATGAAACCAATGCGACTCCCTTTTTCAATTGTCAGGTCGATTTTTTTGAGTACCCATGGCGTTTGCGGCGTGTAGCGAAATGAGAGATTGTTCAGTTCTATCTGATGAAGGAAAGGAAGTGGCTCGGTGGATGTCGGCTCAACATAATCGGGCAAAGGCTGGTCGAGAAGTTCAAGTGTGTCGCGCAGCGAGACCTGACCTCCCTGTATGCTTGACCAGGAGCTATAAGCACCCTGCAGTACAGGCAGCAGACGCTGTGCACCGAGTGCCAGTGCTCCGAGAACAGGAATTGCTTTGGCGATACCGTCTGGTTGCCTTGCAAGTGCATAGGCCAATACGGCGATGAGCATCATACCGAGTGCTTCGATGCCGAATCGCGGGCTCGCACCGATAAAATAGTTGTTTCCCTGGGCACGGCGCAAGGGATGGTCAGCATTTCGATAGATGTGGCAGTAAGCCGCCTGGCTCCCGTCGATCAGAACATCACGTATGCCCCCCAACCCCTCCTGCAATGATTTGATGACTTGGGTTGATTCGCGGGCGATACACTGGCTGTTGATCAACTGCCGGTTTTGGGTAAGCTTGATGATCCCTGCGTAGATCAGACCAAAGCCGCCAAATGCTGTCAGAGCAATCACGGGGTCAACCGACAAGAGGGCGATGAGGATGGCAATCAGCATGATGGTGGAACTGATGAGAGTCAAAGCAGGCACAATGACGCTGTTAATGACGCTGTTCGCTTTACCCGAGATACCGCTGATAACTGCGCTGCTGTTTCGGGCGACGTGCACCGCGTAAGGCTGGTAGAGGGTGCGGCGGTAGATATTGATACTGAGATCGGCCCCTGTTGCAAAGGAGAGGCGAGTGCTTGCCCAGAGGAGCAAGAGCCTCATCGCGCCGGATATGAGGGCCGCAATGCCGAATAGGATTGTCAGCGGGAACAGAATCTGACTTGCATTGGTGATTCCCATAATGTTGATGAATGGCCGGAATGCGGAGAGCATGAAGAATCTTTCCGGGGCGGTCAGCACGGCAAGAAACGGTAGCACTGCACCAATACTGAGAATTTCGGCGAATGAGGCAGCAATCATCAGAATGAGGAGCAGACCGAATTGCCCGCGCCGCCGTGGAGTGATGTGACGCCACAGACGTAAGAGTAACGTTAAAATTGAGGATATAGTATTCGGCTGCATGGGATTTTTACAGCCTCCCATCTATCTTTTCAAACTCCAGTACACCCTTAACATCATAGATGACGGCACTGCTGCAGGAGGCAAGTTTTTTGAAATCCAATGACTGAAACTGATCATGCGCAACGGCAAGGATGACTGCCTCGTAATGATTTCCATTGAGTTTTGGCAAGCTTTTGAGGCCGTATTCGTGCATCACCTTCTCGGGATCGGCCCATGGGTCATGGATCTCCACGTCCATACCATACTGCTTCAGTTCATTAACAATATCAAATACGCGAGTGTTGCGAATGTCAGGACAGTTCTCTTTGAAGGTAATGCCAAGCATGAGCGCCATTGCACCTTTGACTTTGTGACCCTTGGCTATCATGAGTTTTACCACTTCAGAGGCGACGTATTTACCCATATTGTCGTTAAGTCTTCGGCCTGCGAGAATGATTTCTGGGTGGTAGCCGTATTCCTGTGCTTTTTGAGCAAGATAATAGGGATCGACACCGATGCAGTGGCCACCAACAAGGCCAGGCTGGAATTGCAGAAAATTCCATTTGGTGGCTGCTGCCGCAAGCACTTCTTGGGTATCGACACCCATACGGTTGAAGATCATGGCGAGCTCATTGACAAAGGCGATGTTGATATCGCGCTGTGAGTTTTCAATCACCTTGGCAGCTTCGGCCACTCTGATAGATGAGGCTTTGTGTGTGCCTGCTGTTATAATAGAGCGGTAGAGATCATCCACCTTTTTAGCCACTTCAGGAGTTGAGCCTGAGGTGACCTTTTTGATTTTGCTTAGGGAGTGCTCTTTGTCACCGGGGTTAATGCGTTCTGGCGAATACCCGACAAAAAACTCCTTATTGAAACTGAGACCGGAGATATGCTGAAGGACGGGGACACACTCTTCTTCAGTGGCTCCGGGATAGACTGTCGATTCATAGATGACAATATCTCCCGGTGTAAGAACCTGTGCGATAGTTTCACTCGCCTTGATCAGGGGAGTGAGGAGAGGACGGTTGTTTTTGTCTATGGGGGTCGGCACTGTAACGATATAATAGTTTACTGACTCCAGATTCCGAAAGTCGGAAGTAAGAAAAAGACCCGGGACAGTTCGTAAACTTGGCACTTCGCTCTTACAGAGAACGCTTTTCAAATCATCATCCGATATTTCAAGCGTTTCATCGTGCCCTTTGCGCAATGCCTCTACCCGCTCCTGTTTGATATCAAATCCAGTGACAGGATATTTTTTGGCAAATTCAACAGCCAAAGGCAATCCTACATAACCAAGGCCTACGATAGCTATTCTTATCTCACTCATGGTTTATTATTATATGTATGCAAGGAGTGGTCGGGAAGTTTTAGCAACGTCGCCACATCTCTCTTGATACGAGACTGGCGTGCGACTCTCTGCATCGGGCGAAAAACCTTTGACAATCTGCTGTAAGCAGACTTTGATCGCAGCATCGTCCCGATGTTCTATAACAGACTGAAGTGTCGAAAGCTTGATGAGAAGTTCATCCATCGGAATCGAGTATTCTTGAGCCTTGAAAATGCGAGGGTGCACTGTTGGTTGGGGATTTCCAGCAATGAGGAGCTCTTCAAAAAGTTTTTCTCCAGGACGAAGAGAGGTTACCGATATTTCAATGTCACCCTCCGGATTGAGTGAGTCACAAACGCTGAGGCCTGAGAGTTCTATCATACGCCTTGCGAGATCGACTATTTTTACCGGCGATCCCATGTCGAGAAGAAAAACATCTCCCCCATTTGCCATTGCCCCTGCCTGGATAACAAGCTGGGCTGCCTCTGGAATAGTCATGAAATAGCGGGTAATATCCTTGTGCGTAATGGTTACCGGGCCACCATCCTTGATTTGTCGCCGAAAAAGAGGTATGACGGACCCGCTTGAACCAAGAACATTGCCAAAGCGGACCATGGAAAAGCAGGTTCTGCTCTCTTCTATTGCAAAAGCCTGCAGCACAAGTTCGCAGACCCGTTTGCTTGCCCCCATGATGCTTGTCGGACGAACAGCCTTGTCGGTACTGATAAGGACAAAGTGTTCTACTCCATGTTCAGCAGCAGCACGAGCCATGCTCAAGGTTCCGAAAACATTGTTGCGCAACCCTTCGACAGGATTCTGCTCAACCATCGGAACATGTTTGTATGCTGCCGCATGATAAAGTGTCGATGGCTTATAGCTACCACAGATCTTCTCCATGGCCTTTTGATCCGTAACATTCCCAAGCAGAGGTATAATGGTTGTTGTGCTTTTCTCCTGTAATGCCCTGTTCTGAAGTTCCTGGTGAATCGTGAAGAGATTGCATTCCGAGTGGTCGAGAAGAAGAAGGGCCGAGGGACGCAAAAACAGAATCTGACGACACAGTTCACTGCCGATACTGCCACCAGCACCGGTAACCAGCACAACCTTGTCAGTAATGCAATGACCCAAAAGAGCAGGCATTGGGGGTACCGGATCACGGCCAAGCAAATCATCAATATCGACCTCTTTGATGTCAGAGACAGAAACGTTTCCCTTTGCCAGCGCTTCCATGCCTGGTACCGTCAAAATGTGCACTCCCAGGAGATGAAGTGAATCGAAAATTTCCTGACGGCGACGGCGGCTGACTGAGGGCAAAGCCAAAAGAATCGCTGTAATAGCTTTGCGCTGGATGAGATCTTCAGTATCACAGGGGCTGTATACTATAACATCGTTTATACTCTTTCCCTGCAGAGAGAGATCGTCATCAAGAAATCCGTCAAGAGAAAACTTTTTGCAATGCGCAAGTGCACTGGCCATCTGAATACCGGCAGAACCAGCACCGTAGATGAGTATCCGTTCTTTTGCTCGTTGTGATGAAGCTGGTGCAGAAAAGGAGTTTAACCATATTCGGGCTGTTGCACGGCTACCACTAACGATACAGAGCAGCAAAAGAGGTTGCATTACCCCTACGGAACGGGGAATACCGGCTTTCTGCAAAAACATCGTGAAGATAAAAAAGAGTATCCCGTAGAGTGTACAGGCTTTCATCACTGTTCTGAGTGCGGCTAACCCGCTGTAGTGGAAAACCGCATTATAGAGGCCTGAACGAATAAAAACAGGCAATGCGATGAGTGGTGCAAAGAGGTAAATCATCCACTGCTCACCTTCAGGCATCTTCCAGCTCCCCTGATGTAAAAAAAATACCAGCCAGACTGTCAGCAATGTTGAAAAGCCATCCACAATGAGAGCAACTATCTTTTTGGTTGTACGTGACAGAGCCAGAAGCTGACTCTGCATCAGAGCAAAATGTTCGCCTGCACTCTTAAACATTGCATTCTGTAGCATGATTCGTAGTTCAATGAGTGAAACAGCCGATCCATAACCATCCTTAAACGGGGAGGATTATGCATACTCTTTATATTTTGCAACACCGTATTTCTTGCTTCTGCAGCCTGATTCTGCCAAAGAATCGATAAGCGCAACACCGATGATGTTCGTGCTCAAAACGTTATCCTTCAGATACTCTTTAATTTCCGTTTTACTGGAATAGAGAAGGCGGGAAACAAGAAGAATACCGTCCGTTGATTTTGCGAGCTGGGCCACGTCGCTGAAAAAGAGTGGCGTTGTGTCAAACAACACCCTGTCGAAGCGCTCTTCAAGAGCCTTGATAAGTTGTTCCATTTTTATTGACCCAAGAATCTCATGAGGACTTTCAACTTTTGTGCCCGCACTCAACAAAAAGAGGTTCTTGAGATGGGTTGTCTGCAAATAATGCTCTTCGAGACACTCTGGCGCTCCAAGAAGATAGTCAGTTAACCCAGGCTCCTTTTCAAGATTAAAAATGTAATGCTGTGATGAACGCCTCAAATCACAGTCAACAACCACGGTCTTTTGTCCGTTAAGCGCATAGGCCATAGCAAGATTGGCACAAATCAACGATTTGCCTTCACCGGAACCTAACCCTGAAACAAGAATGCTCTTGAGCTGATGGTGCTGATCGATATAATCAAGATTGGTGCGCAGAGTCCGGAAGCTTTCTGAATACTTTGAATTTAATTTGTCAGTAAACTTCTGCCAAGAACACAATTTTTCAGCATCGGAGAGTGAGTGCAGGATTTTCTTCTGAAACTCACTGAGAAGGTTACCCTTTGGAGCGACGTAGGGAATCAGTGAGAGCGTCGAGAGTCCGATACTCTTGAAAAACAAATCATCCTTAATCCGTTCATTCAATACTTCGGAATAACCGATAAAACCGAACATCAAAACAAAACCGAAGACCACACCTCCCGTAAGGCTGGCCATAAGATTTGACCCCGCAAATGATGGGTGAGTTGCATGTTCAACAATCGAGATTCTTCCAACTTCAGATCCAAGCATAATGTTGGTATCATCAAGCTTTCCTTTGAGGGCAACGTATGTTTTCGTTGCAACCTCCTGATCTCTTTGCAGTTTAGCATATTCCTGCTGAATTGGCGGACGCTGGTTAATTTGAGCTTCATAATAGTTTTTCAGGCGAATGTATTCAGAACTTGCGAAGTCAAACTGACTAAGCTTTCTTTCATTCTGGAGTTTGTCAGAGGCAAGGGAAAAATTGTATTGCTGCGACTTACCGGCGTAACCGATTTCAGCGGCAATTTTTTGTCGGCTGAGCCGCTGGTAATTTGCCTTGATGGATGCGAGTTGCTGCAGTTTAGCTTGAACATCCGCATCACCTTTTCCTTTTTCACGCAGCAGAGCGATATATTCGCGCTCACAACTCTTTACCGCAGCGAGCAATTCGACAAGCAGTACATCAATATTTTGAGAAATACGTGAAACGGCAGCTTTATCGGCACTCGAAAGATTTGGTTCAAGAGCATTAAGATTGTTTCGCATGATGCGTGAATCAATCTGGGAGTCATTGTATTTACTCTCCATTTCATTGAGTTTACCGAGCATCTGCGGGATATTGCCCGAAAAATCGTAGATCTTGTGGGCTGCCATAAAAGTTGAAAGTGCTCGATTGGCATTCTCAACTTTTTGCTCCTGCTCCTGTATCATATCGCCGATGACCTTTTTACCCTGTTCATACCGCTCTGCTTTTCTTCTCATATCCTCATCCTTGTAAACCTGACACAGAGTATTTGTCAAATAGACCGCTTCATCAGGATAAGAACTTGATACCGATACTTTCAGGAGATTGGTATTTTTAACTGGTTCCACACTGATGCGCGCACGCAAGCTTCTGGCATTTCTGAGTTGCTGTTTTTCGACATCTACCATCGGCAAAGATTTATTTCTGAGGCTGGCCTGCGCACCTCCCCCCGAAAAAGAGGAAGAGACTTTCTGCAAAAAGCGTGATAATCGAGTTACATAGGGCCTATTGCCGAGGCACTCAAGAGAGTCTCCACGTCCACTTTTATAAAGTTCTTTCACCATACACAAAGCCACAGAAGTCGATTTGATAAGTTCAACGTCTTTTGTATTAGTATAAAAATCAACCCCATTTTCGGACCCAATCAATGCATCAAGTGGACGATTCTGACCACTGTCTTCATTGACGATCAACATTGACTCTGCAGAGTATTGTGGGGACTGCGAAAAGAAATTTAAAACTGAAATGAAGAGAGAAGCAGAAAGAATTATTAGAGCATGGCGTTTATGACGTCGAATTATATTGCGTATCTGCTGAAGTGACAATTCACTGCCCGCGATCAGCCCACTATCTTCCGCAGAATCCATAACGTTTATCGGTGACTTTGTTTCAAGCATGGTGAACGTTTTTTTGCTTAAATCTATAAAGCTCGAAGGAAGGTGTAGTAGCTTAAACTTGAAAAAATAATCGACGACATTTGAGCAATTGAGGCCAGCGTCAAACCGCTTTTGGCAGGAAAAATAATAGTATCATCTGGTTTTAAGGCAATAAAGTCACTTCTATCACCTTCATTAATAAACTTTTTAAGATTAATCTTAAAAATCTCAGAAGCATTCCCATCACTCTTATAGCGAGCGACAATAATCTTTTTCAGGTTTGCATCCTCCCTCACATCGCCCACAAGTGAAAGAAGTTCGGCAAAGTCCACATCATCCCTCACAATGATCTGTCCTGGCTTGGCAACTCGTCCAAGAACATTAATAACCATAAGTACGTTACCAAAATCGTCAGTAAAATACTCACCCTTATCTATTGGGTAATTCGGCCCTGGAAGAGGCTTATAGTTAGAGGGAGGAGGGGTGACCACATCACTCACAGCCGCATAAGTGTTCAAATAAGGGAGCATCACTATTTGCAGTGAAAGAATAAGAATTGCGAGTTTTTTAAAAAAAGACATGGCTGACCGATTGGTTGATTGATTAATATGCAAAATATATTTCGCAATCTATTTTTCAAAAACTGCAGATATAAATAAAGCTCCGCATCCTTCAGTCACAGCCGAAGTTTTTTTGCAAATTCTAATAATCCTCAAACACTTCTTCTTATTTGCCCCGCATTTCTATATCCGGCTCATTTGAATCAGAAGTAAACAGACAATTCTCAGCTTTACTTATAAGATCAGAGAGTGGGAGGCACAAAGCGGTTGCAATGATAGCGCAATTGTTGATCGTAATATTCTTTGCCCCCCGTTCAACATCTCCTATATACGTTCTGTGAAAACCTGACTTTTCAGCAAGCTCCTCCTGGGTATACCCCATCCTGAATCTTTCTGCCCGAATATTATTGCCGAGAGCGCGCAAAAGATGCCTGGTCATTCAAGGTGGTAATAGAGTTGGAAAATCTGAAGAACACGCTTCATTTTTTTACTCCATAATCTTACAGTTTTTACGAAAACCAAACAACAGTCAATAGAGTTCACCATATCGTTTATAACATTCTAAAGAGTGCCAATTTTCAGACTTTTCCCCTATTGAACTCTAAATACAGCAACATGAACACTATGGAATTCAACAGTTTTCTGTAAAGATTTTCAGGTTTATTGCCCGCTTATAACTAAACGCAATTTGGGATATATAAACGGCTCATCCAGGGGACAAACAGATATCCTGCTCCATGACCAGAAAGCGTACCTGATAAAGGGACACTCGCCAATCAGGAGAATGTGGAATTGAGATGGTCAAACAAAAAAAAACCTGAAATACGTCAAGTGTTCAAAAAACAAAAAAACAAGATCACATGACTATGAAGAGCCAGTGCAAGGTCTTTAAACACATCGCATATCAACTATGTAGCGGACGAAAGAAAAGTCGTTATGATATTATAAAATAATAGCTTATATTGCCTTATAAAGATCAAAGATATTTGACAAACTCTGAGCGAAAGCGTAATAACACCCCATTAGACGCATTTTTGACTGAGAAAAGGTGTTGCACGGGTGCCCTCAAAGAGACACTGACTCCAAACTTCGTTTTGCGAAATTCACTATGCGTAGCGTCATCAACCACCAAATGATGTTCGGTCGTACCGATATTTCTGCCATTGTTTTCGATC
>CAIQGA010000120.1 GCA_903871235.1 uncultured Chlorobiaceae bacterium
ACAATTCAAGAAACCGTGCCGATCCTCTATCTTGGCTTTGCCGCAGTCCTTTTATTGCAGCGCCGATATAAACCCGGAATAATTCTTTTTTTCGTCAGCATTATTTATTTTTTCATGATTTACAAGGTTGTCTT
The DNA here is from genome assembly GCA_903871235.1 of uncultured Chlorobiaceae bacterium. GTDB lineage: Bacteria > Bacteroidota > Chlorobiia > Chlorobiales > Chlorobiaceae > Chlorobium. The sequence continues at coordinate 135 of CAIQGA010000120.1, forward strand.
CCCATGGATCGGCAGTCTTACGGTTACCTCCTCCATGCACCGGTATGCCCACTTAGAACCTTGCTAATAATATCTTGCTTCTTTTTGGCAAAACATTTTTCTTACGGATGTGTAAAGTTCAGTCTTGGAATGATGTACAGCTCCTTTAATTTCATGCCGGTGGCAATGACTTCGCGTCCTAAATCTGTGAGGTAGTATTTATAAGTTCTGCCGATTCTTTTAATCAATCCATGAACGCGCAGGCGCTTTATGCATCGTGATATTTTACCGGTTTTCTGATTCAATATCCGCTTGATGTCCTGGTTTCTAAATCCGGCGATGGTGAATGCGCCGGAGAAAATGGCGAGCAATAACTCGTCATCTGCTTCATTGAAGAAGTTAATGCCTTGATAATTTCTGGAGTTTTCAGTTACAGGGGCAGTTACCTTTTTCAGGTTTTTACGTCCCGCCGAAAAATCCTCTATTGCGGAAATGAATTCATGATAACGCCGGTTGGAAGCGCCCATAATTTCAAAAAGCAGCGGCAAGCTGCGAATGGATTTTGGAATAGCGGCATTTGCCATGGATTGCGAACCATCCTTGTGCTGAACCAGCCTGCGCGTATTGAAGAGATTGACTTGATTGGAGGTGGTTTCAATGCGCAGAACTTGATTGAACTTATCATACATTTTAACGGAATGCTTGCCGTAGCTATGCTTTAACCGTACGCCTTCGACCGTTTTCTTGAGGCTGTTTCCGAAGTTATCGAGTTTCGTCCTCGGCATCCCGGCTCCCAGAAACGACGCCACATCCGGAACTTTCACCGTATGCACGGCGGTACTGACCAACTGATTATATATTCCGGGAAGAACCGATTCGTCCTTGAATGTTATATCCGTCGCAAGCTCAATTTGCATGATGCTCCAGTAATATTTATCCGGGAATGTCTGCTCGATTGCCGGGATAAAAGAATCGACATAGTATTTCAAGCGCTGCTCGATTTCAGCGACGTTAATATCAGCCGCGAGTTTATTGGCAATTTCAAAAGAATCAATTGCGGTGAAACAATTGTCTGCCATCGTGAAATCAATATGCTTTTTACGCAGTTTGCCGGCTAGCAGATTATGACCGTTACAGTAGAATTGCACCCGGCACGGCAGCCAGGTCGGCACTCTCAGATAACAAAGTCCGAGCAACTCGTCGATGAAATAAAAATAATAATGCAGGCATTTTCCAGGTTTCATTAATAACCCTGTATATTTCTTGTCTTTGAAATACTGTGGAATGAATCTATTGCAACCTTCTGTGCAACTTAAAATGCACACCAGACCCGGTTGGCCGCCACGCTTGTCAAGTATGTTCTGGACATGAGACTCTTTGCGGATATCTGATTTCTCCAGATATTCAACCTTAATTCCAGCGCTTTCAGCCAGCGTATGCGCATGTTTCTTAAGACTGTCGGCCAACGGTTTACCCAGCATATTCTGAAAGTCAAAACAACGGATATTATTGTCTCTGAGATATCCTTCCATGCCTTGTGAACGACAGTATTGCAACAGATTTCCAGTCAGAACAATCCGGTCAAAACAATTCAGCAATCCGGCAACTTGATTTTTATAACGCGTGGTGATAAGTTCCACTGTGCAGCCTCATTTAAAGTTTATCGTTAATTAATATACTGTATTTGAGTGCTGCATAGTTTCAAGTTTTGGAGGAGGGATGCAAGGGGGAACTTTGAACTGTCAAGGTTTACCCTGCACAAAAAAACTCCGCTCTCCGTCGGACGGAGACGTGATCCACCGGCGGAACGGTGGGATCCCTTTGGTTCCGGCTACGCTGGCTTAGGTCTTATGGTACCTAAGCCAGCATAGCCGGAACCAATTTTAAAAAGTTGAACCAATAAAAAAACACCGGTTATATATTTTATATACAATTACTTACAACTTCGCAAAAAACAAGTCTTGCCAAAAAAACGCAAGATATTATGAGTAAGGTTCTAAACTCCTTTCTGCGGGGTTGGTGCAACTACTTTGCATTTGGCTATCCGCGAAAAGCGTTCCGTGCCCTCGAACATTATACGCGAAATCGAATGATTACACACCTGAACCGACGCAGTCAACGCAAATACTCGCATCCAAAGGATATGAGCCATTACCAGTATCTTGAGAAGTTGGGACTAATTCGACCATGATAAAATGCTTACAGGAGAG
>CAIQGA010000121.1 GCA_903871235.1 uncultured Chlorobiaceae bacterium
ATGAACTCTCTGAATGAAAGGCCATTGAGGCTGTAGTGCAGGAGCCGTCGGCTCAAATCGGCATTTCCCCTGAAAATATCGAGTGCAGAAGAGCCGGTACAAACAATGGAGAGCTGAGGATAGTTCTCGTAAATATTTTTGATTTCACGCGACCACTCTGGATACTTGTGCACTTCGTCAAGAAAGAGGAACTTTCCTCCCTGCTTGACAAAATCATCAGCAAAAACGGAGAGGGTTGTTTTTGTGAAATAGAGATTATCCAGGCTTGCGTAAAAAACCTCTCCAAGAGTATTGCCAAATGTTTCCTTGATATACTGGAGGAGCAGTGTGGTTTTACCTGCACCTCTCGCTCCTGTAATGGCTATCAACCTGTTCTTCCAGTCGATATCATACCACAGATAGCGTCGAAAAGAGGTGTCCACAGCCTGAACTCTGGAACTGAATATCTGAAATAATTTTTCCATAATTGCTGGTCGTTTTCCGCAAATATAAGCAAAAAAGCAAGAACGCAACCAGCAAAATCATCCTTTTTGGCTTTTGTGACCTTATAGCGACTGTTGTTATGCACTCTTTGACCGAGTACAAGAGTCCATCTTGGGGTGATGCTTTTTGAGGTTTTTGACGGAAAAATGGCTATACTTTTTACAATATGCTGTAAACACAATGCAGGAGAGATAGTCATGATAGCGATCAGCACAACAGAGTTACGCAAGAATCTCAAGAAATACCTGAACTTGGCAACCAGTGAAAAAGTTGTGGTCCGGTTTAACAAGAGTGAGACCGTTGAGATAGTGCCTGGGAAAAAAGTCAGGGTGAGGGATGAATTCTTCGACAATACCAGGTTGTTGGAGGTCTTGAAGAGAGGTGAGGAGGATGTTGCTGCGGGAAGGTTTACTGAGATTAAAGAAAAAAATTTACTTGAACTCTCGGAGCATCCAACTATAGGTACCGGTAAAGCTGAGCGACTGCGAGGGGATTTATCGGGGTATTTCAGTAGTAACCGTGCTGGTTCTTTCCCTTCGAGGTCATTATGGTGTTTCATAGCCAGCCGCTGGCCTCCCGGAAATCACCTCATACCCGCTCTTTTCGATGACGGCGCGAAACTCATCCGAAATTGCATTCCAGTCGAGCAGATCGACCCGAAATGGGAGTTTCGACTCCTGAAAAGTCTCTTTCAGCTTGGCAAGAATGCGCCAGTCGAGACTGTTTCGTCACACTGGAGCATTGTGATAGAGGTTGCGGTTTATTGCTTTTCCTCGCTGCAATGCAGAGCCTGGAAAACCGGCAGGGTTAACAGGAGGCGAGATCAGCTTCATCCCTTTTGCTTGAGATTCAGCTTCGCCACGTTTGATCTCTTCAAAAAGAGTTCGAAGATTATAGTTGAACTTTTCGCCTATTGCGTCTTTGATGGAGTGTACTTCATCAATAATTTCATCATTCATCGTTATTTCCTCCAATAAGTTCTTCAGGTGTACAGATAATCGGCAAAAATAATCCCTGTTTTTCAAGATATTCTGCAATGCCTTCCTGAATTACAGGGTTGGCAATATGCCGACAATTCCATGTAAGCAAAAAATCAACATGGTGCAAGGTGGCAATGGCAATATGCAGAGAATCTTCAATTGCTTTAGCCGGAATGAGTCGCTGGTTGATCAGCGCTTCGGCAAGAGCAATCATCTCTTCAGTTACCAGCAATATATCCAATCCTTCAAGTGCAGCCAGCCTTTTTTCTGCTGCATCGGGGTTTCCTGCTGCGCACTCTTGCCAAACTGACTGTGAGACGAAAAGATTGTATTCAAAGCGTTTCTCCCACCAGGCTTGCGTAAGCTGTTGGTGGGCCGCTCCGAGAATTGTCTTGCTTGGTCGAGCCGTCAGGTAGCTGATAACGGATGTTTCGATGTACACTTTGCGTTTCATTTCGGTAACCTGTGTTGGAGTCTGAGCATGACCAGCAAAACTATTTTCTACCCTACTCCGGTTTCAAATGCGGGAAGAAGATGACCTCCCTGATGGAGTCCTGCCCCGTAAGAATCATAACCAGACGGTCAATACCGATACCGATACCGGCGCATGGAGGCATACCGTACTCAATGGCGCGGAGGAAGTCTTCATCGACAATCATTGCCTCTTCGTCGCCGCGCTGCCGTAACCGGGACTGCGATTCGAGCCTTTCGCGCTGGATGACGGGGTCGTTCAGTTCGGAGAAGGAGTTGCAGACCTCTTTACCGCCGATGATCAGCTCAAAGCGCTCAACAATGCCGGGCTGTGAGGGGTGCTCCTTTGCAAGGGGCGACATCTCGGTGGGGTAGTCGATGATGAAGGTTGGCTGAATGAGCTTGGGCTCCACAAATTCACCGAAAATCTCGTCAATAATTTTACCGCTGCTGATTTTTGGGTCGAGTTCAAGGCCGAGATCCTTGGCGGTGTAGCGCAGTTGCTCTTCGGATTGGCCTGCAATATTTTTGCCGGTGTATTCCGTAATGGCGTCAATAATGCTCAGGCGGCGGAAGGGGGGCTTGAGGCTGATTTCGTTGCCGAGAAAGGTGGTCACTTCGCTCTTGTTTACTGCGAGGGCGGTCTGGCTGAAGAGCTCTTCGACCATCTTCATCATCCAGTTGTAATCCTTGTAGGCAACGTAAAGTTCAACCTGGGTAAATTCGGGGTTGTGGAAACGGTCGATTCCCTCGTTGCGGAAATCTTTGGCAAACTCAAAGACGCCATCAAAGCCGCCGACGATGAGCCGTTTGAGGTAGAGCTCGTTGGCAATGCGCAGGTAGAGCTGCATGTCGAGCGCATTGTGGTGCGTCGTAAAAGGGCGGGCTGCGGCGCCGCCGTAGATGGGTTGCAGAATCGGGGTCTCAACTTCGAGCCAGCCCTTGCCGGTAAAGGAGTTGCGCATGAAGGAGACGATGGCGCTCCGCTTGATAAAGGTCTCTTTGACCTCCGGGTTGACGATGAGGTCAACATAGCGCTGGCGGTAACGAAGCTCTTTGTCGCTGAAAGCGTCAAAAACAACCTTTTCGCCATCAACCTCTTTCTCCTTGGCAACGGGTATGGGGCGCAGCGATTTGGTGAGCAGTTCCAGCGATTCGGCATGGACGGAGATTTCGCCGGTTCTGGTTTTGAAGGTAAACCCCTTGACGCCGATGATGTCGCCGATGTCGAGCAGTTTGAAGGTGTCGTAGGTGGCGTCGCCAACCTCATCTTTTTTCATGTAGATCTGGATTCGGCCTGCGGAGTCCTGGAGGTGGAAAAATGAGGCTTTACCCATCTTTCGGATGGTCATGATGCGTCCGGCCACCGAGACCGGTGTTTTGGCCTCCTCCACGAAATTGGCAATGATTTCAGCGGAAGAGTGGGTGACCTCAAAGTGGGTGGGGTAGGGGTTGACTCCCGCATCCATAAGCTGCTGGCGCTCTTCAATACGGCGCTGCATCTGGTCGTTCAGCGAAATCGGGGCTGGCTGTTCCACAATATTTTTGTTCTCTTCGTTCTCTTTTTGCATGATGGTTTTGCGGCCTCTTGAAATTCTGTAAGTTAAAAAATAGGGTCAAGCCCCTCAGGAGCATGTGTGGGTTTTATACCAAACGTAGGGAATGGTGCTGATTTTCTGAAAAAAAGAGCGATAGGCCCTCTTTGAAAAGACGTCGTACTGGTTTTTTTCGATGGCGGTTAAAATGTTGCCATAGTTGACGCTGCTGATGGCGACGCCAAAGCGGCTCCGTTTTTCAAGCATGGGAATCCCTTTTTGGGAGGAGCGGTAGTAGCCTCTTGCCCGTTCGACCTGAAACTTCATCAAATTGAGGAAGTTGTCGTTCATCGTCTTCTGCATCAACTCTTCACTTGTGTAGTTGAAACGGCGCAGATCCTCCAGCGGCAGGTAGATTCTCCCCCGGTCAACATCTTCGCCGACGTCACGCAGGATGTTGGTCAACTGCATGGCAATGCCGAGTTCTATGGCGTGTTCGAGCGCCTGCTTGTCGCTGTAGCCGAAAATTTCGGAGGTCATCAGTCCGACGACGGCGGCCACTTTGTAGCAGTAGACGTAGAGCTGGTCAAAGGTTTCAAAGGGTTTGAAGTCGATATCCATGGCAACACCATCCATCAGGTCGAGCGGAAGCTCTATCGGGATAGAATGGCTTTTCAGCGTGTCGTGCCAGGCTATCATGATGGGGTCATTGTCTGTTTTTCCATTGTAGCAGCCGAGAAGCTTCAATTTCCATCCGTCAAGCATCCTCTGAATTTCGTTACTTGTCATGAGGCCGTTACTCAGTTTAACCTCGGCCAGATCAACCGTGTCATCAACGGTGCGCAGAAGGGCGTAGATGGCGAAAATAGGGTTCTGCTGTTTTTTTGGCAGAAACATGCTTGCAAGGTAGAAGGTTTTTGCATGATCTTTTGAAATTTGCCGACAGTAGCTGTAGGCCTCTTCAAGTGTTATCACCTTTTCGTATTCCCGCTCGGCACTCTTTTGGTTATCGTTCTGATTCATCTGATATGCGCTTTATTGAGCCTCATCCACTCTTCACCGCTTTTTTGCCCGTTTATGGTATGGGGTGAAAGCAAAAATGTGTACCTTTTTGATGGAGGGGTACGTTTGTAACAATGTGCCCTCAAGATAAAACAATGGTTGTAATATAGCAACATGCCAAGTTGCAGCTCTTTATCATTCAAATATTTACGTAATCTATTACTGTACCGTTGAATATTGTTCCCCCTGAAAACAGAAGGGAAAAGGCCATTCTGGTTGGCCTCTGTTCCCCCCCCGAAACACCGCGTACCCTTGTTGAGGAGTACCTCGATGAGCTTGCTTTTCTTGCCGATACCGCTGGAGCGGATGTGGTGGAGTCGTTCATACAGGACAAAAAACTGCGTGACCCTGCCTACTGTATTGGAAAAGGGAAGGTTGAGGAGCTTGTCATTTTTGTCAAGGAGAAGGAGATTGATCTCGTCATTTTTGATGATGATCTCACCCCCGCCCAGGCCAGAAACCTTGAGAAGACGCTTGAGTGCAAGGTAATTGACCGTACCGGCCTGATTTTGCAGATTTTTGCCATCAGGGCGCAGTCAGCCCAGGCAAAGATGCAGGTGGAACTGGCCCAGCTTGAATATATGCTGCCGCGTCTCTCCGGGCAGTGGACCCATCTTTCGAAACAGAAGGGGGGAATCGGTAACAAGGGGCCGGGCGAAACCCAGATTGAGACCGATCGCCGTCTGGTGCGTAACCGCATCTCTCTCTTGAAAAAGAAGCTTCAGGAGGTTTCGTTGCAGCACGATACCCAGACCCGTGGGCGGCAGACCGTGCCGCGAGTCTCGCTTGTTGGTTATACCAATGCCGGAAAGTCAACCCTGATGAACGTCCTTTGTCCCGAGGCGGAAGCTTTTGCCGAAAACCGGCTCTTTGCTACGCTCGATACCAAAACCCGCCGTCTTGAGTTGAACATCAACAAGCTTGTGCTGCTCTCGGATACGGTTGGTTTTATTCGCAAACTGCCACACACTCTGGTCGAGAGCTTTAAATCGACCCTCGATGAGGTGCTGCAGGCCGATTTTCTGCTCCATGTCATTGATATCAGCCATCACAGTTTTGAGGATCAGAGAGAGGTTGTCCGCGAGACCCTCAAAGAGATTGGCGTTGAGCACGACAACATTATTGAGGTGTTCAACAAGATTGACGCGGTTGAAGATCCTGCGCGTCTGGAGGAGATCCGCGAGAAGTATCCCGACGCAGTCTATATCTCTGCCATCAAGGGTGTCAATATTGCACTGCTCAAGGAGATGATCAGCGAGCAGGTTGCCCGCGAGTATGCCGAGCGCAAGATCAGCGTGCATGTCTCCAACTACAAGCTGATCACCTACCTTTACGAGCATACGGAGGTGATCGACAAGCGTTATGTTGATGAAGAGGTCGAGCTCACCTTCAGAGTGCGCAAAAATCAGATCAAGCATATTGATGCACTTATCAACTCATCACAAACCACTCGCGGATAATGCTGCAAATCCATAACACTACAAAACAGGAGATTCCGGAGCCGTCGATTGAGCGTGTCCTGCGACTCGTGATGGAGATGGAAGGGTGCAGGGTTGAGTCAATCGTTGGCGTTTACTGCGGCAATAAAATGATACAGCGCATTAATCGCGAGTTTCTCGACCACGATTATCCTACCGATACCATCACTTTTCCCTACAGCACGGGGAGTGATGTTGATGGCGAGTATTATATTTCGCTTGACGTGGTCAAGGAGAATGCTGCCCGCTTTGCAGTTGATGTTCAGCAGGAGCTTTTGCGCGTCACCATCCATTCCGCACTGCATCTCATCGGCTATAATGATCAGACGTCCGAGGAGCGCACCGTGATGGAAGAAAAAGAGGCATTCTATCTTAACCGTTTTGCTGAGTCAACCTCATCATCATCGACCAATGAAGAGTGGCGGTGATTTCGAAGTAACCCGGGAGCCAAAGCCCTCGATCTGGAAACGTATCCTTTTGATCGCGCTTCCTCTGGTTTTTGCGCTGCTTGTCGGGGGAATTTTTTTGACCCGCTACCAGGGAGAGGAGAGAGCGAAAGAGCTTGTGGAGCTTGCCGAGAGCCGCTCTGTGGTGGTGCAGCGGCAGGATATTCAGCTCTTTGCCCTGCCTCTGGCCTGGTCGGTGCGCAAGGAGTTGATGCGTGCCAATTATGACGGGATTGATGACTATTTCAACGAATTGATTCAGCGCAAGGGGTTTGGCGTCATCATGCTGCTTGACCCGGCAGGTACCATAAAAGTATCGACTGACCGAAAGTTGCAGGGAAGCTCCTTTCTCCTGCGTTACCCCCAAATGAAGCTCGGTGCGCCGGTACAGGTCTCCTACGCGCTGCCGGAGGGGAAGAGCATGTTCCTTGTACCGGTTATGGGGCTCAACGCAAGGCTTGGCACCATTGCCTTCATCTACACTTATCGAACGCTGTCACTTCCCTGAAGGTTACCCTCGGCATCAAGGAGCGGGTAGGGCGCTCCCTCCTCGCGGAGCTCGCGGCTCAAGCGTGGATGGGTGTACTCAAAGAGCATGCGCTGAAAGCTTTCCGGATCGAGACGTGCCTGGCTGTACATCCTTTTGGCGGCTCTCTGTCGCTGCGCTTCGAAGAGAATGACTGCTGTGGCGACCGAGACATTGAGTGACTCCACCATGCCAAGCATCGGCACCGTAATGGCGTGGTCGGCTCCCTGAATGGCCTCTTCTGAGATGCCATCCCACTCGGCGCCAACCACAAGGGCCGTTGGCCGGGTATAATCAATCTCCCTGAAATCCCGTGCACCCTCTTTGCCGGTTGCCACAAGGATCTGCATACCGCACTGCGAGACCGCTCTGTAGGCCGACGCAATCTCTGCGTGGAGATGCAGTGTCAGCCATTTGCTTGCACCCGCAGCAGCATTCTGTTCGGTATAGATTGATTTGCGGTAGGAAACCGCGTGCAGTTCACCGATACCTACACCATCACAACTGCGGATAATGGCCGACAGGTTGTAGGCCTTGTTGACATTATCCATGATAACCGTCAGGTCAGGCTGGCGGTGAAGCAGCATGGTATAAATTTTGCGGAATCGTTCAGAAGAGATCAAGATGTGTGCAGCTTCACTATTGATGAACCATTGTTTGTCGAGTTTTCGCAAGACAAGAAAGCTCTTTTTTTTCTCAATTGCGCTCAAAAAAGGGGAGCGACTCTTTTTTTGTCGAGGTCGGGTGATAACAAGCTCCCTGGAGGTCGTCAATCTTGCGGGGGTTACTTTTTTTGAGTATATCAGGATTGGGCCTTTCCTCCGGGATGGCAACGATTCCGGAGAACAGGAAGAACGGTTGTATCACTATGAGTTTCAAATACAAAAAACATCCCCACCTTGAGCGCTTGCTGCAAAATGCGAGGCCGATCAATTTGGATAACTCCTCAAAAGTCCTGATTCTCAGCGACCTGCACATAGGTAATGGCGGCAGGCGCGATGAGTTCAAGCGGAATGCCGAACTGGTCAAAACCATGCTCGGGAGCTATTATCTGCCCGAAAAATATAGTCTTGTCCTCAATGGTGATGTTGAGGATCTTTTCAAGTTTCCGCTTGAGAGTATTGAATCGGAGTGGAGTGAACTCTATGATCTTTTTTTGAAGTTTCAGCAGAACGGTTTTTTCTGGAAAATATACGGAAACCATGATGCTGAGCTGCTTGAGGAGCGAAAGTACCGGCTTGCTGCATCAATGGTTGAATCGCTCAAGTTTCAGTATGGCAAGGAGACCCTCCTGCTGTTTCACGGCCACCAGGCATCGGTGCTCCTGTGGGAAACCTATCCGATGGTGAGCCGTGCGGTTGTCCTCTTTATCCGCTATATCATAAAACCGGTCGGTATCAGAGGCTTTTCCATTGCCTACAACAGTACTCGACGCTTCGCTATCGAGAAATCGATTTATGAGTTTTCCAACCATGCGAAAATAGTTTCCATCATAGGCCATACCCATCGCCCCCTCTTTGAGTCACTCTCGAAGGTGGATTTTCTGAACTATCGGATAGAGGAGCTGTGCAGGGCCTATCCTGAAGCCGATCGTGCAAAACGCTCGCTTATCGAGCAAAAAATCGCGGCACTGAAAGTCGAGCTTGATGCCTGCTACAAACAGGGCAAAAAAATTGGCCTCCGGAGCGGTCTCTACAACAACCTCACCATTCCAAGCATCTTCAACTCCGGCTGTGCCATTGGCAAACGGGGCATCACGGCTCTTGAAATTGAAGGAAATAAAATCAGACTGGTCTACTGGTACAACGGCAAGCAGAGCCGCAAGTTCACCAGCGACCGCGATAACCGGCCAATGGAACTCGGTTCGACAGGCTTTTCAAGGGTTGTTTTGAACGAGGACTCCCTTGAATATGTTTTTTCCCGTATCCGTCTTCTGGCCTGAAAACAGGATACAACGATGCGCCAGGCACCATTTTTATGTATGCTTTGTCTTTTTGCTTTTGCAGGTTGCCAGCAGAGTGACCGCTCGGACGGCTACGGCAATTTTGAGGCTACAGAGATCATTGTTTCATCCGAAGCAAACGGAAAACTGGAGCTGTTAAACGTCGAGGAGGGGAGCCGGATGGCGGCAGGGAGTGTGGCCGCAGTTATTGATACCACGCAACTGCATTTCACTCGCACCCAACTTGAGGCCGAGCGCCGAGCGTTGGCGGCCAAACGGCCAGCCCTTGCCGCCCGTATCGGTGTGCTGCTGGAGGAGCGGCGGAACCTGAAGCGTGATGATGAGCGTTACCGCAGGCTTCTGAGCGAGGGGGCTGTTCCCTCAAAACAGCTTGAGACCATCCAGAACGGCCTTGGCGTGCTCGACCGTCAGATTCGCTCTCTCGAAACGGAGAGCCCCGGTATTGCCGGAGAGATCAGCGCCAAGGAGGCTCGCATTGCGCAGCTTGATGACCAAATCAGAAAAAGCGTTGTGCACAATCCGGTTGAGGGTGTGGTTCTGACCCGGTATGCCGAGAGGGGAGAACTCACCTCCTACGGCAAGCCGCTCTACAGGATTGCCGATCTCCAGACCATGTTTCTGAGAGTCTACCTCAGTGGCGCGCAGGTGCCGCAGGTGAGTATTGGCGAGGAGGTCGAGGTGCTTATTGATGGCAGCAAGAGCCGCAAGGGTCGTGTCACCTGGATATCTGCCAAGGCCGAGTTCACCCCTAAAATCATCCAGACAAGGGAAGATAGGGTCAGCATGGTCTATGCTGTGAAGGTGCGGGTGAACAATCCGGATGGCCTCCTTAAAATCGGGATGCCCGGAGAGATGAGGTTGCCCGCAAAAGGTGGCTCATGAAGGAGGCGGTGATGGTTGCCAGTGTCGGCAAGCGCTTTGGCACGGTTCAGGCGCTTCAGGAGATCACTTTTGCGGTCAGTGAGGGAGAGCTTTTCGGCTTTATCGGTGCTGACGGGGCGGGGAAGACAACACTGATCAGGATTCTGGTAACGCTGCTCCTGCCTGATTCGGGGCAAGCAGAGTTGCTCGGGCTTGATGTCGTGCAATCGTATCGGGAACTTCGCCGGCGCATTGGCTACATGCCGGGCAAATTTTCACTCTATCCTGACCTGAGTGTTGAAGAGAATCTCCGTTTTTTTGCCTCGGTTTTCGGCACAACGGTTGAAAAAAACTACGAGCTGATCCGCGACATCTACAGCCAGCTTGAGCCCTTCAAAACCCGCAGGGCAGGCAAGCTCTCGGGCGGGATGAAGCAGAAGCTCGCCCTCTCCTGCGCGCTGGTGCACCGGCCCGAAGTGCTCTTTCTCGATGAACCAACCACCGGCGTCGATGCCGTCTCGCGTCAGGAGTTCTGGCAAATGCTCCGCCGACTCAGGGAGCAGGGGATGACCATTCTCGTCTCGACCCCCTATATGGACGAGGCGGTGCTTTGCGACCGGATTGCCTTCATGCAGGAGGGGAAAATCCTTGCGCTCGATACTCCCTCGGGCATTACCACCCTTTTCCCGAAACCGCTCTTTGCTATCCGTGCAATCGAAACCGGCAAGCTGCTCTCTGCCTTGAGAGCCTCTCTCCATGCCGCTTCTGTCTACGCCTTCGGCAGCGCCCTGCACTACACCGACAACCGCCCCTCCGTCAGCGCTGATGAGCTTCTTGCCTCTCTCCAAGCAGAAGGGTTTACGGAGCTTGCGGTTTCGCTCATTCAGCCCGGCATTGAAGATACCTTCATAGCCCTCATGGAAGAGAAACAGGGGAGCGCCTCATGAGTGAGCTTCTTGTTCTCCTGAGCATTGACTTTACTCTTGATCGGAAGAGGGCGCCCTATGAGTGAGCTGGTGATTCATACCGAAAAGCTGACCAAACGGTTTGGCGATTTCGTGGCGGTTGACGCACTTTCGCTGAGTATCTCCGGCGGGGAGATTTTCGGCTTTCTCGGAGCGAACGGTGCAGGCAAAACCACCGCAATCAGGATGCTGACCGGCCTTCTTGCACCAACTTCAGGAACGGCCACTGTTGCAGGATTTGATCTCTATACCGGTTCGGAAGGGGTCAAACGGAACATCGGCTACATGAGCCAGCGCTTCTCCCTCTACGACGACCTGACCGTGCGCGAGAACATCCGCTTCTTTGCCGGTATCTACGGCCTTACCAATCAGGCCATAAAGGAGAAGAGCCGCCAGCTCCTCGAAACGCTCAAACTGGTATCGGTTGCTGATGCACGCCTTGCGTCGCTCCCCCTCGGCTGGAAACAGAAGCTCGCCTTTTCAGTCGCCATCCTGCACGAACCGAAGATTGTCTTTCTTGACGAGCCAACCGGCGGGGTCGATCCGGTCACAAGGCGCCGCTTCTGGGACATGATCTACGAAGCCGCCGGGCGCGGACTCACCATCTTTGTCACCACCCACTACATGGACGAAGCCGAATATTGCGATCGCCTCTGCATCATGGTAGACGGCCGTGCAGCCGCGCTTGATCGACCGGAAGCGATGAAGCAGCACTACGGAGCCGAGAGCATGAACGAGGTCTTTATTCAGCTTGCCCGACCCGGAAGAACGGAATAAATGGCACCGTAAGGGGCAACTCAGATTGTTTGCGGTTCTTTTTTTTGTGTCAGTTTGATTTCCAGTTCGCAGCCAACGGCTTCGGCGTATTTCCTCAGCGTAGCAACAGAGTGGGTATGCTTGCTGCCGGATTCCAGTCTGGAGATGGCACTTTTTGACGTGCCAATTTTCAGAGCGACAGCTTCTTGCGTCATGCCTGAGCGCTGGCGGGCGGCAAGAAGTTCCCGTATCAGGGCATACTTTGGTCCAAGAGCCTCATACCCTGCTTTAAATTCATTATTGACCATCGCATGGCGGAGAAATTCTTCGTGATTGTGTTCCACTGGCTGGTATTTGAGATCATCCATTGATTACCTCCTTCATTCTTTTAAGCGCGAGCACCAACTCTTTCCGTGGTGTCGCTTGCGATTTCTTGATAAATGCGTGCAGGATAACGATTCGCCGTCCTGTCTGGAAACAGTAGAGCGCTCTTCCAATGCCATCCTTTCCCTTGGGTCGAATCTCAAACAAGCCATTTCCCATTGCCCGTGAACAGGGCATGCGCAAATCATGGCCGTAATCCATAAGCAATTCAACAATGCGTGCGTAATCCGTCTTGATTGACTCCGGCCAAGCCTCAATCTCTTTCAGGATCCGAGGGTGAAAATAGTCAATTCGATAAGCCATAGTGCGAAGTTACCAAAGATGGTAACAATTTAGAAATTATTTCTTTTCTTCGTCACCAGTCGAGCACTACGGAGCCGAGAGCATGAACAAAGTCTTTATCCAGCTTGCCCGACCCGGCAAAACCGAAAACCCGTAGCGGCAACCCTCGTGGCTGCCCTCCCGTAACGCATTGATTTTTTGCATTTATCACCCCGTCTTTCACAATAATTTCACTACGTTTAACCTAGTCATTTTGCTGAAGCCTCAGCATTGTATCCATCTGTTCGCAGGGCTTTCCGGCATCAACAGTTCAACCGTTCTGTATCATGGCACAAACAATGGTCTTTATCGACAGTCGGGTCAACGATCTTGATTTGTTGGTTTCGCAATTTGAAGCGGGAACGGAATACAAAGTACTTGATGCAGCTCATGACGGCCTGCTCCAGATAGAAGAGTCGCTTGTGGGCAAAAGTGACTACAGCTCGATACAGATCATTTCGCATGGTTCCCCTGGTGCAATAATTATTGGCAGCACGCACCTCACCGAAAGCAATCTTTTTTCGTATCAATCTCAGCTCGAAAATATTGGTCACGCTTTGACCGACAACGGCGATCTGTTGCTTTACGGTTGCAATGTGGGCGCTGGTGCGACGGGGCAGCAATTTGTTGAGTCGCTGGCGCAAATGACAGGTGCTGATGTGGCTGCTTCGGATGATGTGACGGGAGGGGTTGCAGTGGGAGGGGACTGGGTGCTGGAGGTAACGAGTGGGAATGTTGAGACTGGGATGTACTTTGAGTCATCAGGTTTGAGCGGATATGGTGAATTACTTCGAGTCAACGATAACCATGAATATGTAGAAATAGCAATTCATGAATACTCCAAGGTTATCGGAGTGGCGATTTTCGACCTATCGTTAGATGCCGGGACAGAAGCCGATTTCAACAATTTTGTTGCTCTAATCAGCAATTACGAGAGAAACGATTTTAATTTTGATGGCGAGTATAGCTGGGGTGAGCGTTTTTCTACGTCAATATTGCCAAAAAATCTTGGTAATTCGAGTTTTACATACATAGCATATAAGGAACTCGCAATTGAATTGGCCGATAGTCAGTTTGATCAGAAAGCCAATCAAACATTTGTATCCATCGCTACTGATCTTACTGAATGGGGCTTTTCACAAGCCTACGGTATAGAAAAATCCTTTGTGGCGACTTTAGCCAATCAGGTTAAAGTACCAATTATTGGTTCTATTGTTGAAAATGCTGTAAATGGTTTTATACCGCAATTTTTCCTAAAAAAAGGTTTGGAGTATCTTCTTAATGAGATGATCGGCAGCAATTCCAGATTTGGAAATGCAAAATAACATTTTATCAATTAATCCCGGCTATCAATTTTATCGCATATAGATTTCCATTACCACAAAAAAAGTGGTTATTCGGAGAGATTAATCGGAACATAAAA
>CAIQGA010000122.1 GCA_903871235.1 uncultured Chlorobiaceae bacterium
CGCAAGGGTATTGCCGGTGCCATTGATAGCGGTATCCGTCAGTGTCAGGTTTTCGATATTGGCTCCCAACGTGTACGTTATACTGGACAGCACAGTATCAGTACCTGCCGAAAAATCTTCAGTCACCACGTCACTGGTACTATCCACAACGTAAATATCATTACCCAAACCGCCGGTCATGCTGTCATTGCCTGCGCCGCCATCAAGCGTATCGTTGCCAGCCTCACCCGTCATACGGTCATTTCCACCATAGCCGTAAATGAGGTCATCATTTGATGTTCCCAAAAGGGTATCATTGCCCTCTGTGCCAGGAATAGTATGACTCTCCTCTGTTGTAAAATCGTAGGTTATGGTTCCTGCATAACTATTTCCAGCATAATCCTTAATCGAACCGGAAGTAAAGGTCACAAAATAGTGAGTGCTGCACAGCAGGTTTGATGCAGGGTTGATGGACAGTGTGTTGCCGGATATCGTGAGGTTTGTGCTTGTTGCCGCATCATAGCTTTCAACAATCGTCCCATCAAATGAACCGCTGTGAATGGCGATAGTACCGGTTCCCTTCTTAATCGCTTCGCTGAAGGACAGCACAATGTCGATACCCACTGGAACGTCAGTTGCACCATCGACAGGATTAGCGGAAATGAGATCTGGCGCTGTAACATCAGGAAAGTAATATGTTGACGACAGCCGTGCAACCCTTACATAATCAATATCAAAAAGATATGACGTATTATCTGCGGCTCTTGTAACCGGGTTAAGTGCTCCGCTGTAAGCTTCTATCCAATCTGGCCCTGGTGCCCAGATGTTCAGGTGCAGTTGCATCGCATTCTGGGGAATATAATCTGCTTCCATACGGACCAACTCACCGTCAACAAACCATCGTACGGCATTTTGAAACCATTCGACCCGATAGAGGTGGTCTTCTGTTATAACTCCTTCAATGGAATTAAATTGGGGATGACCTGCGCCAAGAGGCTCATTAGCGTAGATGTTTGTCTGAATCTGATCGGGTTTATTCGACAGCGCTTCAAAATCGATTTCGTCATGAAGGTTGCCCGGGTTGTTAGTGTAGCTGAACATGCCTCCGACAAGACCATCTACCGGATTGACGAAATGAGCCTTGAACTCAAAAACAATACCACCCGTATAGTTTGAAAACGTCTGTTTGGTAATAGCTTCTGAGCCATAAAAAGAGGGCACAGAACGGTTGCTGGGGTTGTAGGTATCAAGTTTAAGATGCAATTCTCCATCTGAAACAAGCGGAAGCTCAGCGCGCTGTTGAGTACGCCCGTAAAATGAGGGGTTTCCCACCGGGTAGGCCCAGATAGCCGAATTTAATTGAGTGTTGAAATCATCAACGAATAGAGTTTCTATCTCAACAATCGGTCCGTTTGTCGTAAAATCATACGCTGACCCGGCAAAATGATCCCCGGCAAGATTGTTGACCGAACCGGCATCAAGTGTAACGTAATAATGCGTACTATCCGCAAGATTTGCTGTTGGGTTGATTGTTAACTTATTCTCTGCAATTGAAAGATTTCCACTGGTTGCCACATCGTAACGTTCCACAACAGGACCGTTAACCGAACCACTGTGAAGCGCAATAGTGCCTGTACCTAACGTAATCGCTTCATTGAACTTCAGCACAATATTACTGCTGACATCAAATTCCGATGTCCCTTCGGGAGAGCTGATGGTAAGCACCGTTGGTGATGTCATCCCACCAGGATTTACCAGCACAGTTTGCAGACTGCTCACCGTCTCATAGTTCATCAGATTATCCCAATATCCTGCAACAACCGTTATGTGCTTTCCGACCTCATTCTGGGTCAAGGTTATCGCAGTAGCACTATTTCCACCATTAATAGTGACACCATCAGCTTTCCATACATAAGTGGGTGCTGTATGAATACCATCCAAATCTTCCAGCTTATTGCTTGCCGTTAATACCGAGCCCTGAACAACGCTGCCGGTAATAAGAACAGTGCCCGTTGGCGCATTATTGAACTCCAGGAATGTGTTTCCAGTAACACTTAAGGCCTCACCTGTACCCTGGTTCACCGTGTTACCCTCAGAAAATGTCCAGTCCATCTGCACGGTAGCTGTCGAATATTCGAAGTTGTTACTGTAAGCAATTTGCTGAAGTACAGAATCGACCAGGCTTTGCGTTGCATGGTCGTTGAAAGTGATCTTCAACAGCCCCTCGGAGTTGCTGTTGATAACACCAATTGCCGTACCTCCTATCGTGAGATTGCTCCCTTCGATCAACGCACCGAGAGAACCGAAATGTTTGGCAGAAAACAGATCATTGTTATCAGCGCCACCATGACGTGACAGGGTAAGTGTTGCACCAGAATAGTTCCCACTCAGTGCAAGAGCTGCATCATAAATCTGGACATCACGATCCAGCACAACTGGTATCCCATTTTTGGTATAGACATTGATGGCATCAAGAGAATTGATTTTGCCAAAATCAGTGTCCAGGCTTCCATCGCTGTTATAACGCACAACAACAATATCACTGGTATTATACCCGTTTGTACTGGTATTGCGAATAACACTCCCCGACACAAGAATTTTGCCGTCGGATTGCACGGTCATATCGGCGCCATAAGCATACTTCCATGTAGCATCAGAAATAGTTGTCGTAACTCTACCATCACCATCAAAGCTTTCATCCAGCGTACCATCTTTGTTATAACGCACCAGAGCTATTTTCCATGTATCATTCCACTGGCCGCTGCCAGCAACAAGGATTTTACCATCGCTCTGGACGACAACACTAAACCCTTTGTCATATTGAGTCAGGCCGGTAGTCACTTTTCCGTCACCATCAAAGCTTGTATCCGGTGTGCCATCGGGGTTATAGCGGGCCAAAGCGAAATCATACCGCCCTGCATAATAAGCCAACCCGGCCACAAGAATTTTCATTTTTCCGTCATCAGGCTGAATGGTCACACTCTCTGCCGCGCTCCACCAATCATAGGAACCAGTAACAAAATCAGTGATAAGCTTGCCATCGTCAGAAAACGTGGTGTCAGGTGTGCCATCTTGATTGTAACGTGCAACGGCAAAGTTGCGCATTTGAACATCAGTGGCAGTGAATCCTGCAACAAGTATCTTGCCATCAGATTGCACTACGAGGCTATTAGCGTGATCCAAACGTGTATTAAAATCCGTAGTTAACTTGCCATCATCAGAAAATGTGGTATCAGGAGTTCCGTCCATATTGAAACGCAAGACAACAATATCCTGATTGTTCCCCCCGGCTAACAGGATCTTACCGTCAACCTGTACAACACTCATGTACGCATAATAATGGTCGAGAATACCCGATGTATAGGCGGGAATATTCGTTGTTACTTTACCATCATCGGAAAAACTCGTATCCAACGTACCGTCAGGGTTATAACGGGCCAACGCAAAGCAAGAGTTAGATTTTCCTGCCGCCAGAATTTTGCCGTCACTTTGCATCGTCAGGCCAAAGCAATAATCCAAACTACCAAAATCAGTCGTCAGTATGCCGTCACCGGAGAAGGTCTTATCAAGGCGCCCGTCAGCATTAAAGCGCGCCAACGCAAAATCACTTAACGCAAAATCACTTTTAAAACCAGCGCAGCTTGATCCCGCGACAAGAATCTTTCCACCAGCCTGCAAAAAAATACTGGAACCTGTATCGCATAAGCTAAAATCTATGACACTTTTCCCATAACCATTAATATTAAAGGTGGGTGCAAGAGGATCGTCGCTTGTGCCATTGATGGTTACGGTAACGGTCTGGTCAGCGTAAGCCCCGAACTCGTCCGTTACACGGGCTGTATAGCTATCGGTAACCGTTTCACCCTCAAAAAGCGCCTGTGTTGCAGCTTTGGTATCATCAAGCGTGTAGGTCCAGACTCCAGTGTTTGTATTGATGGCTATGCTGCCATAAGTGCTCGACGGCGTTGTGTCGGCAATGCTCCAACTCAGGGTTGCACCAGTATCAACATCAGTGGCCGTCAACTTGCCGCTGGCCGTAGCCAAACCGTCAACCCGATAGCCGGCCTCAGTTACCGATCCCTGACGAGTTTCCGCTGAATTCGTTACCACTGGCGCATCGTTCGTGCCATTGATGGTTATCGTTTCTGTGGTGGTCGGGTAGTCCGTGAAATTTGTTGAATTGTTGATCAGCACTGATACCGTACCGCTGCTCCAATTTGCAACAATCAGGTCAGGCTTGCCATCGCCGCTCACATCCGCACTCGTAACTGAACATGGATAAGATCCCGTCGCGTAATCCGCTCTGTCGGCAAAAATGCCATCACCTTTGTTGAGCAGCACTGATACCGTCCAATCACTCCAATTAGCAACAATCAGGTCAGGCTTGCCATCGCCATTCACGTCCGCACTCGTGACTGAATGTGGTCCATGTCCAGTAGCGTAATCGACTTTGTCGTCAAAAGCACCCTTATTACCATTGTTTAGCAGCACCGATACCGTATTGCTGCGGGAATTAGCAACAATCAGGTCAGGCTTGCCATCGCCATTCACGTCTACACTCGTCACGGAATATGGAATCTCTCCTGTCGCATAGTCAACTTTTGCAGCAAAGTCGCCATAACCGTTGTTTAGCAGTACTGATACCGTATTGCTATAATAATTAGCGACAATCAGGTCAGACTTGCCATCGTCGTTCACGTCTGCACTCGTAACTGAACATGGATAAGATCCCGTCGCGTAATCCGCTCTGTCGGCAAATGCACCGTCACCATCGTTTTTCAGCACCGTTACTGTATTGTTACCACCGTTAGCGACAATCAGGTCAGGCTTTTCGTCGCTGTTCACATCAGCAATCGTTACTGATCGAAAAGATCCCGTTGCGCATTCGACTGGCGTCGCGAAAGTACCGTCGCCATTGTTTTTTAGCACTGATACGGTACTGCTGTAAGCAACAATCAGGTCAGGCTTGCCGTCGCCGTTCACGTCTGCACTCGTCACTGACTCTGGACCATATCCCATCGCGTAGTCAACGTTATCTGCAAAGGTGCCATTGCCATTGTTTTTAAATACAGACACCGTATAGCTGCTGTTATTAGCAACAATCAAGTCAAGCTTGCCGTCGCCATCCACGTCCGCACTCGTCACTGACTCTGGAAGAGATCCTGTTGCATAGTCGACTTTGTCGGCAAAAGACATTTCTGCAATAGCAGCACGATCAAGAACCTGATAAGAGACAACAATCGTTGTCTGTTCACCCTGCCCCATTGCATTATAAACAGCGCTTGAGGGGTCGATTGTGAGTATACTGCCATTCATTGTAATGCTGGATAAAGCAAATAGCACACCATCAACGGTATAGGTTACACTTCCAACGCGAAGCATGTTTGTGAGGTCATCGTCATGGGCATTGGCCAGCAGGTCCAAGCTGACAGATGAGTCTCCTTCTGCCACTGTTGCAACAAGAGGGGCGGATACGCCGTGGATGGTTACGGTTATGGTCTGGTCAGCGTAAGCTCCAAACTCGTCCGTTACCCTGGCGGTGTAGCTCTCGGTAGCGGTTTCGCCCTCATGAAGTGCCTGCGTTGCGGCTTTGGTATTGTCAAGCGTGTAGGACCAGACTCCAGTGTTTGCATTGATTGCTATGCTGCCATAAGTGCTTGCTGGCGTTGTGTCAGCAATACTCCACGTCTGGGTTGCACCAGTATCTGGGTCACTGGCCGTCAATGTGCCACTGGCCGTAGCCGAACCTTCGAGCAGATAACCGGCCTCTATTACAAAACCTTGCCGTGCTTTCGCTGAATTTGTTACAACAGGCGCATCGTTTGTGCCAAGGATAGTTATCGTTTCCGTGGTGGTCGGGTAGGCGGTGAAACTTGTTGAACTGTTCAGCAGCACCGATACCGCGCTGCTCTGATTAGCAATAATCAGGTCAATCTTGCCGTCGCCATCCACGTCCGCACTCGTCACTGATTGTGGAGAATATCCCGTCGCATAGTCAACTTTCTTGGCAAAGGTGCCATCACCTTTGTTTAGCAATACTGATACCGTATTGCTGAAATAATTAGCAACAATCAGGTCGGACTTGCCATCATCGTTCACGTCCGCACTTGCTACTGAATATGGTCGAGTATAATAACCAGCTCCCGTCGGGTAGTCGGCTTTAGTGGCAAAAGTGCCATCGCCATTGTTCACCAGCACCGATACCGTATTGCCAATATAATTAGCAACAATCAGGTCAAGCTTACTGTCGCCGGTCACGTCCGCACTCGTCACGGAAAGTGGTCCTTTTCCCGTCGGGTAGTCAACTTTCGTAGCGAAAGAACCACACCCATTATTCACCAGCACCGATAACGTGTCGCTGCCCCAGTTAGCAGCAATCAAGTCAGGCTTGCCGTCGCCGGTCACGTCCGCACTCGTCACTGAACTTGGTTGAGATCCTGTCGCATAGTCGACTTTAGTGGCAAAGGTGCCATAACCATTGTTTTTCAATACCGACACCGTATTGCTGCTCTCATTAGCAACAATCAGATCAGACTTACCGTCGCAGTTCACGTCCGCACTCGTCACTGACTCTGGCCAATATCCCGTCGCGTAGTCAACTTTATCGACAAACGTGCCTTTGCCATTGTTCACAAGCACCGACACCGTATTTCTGTTCCTGTTAGCAGCAATCAGGTCAAGCTTGCCGTCGCCGTTCACGTCCGCACTCGTGACGAAACTTGGATAAGATCCCGTAGCGTAATCAACTTTATCGGCAAACGTGCCATTGCCTTTGTTGAGCAGCACAGATACGCCAGAATTAACATTAACAACAATCAGATCGGGCTTGCCGTCGCCATTCACGTCTGCACTTGTAACTGACGTTGGGTTAGATCCCGTCGCGTAATCCAATTTGGTGGCGAAAGACATTTCTGCAATAGCTGCACTATCAAGAACCTGATAGGAGACAACAATTGTTGTCTGTTCACCTTGCACCATTGAGTTATAAACACTGCTTGAAGGATCAATGCTGAGTGTATTACCGTTCATTGTGATGCCGGACAAAGCAAATAGCACCCCATCAACGGTATAGGTTACAGTTCCAACACGGAGCGTGTCGGTAAGGTCGTCGTCATGGGCGTTGGCCAACAGGTCCAGGCTGATGAGGGACGAGTCTCCTTGTGTAACCGTTATTGCAAGAGGGCCTGATACTGTAGGGATACTGTTTGTCAACAGATAACCATAGTCCGGCGCGTCTACCATTGCCGCTGGCTCCACTGTACCGGTCTGTACCTCCAGCACCCAGTCGCCGCCTGACGCTGTGCCGCCAGTAGGATCATCCGAAGCTGCAACATCGGCTCCGGTAATCTGAGACAGGGTTTCGATGAACTGCCGCCCTTGCTCGCCAGCGGCAACATTGCATCCATAAAGCAGCAGATCACCAGTGCTGGTCAGAGCACTACCGATAAGCGCAAGTTGGATGGCATACAAGTCAAGAGTGGAATTGTTCAGCAGGGTTGAGCCAATGGTGAGGAAACCGGGGGCTCCATGCGAAATAATCTGTATGGAATCATAGCCACTATGCCCGGAGAGAGCCGTGACCATTTGATCAATGCCGTCCTGGTTTGCATCAAGCACCTGGTACTCAGTACTAAGCGCAAATTGTGAAATCAGAAGACCCTTGTCGTTGACGCGACTATCGATGAAGACTCTGGTTGTAGCCATGATCGTTGTATGGTTTGGTTGCTCAAAATGTTGCGCTCACCTGCCAACAAACAAACAGCAATACCACCCAATGAGCGGAAAGGAAACTTTATTCCAATTATTAATACGACGCAAGCCCGACTGCACAGTATTACACCAAAACCAGTTAAATCATACAGTGAGCCTGAAAAAAAACAAATATCACATTTCACAAATGTAGCACCAATACTACAATTTTTTCAAAAAAAACACATAAAGAACAATCCATTTGGCTTTTTTATTTAATCGAAAATGAATCTTATTGACTACGTCATGCAACCAAACGGCTCTACCAAGAGACTTTTTGTAAGGAAAAATCAATTAATTGGGCAACAGGAGGGACAGTAATCAGCAGGAACAGAAACAGATAGATTGGGGTATTTGCGGGATGAATGTGAATATTTCGGACGCCATTGTGGGGACACGCAAGAACATGCCCCCACAAATTTCATTTATTCACGCAGGAATTTTTTAATATTCCGCGCAGCCTGCCGAATCCGCTCCTCATTCTCAATCATGGCGACACGCACATACTCATCACCGTAGGCGCCGAATCCTATGCCGGGACTGACGGCGACTTTTGCTTCAGTAAGCAGTTTCTTGCTGAACTCAAGGCTTCCCATGGCGCGGAAGGGTTCTGGAATCCGGGCCCAGACGAACATGCTTGCCCTTGGAGTTACCACCGGCCAGCCTGCGTTGATAAAACTTTTAACCATGACATCACGCCGTTTGCGATAGACCTCGCAGATCTCCTGAACGCAGCTCTGGTCTTCGGTGAGGGCAATGGTTGAGGCAACCTGAATGGGGGTGAAGGTACCGTAATCGAGCCAACTCTTGATTTTTTCGAGGGCGCCGATCAGTTTGGCGTTTCCAACCATGAACCCGACACGCCATCCGGCCATGTTGTAGGTTTTTGAGAGGGTGTAGCTCTCGACGGCAACATCCTTTGCTCCGGGTACCTGAAGGATTGAGGGGGTGACGTAGCCATCATAAGTCAGTTCGGCGTAGGCAATGTCACTGATAATATAAAAGCGCTCCTGACGGGCAATATCGACCAGCTTCTGATAAAAAGGAAGCTCGACAGTGGCCGTGGTAGGATTGTTGGGGAAATTCACCACCAGATACTTGGGCTTTGGCGACGATTCGCGCAGTGCTTTTTCTATGTTTGCAAAAAAGCCCTCTTCGTCAAGGGTAAAATCGTCGTTCAGTTCCAGTTTCAGGCGATGGACGTTGCCGCCGGCAAGAATGAATGCCTGGGAGTGAATGGGATAACAGGGATCGGGCACCATGGCAAGATCACCGGGATTGGTGATGGCCTGCACAAGGTGAACATAACCCTCTTTTGAGCCCATCGTTGCCACAACCTCGCGATCAAGGTCAAGGTCTACATTATACTTTCGCTTGTACCAGGTTCCCACCGCACCACGAAGCTTGTAAATTCCCTTTGAAACGGAATAGCCGTGAGTCCTCGGTTTATTGATGCTTTCAATCAGTTTATCGACAATGTGCTGAGGTGTCGGGCCATCAGGATTACCCATCGAAAAATCAATAACATCCTCTCCGGCACGCCGTTCAGCCATTTTCAGCTCATTGACTGCAGCAAAGACATACTTGGGCAAACGCTTGATCTTGTCAAACTCTATTTCATCAAACATGATCTTGTAATGAAAATTTATAATATTTAAAACGGGGAGTTGTTGCATCATAAGCAAAAAGAGTATCATATCAATGACTTTCCGGATATTTCTCCCCCTCAGGGCTGCCGAAGCATCGACTCATCATGCTGAAGTGCAAAAAAACAAGAAAAAACGCGGCTCTTCTGATGCACCACCCCCACAACAAAAAAAGAAAAAAGAGGTGAACGCTTTGATTCCTCTTGCTGTTAATTAACAATTGTTGAAAAAAAACGAAGCGAACATCGAACAGCCAAAACGCTGGCAAGTAAGTAGTGGCGCAGCTCTCAGGGCTTTTGTGCTCTTTTTTCATCTGAGAGGTGAATAAATTATTGGGCCTGATTTATTTGACATTAATTTAATTTTCTTTAACATACCTTGTTCGTGTCATTTCGCTTCCCGCTCCAAGTAAAGTAATCCTATACCACGTGTCAAAACTCAAGATGACAGTAAAGGATACCCTGAAGCATCAGCTTGAGGAATCCACCGGAAATGACTATAACTGCTGCTACCAGTGTGGAAAATGTACTGCTGGCTGCCCTGCAGGAGCGTTTATGGACAGTCCTCCGGCAAGAATCATGCGTCTCATCCAGGCTGGCTATATCGAAGATGCCCTGAAAAGCGAAGCGCTCTGGTTCTGTGTCGGCTGCATGACCTGCACTTCACGATGTCCGCAGAACATGGATATTGCTGCAACAATGGACTCGCTCAGGGCTATGGCGCTTGAGAAGGGTATTGTTTCACAAAACAAGGCAAAAAAGCTGGTCACTGCATTCCATGTCTCCTTCCTCAACAACGTGCGCAAACATGGCCGTCTTGAGGAACTCTCACTCATCAACAGCTACAAGCTTCGCACCAGGACATTTTTGCAGGATGCGGAATCAGGCGTCAAGATGATCATGAGCGGAAAGATCAATCCGCTCCATACCCTTACCGGTAAAGGTGGAGTAAAGGGTAAGGAGCAGATCGCAAAAATTTTTGAAAGTTCCAGCAAAGAGTCTCATCTGGCGGCTCCGAAACGGCGTCCGACAAAAAAGGAATTTGTCGCAACAGAGCCCCGTTCAATCAAGCCAGGCATGACCATCGGCTACTATCCCGGCTGCTCGCTGAGTGGGACGGCACGGGAATATGATATTTCGGTCAAAAAAATGTGCGCCCTGCTCGGTCTCAAGCTTCAGGAAATTGAGGACTGGAACTGCTGCGGAGCAACATCGGCCCACGCCACCAACCATAAGCTTGCCGTGCTTCTTCCGGCAAGAAACCAGGCGCTTGCCGATGCACAGGGGCTGAATCTGGTGCTTGCACCTTGCGCCGCCTGCCAGAACCGTCAGGTAACCACCCGGCAGTCACTGCTCGACTCCCCGGAGCTTCGTGAGGAGGTTCGTTCAATTACCGGCATAGTGCCAACATGCAATGCTGAATTTATTGGTGTTACCCAGCTTCTTGAAGCAATGGATCCGGAAGAGATCAAACGAAGGGTGAAAAAGCCCCTTACCGGTCTCCATCTTGCCTGCTATTATGGCTGTCTTCTGGTGCGTCCAATGGAAGCAATGGGTTTTGACGACCCGGAAAATCCGCTCAAAATGGAGGCAATCATGACCGCCCTTGGAGCCACACCTGTCGACTGGGCATTCAAGATTGAGTGCTGCGGAGCCGGGCTGACGCTTGCTCAGCAACCGCTGGTCGAAGAGTTAACACACTCCATTGCCAAAAACGCAGCCGACAACGGTGCCGAAGCCTTTGTTGTCGCATGTCCCCTTTGCCAGGCTAATCTTGACATGCGTCAAGGGAGCATGAGAAAGCGGTTCGGTGATGTCAAAGAGATGCCGGTGTACTACATTTCAGAGCTTGTCGCCATCGCCTGCGGTGCCGACCCTTCTGAAGTCGCCGTGGGAGAGCATTTTGTGCCTGCGCTCGACCTTGTCTCAAAACTTTAGGGTACGACCAAACCTTTGAACACCTGACAAAAAATCAGGGTTCAGGGGCGTTCCATGCCAGGCCGTTCCGGTCAGCAGCTTCATACTAAAAGATTGAAATAATGGCAAAAATCGGAGTATTTATATGTCACTGCGGCGAAAATATTGCTGCTAAGGTTGATTGTACCAAACTGGCGGCCGCCATGGGTGAACACCCCGGCGTTGCAGTCTCTGTCGAATACAAATATTTCTGCTCCGATCCAGGTCAGGAGAGCGTCAAAAAGGCAATCCGCGAAAACAACCTGAGCGGTATCGTCATCGCCGCCTGCTCACCAAGAATGCATGAAGCCACCTTCCGCAAAGCATGTGCTGAAGCGGGGCTGAACCCCTATTTGTGTGAAATAGCCAACATCCGCGAACAATGTTCGTGGGTGCATACCGACAAGGATATGGCGACCGAAAAAGCGGCGGACATTGTTCGTTCAATGGTCGAAAAAGTCAAACGCAACAACAAACTTCAGCCTATTGAAGTGCCGGTAACCCGCCGGGCCCTGGTCATCGGCGGAGGTATTGCCGGTCTTCAGGCGGCACTCGATATTGCCAATGCCGGTCAGGAAGTTGTCCTCGTCGAGCGGGAGCCCTCCCTTGGCGGCCACATGGCACAGTTGTCGGAGACCTTCCCTACACTCGACTGCTCACAGTGCATCATGACCCCCAGAATGGTCGAAACCGCCCAGCATCCCAAAATCAGGCTCCTTACTTATGCCGAAATTGAGAGTGTTGATGGCTATATCGGCAACTTCAAGGTGAGGGTTCGCATGAAATCGCGCTATGTTGACATGAATACCTGTACGGGCTGCGGCGACTGCACAACAAAATGTCCGGTCAAAAAACTCTCAAGCGAATTTGATTGTGGCCTTGGCAAACGTACCGCCATTTATACCCCGTTCGCGCAATCAGTCCCCAATATGCCGGTCATCGACAAGGCAAACTGCATCTACTTCAAGAACGGCAAGTGCAAAATGTGCCAGAAATCCTGTCAAATCAATGCAATCAACTTTGATATGCAGGATGAATTCATCGACCTTGAGATCGGTGCAATTGTGGTAGCCACCGGCTTCCAGATCCAGAATACCGCTCTCTATGGTGAGTATGGTTACGGCAAATTTCCAGACGTCATCACCGGCCTTCAGTTTGAGCGCCTCGCCTCGGCAAGCGGCCCTACTGCCGGAAAGATCCTTCGTCCCTCCGACGGAAAAGAGCCTGAAACAGTTGTCTTTATACAGTGCGCCGGATCGCGCGACCCTTCGAAGGGAGTACGCTACTGCTCCAAAATCTGCTGCATGTACACCGCCAAACATGCCATGCTCTACGCCCACAAGGTGCATGACGGTAAAGCCCATATTTTTTACATGGATATCCGTGCAGCAGGCAAAGGGTATGATGAATTTACCCGCCGGGCCATTGAGGAGGATGAGGCCTCCTACATCCGTGGCAGGGTGAGCAAGCTCTGGCTGGAGAACGGTAAAATGATGGTGCGCGGTGTCGATACCCTGCTCGGCAAGCCGGTGACCGTTGTGGCCGACATGGTGGTTCTGGCCACCGCAATGGTGCCACAGCCCAATGCCAAAGAGTTTGCCAAAACCATCGGTATCGCCTACGACGAATATGGCTTCTATAACGAAGCCCATCTCAAGCTGCGCCCCGTTGAATCATCAACGGCAGGGGTCTTTCTTGCCGGAGCGTGCCAGTCGCCCAAAGATATTCCGGACTCTGTTGCCCAGGCATCGGCCACGGCCAGCAAGGTGCTCGCCCTTTTCAGCAAGGAGAAGCTTGAGCGCGAGCCGGTTATTGCCATCAACAACGAAGCGACCTGCGCCGGATGCTGGGGCTGCGTTCTTGCCTGTCCCTACAACGCCATTGAGAAAAAGGATATTCGCGACCGTTCGGGAAAGCTCATCAAACAGGTGGCCTACGTCAATCCCGGTCTCTGCCAGGGGTGCGGTACCTGCGTCAGTTTCTGCCGCTCGAACAGTCTCGATTTGGCCGGATTTACCGAAAAACAGATCTTTGCTGAAGTGATGGGGCTCTAAGAAAGCCTCCATTTTTTCCATGAACGAACAGAACTTTGCTACTGGAGTACGCCGATGAGTGAACCATTTGAACCAAAGATCGTCGCTTTTGTCTGTACATACTGCACCTACGCAGGAGCTGATCTGGCAGGAACGAGCAGACTGAAATATGCACCCAATGTCCGCATTGTCCGACTTCCCTGCACCGGAAGAATCAGCCCCATGTTTATCCTCAAAGCGCTGCAGAAGGGGGCTGACGGTGTCCTGGTCAGTGGCTGCCATCCGGGCGACTGCCATTTCACCCATGGCAACTATCATGCACGCCGCCGCTGGATGGTTTTTCGTGCTCTGCTCGATTTCACCGGCATACCACCGGAACGGGTCATATTTTCATGGATCAGCGCGGCTGAAGGAAGCAAATTTGCCGATCTCATCAACAGTGTCACGGAAGATATCCGTAAACTTGGCCCTTTTGATCAGTATCAGGAGTTGATCAAAGAGACTGAATCACCGGCGACCCTTTAAAAACAAGAGGCAATGATTACACAGGAAAAATACAGAACAACGGTCAAAGAGCTTCTTGCCAACGGCACAATAAAAATGGCGATCGGCTACAAACCGGGCTCAACCCCCGACCGGCGGCGTCCGCTCTTTATCCGCACCTCGGAAGAGGCCGACCAGCTTGTGCTCGACAGTACCTGCCTGACGAACCTTTCAGGATACCTCGTCACCGAAGGGTTGCTGAGCGATGAAAAACGGGTAGGCATCTTTCTGCGCCCCGAAGGAATCCGCTCCATCAACATCCTGGCGGCAGAATACCAGCTCAATGTCGATCAAATCGTTATTTTCGGATTTGACTCTACAGGCCGGGAAGTCAGACCGCTGCAGGGCCGAAATGCTGAAGATTTCTCAGCGCTGCTCAACGAAATCAAGGAGAACCCTCCGGTCATCCATAAAGAGGCACTCCTTGAGCGCATCGAAAAGATGAACGCAAAAGAGCGGTTCGACTTTTGGCAGGAGGAGTTTTCGCGATGCATCAAATGCTACGCCTGCCGCCAGGCTTGCCCCATGTGCTACTGCCGCCGCTGCATTGTCGACAGCAATCAGCCGCAATGGGTCAACACCTCGTCGCACACCCTCGGAAATTTTGAATGGAATATCGTAAGGGGATTTCACCTTTCCGGTCGGTGCGTCCAATGCGGCAACTGCGACCGGGCCTGCCCCGTCAACATTCCACTCCGCCTCATCAACCAGAGGATGGCCAAAGAGGTGATCGACGGATTCGATCATTTTGCCGGATTAAGCCCGACCCAGGAGCCGGTACTTGCAAGTTTCAAAAAGGACGACACTGAGACATTCATTCTCTAAGTAACCAACACCTATGACAAGAATCCTTTTCAGCGATAAACTTGACCATTGTGTCGAAAAATGGCGTTCGGCAGGGATGAGCGTGATTGGCCCTGTGCAGGGAGAGTCTCTTTCAAGCTATGCCGAAGTTGAGCGAAGCAGCGACCTCTGTTTCGGCATAGTGCTGCCCGACCGTTCACTCAAGGAGCTCTTTTTTCCGCAGACCGAGCCAATGCTGCGCTACACCATCAAGAAAAATGAGATCGACACGGCTGACTTCACTGCACCGACATCGCCAAGAATCATTTTTGGTGCACGGCCTTGTGATGCTTCAGGTCTGGCAATTGACGATCCCCTTTTCGGATGGGATTACAAGGATGAATACTGGTTTCAGCGGCGCAAGACATCGGTTATTGTAACCATTGCCTGTACCAACGCGGATGACTTCTGTATGTGCACCTCACTCAAAGAAACCCCCGACAGTACCAAAGGCTCCGACGTGCTGCTTCGTCCTCTCGACAAAAACCGGGGATGGGTAGTTGAAGAGCTGACTGACCGTGGACGTGAAGCCTTCGCCCTCATCGCCGAATACATCAAGGAGAGCGACGAAACGCCCCTGCCAATCGCCGAAGTGCATGAAAAGTTCAACCTCGACACCTGCGTTGCCTGGCTGCAAAAACCAGAGAACTTTGACAGTAAATTCTGGAAAGAGATCTCAATGCGCTGTATCGGCTGCGCCTCCTGCACCTATCTTTGTCCCACCTGCCACTGTTTCGACATTCAGGATGAGGGCGACACCTACAGCGGTATCAGGAGAAAAAACTGGGACAGTTGCTCCTTTGCCCTCTTTACCATGCACACCTCGGGCCACAACCCCCGTTCGACGCAATCGGCACGATGGCGCCAGCGCATCATGCACAAATTCAACTATTTTCCAGGCAAGTTCAGTGTGAACAGTTGCAGCGGATGCGGCCGATGCTCACGCCAGTGCCCGGTTGACATGGGTATTACCGAGACTTTACAAGAGATATCAAAATTATAGCCGTGACAGAAACCATCCACAACGCGCAACCGAACATTTACAAGCCGGCTATCATGAAAATCGTCGCACGCCACGACGAAGCGCCCGGCGTAAGAACCTTGAGGCTCGAGTTCCAGGACCCGGACGACCATGAAGCGTTCAAGAAAACCTTCCGTACCGGCATGTTCGGACTCTACGGCGTCTACGGCGAGGGAGAGAGTACCTTCTGCGTCGCAAGCCCCGAGACCCGGAACGAGTATATCGAATGCACCTTCCGCCAATCCGGCAGGGTGACTTCGGCTCTCGCCAATGCCGATATCGGTGACCTCGTCACCTTCCGGGGTCCCTACGGCAACCGTTTCCCCATCGAGGAGTTCCACGGCAAAAACCTCCTCTTCATTTCAGGAGGAATTGCCCTTCCCCCGACGCGAAGCGTTATCTGGTCGTGCCTCGATCAGCGTGAAAAATTTGGCAAGATCACCATTGTCTATGGAGCCCGTACCGTAGCCGATCTGGTCTACAAGCATGAACTTGACGAGTGGCAGAATCGCCCGGACGTAGACCTTGTCCTCACCGTTGATCCCGGTGGAGAGTCACCCGACTGGAAATACCGGGTCGGCTTTGTGCCCACCGTACTCGAAGAGGCCTCCCCCTCTCCCGACAACTGCATCGCCGTGATATGCGGGCCGCCCATCATGATCAAGTTCACCCTCATCTCGCTCAAAAAACTTGGCTTTGATGAAAAAAACGTCTACACAACGCTCGAAAACCGGATGAAATGTGGAGTCGGCAAGTGCGGACGCTGCAATGTGGGGTCGGTCTATGTCTGCAAGGAGGGACCGGTCTTTACTGCGGAAGAGGTATCGCGTATGCCAGCCGCCGATCTCTGACGCCTTCTTTTAAAGCAGGCGAATCCGGAAAAAGCGCTCCGGTTGATGAAAATCAGCCGGGAGTGGCGCATTGTTCCACCAGGGGAAAAGAGCTAGCTCCCCCCTTCCGGATGAGGCCGAGCACTGCAAGGCAAGAATTCTTTCTTTGACGAAAGGCTGCAACAGTTCCCACGAAAACTCCATTCCAAAGAGTCTATCACCCTGCACCTTATGCACCGCCTTTTGCCAAGGCTCTGCTGAAAGCACTTCATACCCTTTCGTCCTCTTTCGTGGAGCATCAAAGCGCAAGGCAACCCAATGACCCTCCGGAGTTAGCTCAAACTCAAGATAGCCCCCTCCCGGAACACCGGAAGCGATAAAGAGTTCAGATACGCCGTAATTCCACAGCCCGTCAAGAAAACTTCCTGCCGGAATGGCTGAGGGCGGCTTGACGGCAAAAAGGGCCGGATCACTGCTGCGGGTTATCCAGCGAAGAAAGGGTGCCTGGGGATTAAGTGCCGCATCCTCAAGCGAATGCAACTGCTCAACAGCGACAAACGCTCCAGCAGGAAACTCCCTGTCGAGTGCGGCGTACCCAACCAGTGGCCCCTGCATGAGAACTCGGGGAAAAAGCGACTTCTCTGTTGCCGCCGCGCCCTCCTCCTGCGGATTCCATAAAAGACCTGCCCACCCTTTGGAGGAATCCCGTGTGTCGGCAACAGAAGCGACACCGCAGGACGCAAGCAGATCAGCATCAAACAACCCGATACACTGCACCTCAAGATCGAGCTGAGCCCCCGCCTCTGCAAGCGCGGCACGTTGCATTCGTGCGGCAAGCGTGAGGACATCTCGGGCCGTTGCCCCTCCCCTGTTGTAAATAAAGTTGGCATGATGAGGGCTCACCATGGCACCACCCTCTCTCGTCCCCTTGAAACCAAGCTCCTCAAAAATGCTGCCACTCGAACGCCCCACAGCATAGTTATTCTTGAAGGTCGAGCCGCAACTTGGAAAATCGAAATGGTGCTTCGCCTCGCGCTCCCCTTCATGGCCCTCCATCAACGCTCTTGTCTCCTCCGCCGAGCAGGCATGGGGAAAACGCAAAAGAGCGGCAACCACAATCTCCGGACTCTCCATCAAGGCAGTATGCTTGTAGCCGTAAAAGATCTCTTCCGGCAACCGCCAGCGCAGGCAACCCTCAACCGAGAGCGTCAGAACCGCCGCCGTAATGGCCGAAACCTCACCCCCGAAACAGCGGGCATTCATCCGCACGGTTGCGCCAATCTGTCCGGGAAGCCGGTAGAGCCACTCGCCCCCTCCCCTGCCAGCCCGCAACAGCTCTTCAGCAATGCGGCTGTTCTCCACCCCCGCCTCGCAAAAAAGCTCATCATCCGAGAGCCAGTGCATACGCTCCATCCGGCCAAGGGAAAGCACCACACCCGCAAAATCAGCATCCGAAAAGAGGATATTGCTTCCGCTGCCCATGAGCGCAAGCGGGAGACGTTGCCCGACACCCCAAAGCAAAATATCGGCAAGCTCCGCCAGAGAGACGGGCTCGGCAAAATAGCGAGCGCTCCCCCCTATCCCGTAATAACCCCTTTCGGCAAGGGAGAGGTTTTCAGAAACGGCGGGCGGTATGGTGAAATCGTTAACAACGGTCATGCGAAGCGGTTCCTGTCACGGGTTAATAGCTGAACAAAAGAGCCTGGGCTGAGCCAATATAAAAAAATATCTCCGCAGCGACAGGCAGGCAGAATCTCTAATGAGTTCAATGCAAATTTACTTGCTTATTAATCCGATTTATACAATATTAAAGTTGAACTTTACTATTGCACACAATGATTGCACGTCATCTCATGTCTACCCTGCAGGGTCGGGCTGCACAGTATCCGGTTGTAACGCTTACCGGTCCAAGGCAATCAGGTAAAACCACTCTTTGCAGAACAACTTTTCCGGAAAAACCTTACAGCAATCTGGAGCGACCTGATATCCGTCATTTTGCACAGCAGGATCCCGCAGGATTTTTGGCCCAGTTTCCAAAAGGCGCTGTGCTTGATGAAGTGCAGCGTGTGCCTGAACTGCTTTCATGGATTCAGGTTCGCGTTGATGAACACAAAACGGCTGGTGAATTTATTTTGACGGGAAGCCATCAATTTGAACTGAACCGTCATATCAGTCAGTCACTTGCCGGAAGAACCGCTCTACTGAAGCTGTTGCCCTTATCGGTTGCTGAACTGCGTGATGCAGGGCAACCCACCGGCGTTGATCGTCTCTTGCTATCGGGTGGTTATCCACGTATTCATGCAGAGAAGCTTGATCCAGCGGTCATGCTCGGAGATTATTTTGCCACTTATGTTGAACGCGATTTGCGGGAATTGCTGCAATTACGCCTTATGCGCCAGTTTGAAACCTTTGTCCGCCTGGCAGCAGGAAGAGTAGGCCAACTGCTCAACCTGCACTCTCTTGCTGCTGATGCCGGGGTTTCGAGCGTGACCGCAAAAAGCTGGCTTACCCTGCTTGAGGCATCCTATGTTGTTTTTTTACTTCCACCCTGGTTTGCCAATATCGGAAAACGATTAACAAAGTCCCCAAAACTCTATTTTTACGATGTGGGTCTGGCCTCCTGGCTGATCGGAATAACACAGGAGTCACATCTGCAAGCTCACCCTTTGCGAGGATCGCTGTTTGAAAATCTGGTGGTTCTTGAAATGCTCAAGGCACGCATCAATGCCGGCTTGCCAGCAAACCTCCATTTTTATCGCGACATCAGTGGACTGGAAGTTGATGTTCTGCTGGAGGCAGGCAACATCATAAGGCTCTTCGAAATCAAGTCATCGCAGACGATTAATCAGGAGTGTTTCATACAGCTCAATAAAGTTGCGGCTCTTTTTGGTGAACGTGTCGCAAAAAAAGTGGTGCTCTACGCTGGTCATGAACAACAAAAACGCAGCAATGCCGAGGTTGCAAGTTATCTGTATGCCGGTGAAGCTGCAACCAATGAAGGTATCATCGACAGTTTAGGCTAAAATTGGAGCGCATGCAAAACCAGAGAGAAGACTCTGGCGTGGACGCTGTTATAAGCTTGAAAAGAGAGCCAAAAGAGTACTCCTTGACGTAAAGGGTTCTTTGTCAATCTCCAAATTTGGCAAACGTTCCTCGTTTAAGCAATAACGGTTGCCATATTGCTCAATCTCCTGCCTTTCGTTTTTCTGCCGCCATCCAGCTTTGCTCTCTCTTTGAGAATCCGTTTGAGGAGTTCTGCTGCTGGCTCATCGTTCGAGTCGGGCTCTGCCAGTTCACCCCGGAATGCTTTGGCAAGCACCGATTGGTCAAAACCGAACTGCTCTTACACCATTGCGCGGCCATCCATCATTTGGGAACAATATAACTCTTTACCCTCTTTTTTATGCGGTAGTACGTTCAAGCAAAGTGCAATCGTTATTTTTGGGCAGAGCTGGAGCTCGGCGTTCCCAGGTTGCAAGAAATGGATCGGATGTTATCTTGAATCATTTTCGCCGACAGGAAAAAGGCGAAAATCATCTGAACGCTCATCTATGCAACAGCCTGAACAGCGCAGTGCCACCCGCTCCCGTATGCGCGAGATTTTGCTGGGAAGTGGCGTGGTGGTAGTGGGATTGTGTGCGCGGGCTCTTGTCGACAAGATGCTTGCGCTTCATGCAAGTCGCGATCTTGTGGCGCATTGGGCGCAGCTCCAATCGGTCTTCGAACTGGTTGCCGGTGTTGCGTTGAGTGGCATAGGGCACGGCATAACGGTCTATGCGTCCCGTCACAATCAGGATCCGGTGTCGCTGCTCCGCAGTGGCCTTTTCTGGGGATTATCCCTTTCGGGTCTGGTTGCCATTGCATTGCTTTCCGGCATGACGACGCTGAATGAAGTTGTCCATCGGGAGCTTCTGCAGGGAAGCGAACTCACCTCGTGGGCAATCGCTGCCGGATGGCTTTCAGTGCTCTCCGGATTGTTCTATGCCTACTGGCTGGGTCGGAAATGGCGCGGAAGGATGCTGCTGCTTATGACGGCTATCTGGACACCCATGGCGCTTGCAGCCCTTGGTCTTTTCGGTGCACCCTCACTCCTGCTGCTTGTGCGCGTACAACTTGCGACCCATGCCCTTCTTGCCTGCGCCCTCGTTCTTTCATTCAACTGGAAAGGAGCCGCCAGGCGCAAACCGGGAGGAACGAAATTGTATGCCTATCTGCCAGCAGGGCTCTCAATAGGAATTCTGAGTCCAGCTTCACAGGCATGGAGTCGGGCGGAGATAGCCTCCCGTCTTTCATGGGGTGATGTTTCGCAACTGCAGGCGCTATGGCGAACCAGCGAATGGATTACCCTTCTTTCGGCAAATATCCTGATGCTCATTTTTCTGCCCCGTTTTTCAGTCTCCGCCAGCAAAACAGGGTTGCGAAGCGAACTGTTCCGAGCCTGGCTCATCATAGCTCTCCCTGCGGGTGTGGCCCTGGCGGGTATATGGGTGTTTCAACCGGTACTTCTGCAACAACTCTATGACACAAGATTTATCATGCCTGCTGGAGTATCAGCCCTTTTTCTGCTGGGAGATACCTTGCGTGTTGCCTCATGGGTGCTGCTTATGGCATTATTTGCCACTGAAAAAGTAAAAGCAATAGCGATTGGCGAATGGCTCTCACTGCCGCTCTTCGCACTGCTCATCACCCTCTTTCCGCTCACCTCACTCAAGGCCGTTGGATATTACTATCTCTTGACCTATGCTGTCTATCTCTGCTTCAATATCTACTGCCTTCGCCGCACTCTTTTCACCTCTTCCTGACTCACGGCTTTCGTCGGCAATCAAGGCTCGGATGCAATCCGGGCAATCACCCTCTTTATTATACGGTAGTACGTGCATGCAAAGTACAATCGTTTTTTGGGGGGGCCGAGCTGGAGCTCGGCGCTCCCAGGTTGCGCAGGGAAAATATGAGCGGTATTGTCGTTTATCTTTTATTTTGAGGGGAGAACAATCATTTATTACCGATAGACAATATGGACGTTACAAAAACGGAACAACCACCGGTTATAGTTATTCTTGGACCTACGGCTTCGGGCAAATCGGCGCTTGCTCTGGCGGTGGCGAAAAAGATTGGGGGGGAGATTATTTCGGCTGATTCGCGGCAGGTGTACCGGGAACTTGATATTGGTGCGGCAAAGCCTTCTCTGGAGCTGCTTGAAGAGGTGAAGCACCATTTTGTGAATGAGAAAACTATCGGCGAACCCTTTACGGCTGGCGACTTTGCAACCGAAGCTGTTGAGAGGATTCTTGACATTCATCGGCGTGGAAAGCGTGCGGTTGTTGCGGGTGGATCGACCCTCTACCTTGAAGGGTTGATTGAGGGATTTGCGGATCTGCCT
Source organism: uncultured Chlorobiaceae bacterium (assembly GCA_903871235.1). GTDB lineage: Bacteria > Bacteroidota > Chlorobiia > Chlorobiales > Chlorobiaceae > Chlorobium. Next base: position 21,980 of record CAIQGA010000122.1, read on the forward strand.
CCGGCAAACCCTGTGATAAGGGGGCGGCTGCTTGAGGAGCTTGAGCGTGAGGGAAACGAGCGGCTCTATGCAAGGCTGCTCGAAAGAGACCCGGCACAGGCAGCAACCCTTGACCCGACCAAGAGCCAGCGACTTATACGGAGTCTTGAAATTATTGAGATCACTGGTCTAAGCGTTACGGAGTTGCAGGCAAGGGGAAAGCAGCGGCAGGGCGGCCTCAACTTTGTCACTATGGGGCTTGCAATGCCCCGACCCCTCCTGTATGAGCGCATTAACCGGCGTACAGACGAAATGATTAAAGCGGGGCTCTGCGGCGAGGCTGAACAACTCTATCACAAGTATCAAGCGCTCCTTGCTGGCGGAAAGATCTCTGCGCTGCAGTCGGTAGGATATCAGGAGCTTTTTCAATATTTCGACGGAAAAGTCACCTCGCATGAAGCTATTTCGCTGATAAAGCAGCATACGCGCAATTATGCGAAACGACAGGTGACTTTTTTCAGGAACCGACTGACGGTAACATGGGTTACCGCCCCAATCGACAGCCGTGAGCTTGAGACACTGGCTGATCGGCTTGTGCACGATTTGCCTTGATAAGCAAATAATAATTACGTTCTCTGCCGCTTTCGGATAAAGCTTCCGGTTCAGCAATTCAACTCATCCTTGATGCGAAAACCGGCAGGATCATTGATGCCAACAAAGCGGCTGCCAATTTTTATGGGTGGCCGGTTGCTGAGCTGAAGCAGATGTTTTTTGGAGAGATTGCTCCCTTTGCAAAAAAAATCATCGTTAGCTGCCGATTCTCTCTAACAAAACCGTCTGGGGGCAATCTGAGCGAATCCCCCTTTTCGACAGCTTTGACCCTCTGAATCAATGAGCGTACTGCATTATGACTTGATTTTGTTGCGGAGAGTGGTGATTGACGTTACAATAGCTCCCGGATTTTTTGCGATAATGGAAGATGCGAGATAAACAAGGGCAGAAACACAGTTAATGACACTGGAAATTTTTTGCAGGGTTTTTATTTTTTGATTGGCCTCTTCTATAACACCTTTTAATTCATCGGCAGGGGCATCCAATGCGTCAAGAGAGAGACCGACGGCTGCCGTCGTTGCGTCGCTCGACAAACAGAGAAGTGTCTGACAGAATTCGTAGAGAGAGTCATATTCTGCGCGACTTATTTTGTGTTCTTCCTGATTATAATGGCCATCCATATAGCACTTGACGCTGTGCTCCGCAGCACGAAATGCCTCAGCAATACTGCGGGCTTCATCTGGAGTTAATGGTAAAGCCATCTTCATTCTCTCCTTTTGTTTGTCATGATTTAGCGAGTATGGTAATCTGCTTGCGAAGGTCAAGAACAAGGCCGTAAAGATTCTTGATTACTTTTTGGTCATTGAGGTTGTTTCGGTGATCATAAAGCTGTTGATGCCCCTTCGAAATAGTGTCAAGTACCGTCAGATAGGCATGTACTGCGTGCAATCTCGCAATGTTTTGCTCTTGACGCAGCTCTCTCCACTCCGTAACTGCATCTTGCGCCGCAGCGGAAGGATAACCATCGTTAAGGAGAGCGCCGTAATACAACTCAAGAGCATCGCGCTCCGTGTTTAAATCATCCAGAAAATCAGTGGCAACAATCTGACGGAGTTCACCTGCAAGGATTGTTTGTAGTGGCTCATTCGCCTGCTCGATAGTTTTTTTCACCTGCTTTACCTGCCAGGGCTTCATGATCGTTTGAACTATCGAGCCAACCGCACCAAGCGTTCTTGTCGAAATTCTTTTTTCTGGCGCAAGCGTTGCATTCAGATCATTTATTTTCGTGTTAAGGGTCGTCATGTTTTTGCTGTAGTCCACTGTGCCGTCGGCGGAGAGTGTCGCCAACGCCCTCATATAATCAGAGACAACAGCTAATAGCATGTTCAGCGATTCAGCCTGATTCTTTCGTTCCATCGCGTTAGTACCATACACTCTCTGGCGTAACGCAAAGAACCTCTTCTGCTCCCCTGTTGGCCTCTTGAGGTGTTTAAAATGGAGCGCATCATACCGTTTCAACCTCACTGGTGTATCTGCATAGGTTGTAACAATCCCGTTAAACTCTGATGCTTCGAGCGATGTTTTTGACCACTCCTGTACTGCTGTTAAATTGGTGCAGGAGGTCGTCAGCATGACCATGCACAAACAGGCGAAAGCTGACATCCATCCTTTTCTGTGAATCAAAGATTTCATCCGCTCTCCTTGTTTTTAGAATAAACTTGAACGATAGAAAAACAGCACCGAAGCAATGTAATAAAAAGATATTAATACAAGATTATATGACACACTTTTTTAACCGCATTGGGCCGCGTGTTCCATTTTGTTCCGTTGAAGGGATCTGATGGCGGAAAAGGGGGACAAAAAACCTGCCCCTGCTGATCATGGAGGATAGATGGCACATTGGCATCGAACTGCACTGCGGCGTGGTCGTCTGATTATATTTGCCAGTGATGGTTTATTTACTACTTTCTGACGGGGAGTTTTTTTAAAACGGGAAAAAAATCAACGACATGGTTCAACAATTGTTCCCCTCAATAAAAAAGGACTATTTAAAGCCGTAGAAAAATAACCGCCTGATCGCATAACAAAAACCTTAACTCTTTATTTTTTTACCTTGCTTTCTGCTAAGGCTCCATGCATAAGTTCCGTTTTATAAATCCCTTGTACATACCACCGTGCACTGGTAGCAGAAAAATCCTTTAGACGCTTGAATGCCAATGTTTTACAGTTATTAAAGTTATAGGTTTATCATGAAATACTCAGTATCAGCCCGTAAAGAATTAACAATCCTGAAAATAGAAGAGGATGTGTTTGATTTTCGCCACAATGAAGCATTCAAGTTGGCAATTGAAGAACTGGTGAACAAAGAGAACGCTAAAAACCTGGTCATTGATTTTTCTCAGGTAAAAGCCATTGATTCATGTGGGATCAGTTCAATGCTGCTCGCTCACCAACTCTTCAACCAGTCACAGGGGCTGGCCATTTTCGTCTCGCTCTGTAAACAGATCAAGGATCTGCTGAAACTGACCAATCTCGATAAACAACTCTATATTTTTTCTTCTATCAATGAGGTTGTAACCCTGATTGAACCGGCCATGAAAAACAAGCGAGGTGCCAGAGTAAAATCACAACCACCGGTTGATGAAATTATTGACGAACTCCTGTGCGACGACCTTGACCTTCTGACTCCTCCTGATCTCAATGACGAAGATCTCGAGGAGCATCTTGTGGAATCTGATGAAATATCCCTGGAATCTGAACACTCCGATCCTGTAATAGAAAAAGAAATCTGTTCAAAAAAGCGGGGCCGTCCCAAAAAAACGGAATCTGATACCACACCAAAATCCAAAAAGCACAAGGACGAACCTGAGGCCTGAACAGTATTCTCCCTGTTGACACCCGTTATGTTATGCTCCCCTATTCCCGTCCAGAATTCCGGATATGAAAAGCCTTGCCCCTGAGAGTTGTGAGAAAATCCCTCACGGTCAAGCTCCGGGGGTGACTGCCTGAACCGTTCAATTCACCTGTAAATCCGGAGAAAACTTGGCAAGTACCTTTCTATTACATACATTATAGCAGGTAAAGTCTTGCGCATCAGAACGAGAAACCATAACAATTTGCTCCATGGGCGATTTTTTTTTCCGACGCAGGGTGGAACAACTGCTTGGTGATGCGGGGATTACCATTAACGGCGTCAATCCATGGGATATCGCGGTGCACGATGACCGTTTTTATCGCCGCATTCTTGTAGAGGCTCATCTTGGCGCTGGAGAGTCGTATATGGATGGATGGTGGGACTGCCCTCAGCTTGATGAATTTTTTTACCGCATACTGAGGGCCGGAGTCGACAAAAAAGTTTCGGGCCTTCTGCGTTTCATCAACGGAGTACTCGGTCGTATCCTCAACCTTCAAAACCCTGCAAGAGCCTACATTGTCGGAGAGAGCCATTACAATATCGGCAACGATCTCTATACGGCCATGCTCGATCATCGCATGATGTACAGTTGCGCCTACTGGAACAATGTCTCGACTCTTGAAGAAGCCCAGGAGCAGAAACTGCGCCTCGTTTTCGACAAACTGTTGCTCGAACCAGGAATGAATATACTTGATATCGGCTGCGGATGGGGTGGAGCTGCCCGGTTTGCCGCCGAGCACTATGGCGTAACCGTTACCGGATTGACAATTTCCAGCGAGCAGGCGAAGCTTGCACGGGAACACTGCGCCGGATTACCGGTTGAAATCAAACTGACAGATTATCGCAATACGAAGGGGAAGTACGATCGCATCTACTCCATCGGTATGTTTGAACATGTCGGACATAAAAATTACCAGAACTACTTTCAGATTGTACGGAAGCACCTTGTGCCGGACGGGCTCTTTCTCCTGCACACCATTGGAAGTAACCGTTCGGGGAGCAATACCGACCTGTGGACCAGCAAATATATTTTTCCCAACTCTATGCTGCCATCAGCCAACCAGATAACCGCAGCAGCCGAAGGGAGGCTGATTCTTGAAGACTGGCACTCTTTCGGGCACGACTATTATCACACACTGAAAGCCTGGAACAACAATATTGAAAACAACCGGGTCGCGCTTGCATCAGCCTATAATGAAAGGTTTTTCAGGATGTGGCGCTACTATCTGCTGAGTGCTGCAGGCTCTTTTCGGGCGCGACATGTTCAGCTCTGGCAACTTTTATATTCACGCCACGGAGTGGAAGGACGATTCAGGGTACCACGATAGCTTTTAGCCAATAAAACTGACTCCCGGAATATGTTAAACAACTACTGCAAAAAACAGTTGGAGTGCCTCTTCGAGCCAGCAGATATCAGCATCAATGGCAATCGTCGGTGGGACATTCAAGTTCATCATCCGCTCGTTTTCCGTCGTACCATCACTGAAGGAAACCTTGGTCTTGGTGAGGCATATATGGATGGATGGTGGGAATGCGATGATCTTGAGGAGTTCTTTTTCCGGCTGCTCAGTACAAGAGCGGATGAAAAAATAGTTACCCCGATAAACCTCATCGGAAAATGGATTGGCAAAGCCGTCAATCTGCAACATCCTTCACGGGCATTTACGGTCGGGGAACATCATTACAATACCGGCAACGATCTCTTTGAGGCCATGCTTGATAAACGCATGATCTACAGTTGCGGCTACTGGAAAGAGACCGACAGCCTTGATGAAGCGCAGGAAAAGAAACTCCGTCTGGTCTTCGACAAACTGCAGCTTCAACCTGGAATGAAAGTCCTTGATATTGGCTGCGGCTGGGGAGGAGCTGCACGCTTTGCGGCTGAACACTATGGCGTTTCAGTAACCGCCATAACGGTCTCCACCGAACAGGCAAAAATTGCGAAGGAACACTGCGCAGGCCTGCCGGTCACCATCAACGTGACCGATTATCGTAACATACATGGCTCTTTCGACCGCATCTATTCGATCGGCATGTTCGAGCATGTCGGACATAAAAATTATCGAAACTATTTCAGGATGGTCAACAACTGCCTGAAGCCTGGCGGTTTGACTCTGCTGCACACCATAGGAGGGAGTCAATCATGTTCAAATGTTGATCCCTGGATATGCAAATACATCTTCCCGAACTCAATGATTCCGTCTGCAAGCCAGATCACAAAAAACTACGAAGGGCTCTTCATCCTTGAAGACTGGCACGTCTTTACCCATGACTACGCCTTGACGCTCAAGGCATGGCATGAAAACTTCGAAAAACAGTGGCCTGAACTCCAATCCCGCTACGATGAAAAATTTTGTCGTATGTGGTGCTACTATCTTCTGAGTTGTTCTGGTGCGTTTCGTACCCATTTTCTTCAACTCTGGCAAGTACTGCTCTCAAAAAACGGCCTGCCGGGCAGAACCAGCATTCCCCGATAACCGGGATTACTCAAGGATAAAGAATGAGACGTTCAGGAGTGCTTCGGTCGAACTGCTCCACCTGACGGCTGCTCTCCTCAATGATGGTTTCAAGAGGTAACTGTTTTTTTATCATCTCCCGAAAAAGAGGAGTTCCTGCAAGCTGATCAAAAAACTCTCCTCTTTTGTCGAGGCCAAGCTCTGCGGGATAGAGTCGCTGAAGCTCAAGCAGCAGTGCCGTTGCCGTTCTGAAGGGGCTGAATGCTTTCCGGTCGAAGAGCGAAAATTTTAAACCATGGCAAAGCTCCTTGCTGAACTTTCCTGAGCCTGGCTGAAAAACGACGGCGGTGAACGACACTCCCGCCAGGCGATATTTGCTGAGAGCATCAGCCAATTCCCCGCTTTTGATAAACGGGGCGCCGAACTGCATAAAGGGGGCGTCGGTACCCCGCCCTTCGCTGACCGTTGTCGCTTCAAGAAAGACTGTGGCAGGATAGAGTATGGCTGTCTCAACACTTCTGATGTTCGGGGACGGGCTCCTGAAGCTGAACCCCTGGTACTCATCGCCAAACTTCCAGCGCCCGTACCCCTGCATAGCAATCACCCTGAGATCAAGCTTCCTGAAACAGCGCTCCTGCAAAAGCAGGGCAATTTCGCCAACCGTCATCGAATGAACAAAGGGAATATCGACGGCCCCGACAAATGATGCATATCCCGGCTTCAGCATGAACCCTTGGGGATGGAGAGGAATAACCGGATTGGGACGATCAAGCACCATGAAGGGTATGGCAGCCTCTTCGCAGGCCTCCATGGCACTCTTCATGGTCGAAATATAGGTATAGCAACGGGTGCCGACATCCTGAAGATCAAAAACAAGCAGATCAATTTGGCGCAACTGTTGAATATCAGGTTTTTTGGAAGCTCCGTAGAGCGATACAACAGGCAGCGTATCCGAAACCATGCTGCTGCCAACTTTTTTTCCAGCTTCGACGTCAGCCGAAAAGCCATGCTCCGGAGCCATGAGAAACTTCAGTTTGACGCCATAGCGCAGCATGAGAAGGTAGTCGGGCTCCCCTTTTTGGCTGAGGCTTGCCGCGTTGGTAATGAGGCCGACCCTCAAGCCGGAAAGTTCCCGGAATCTGGAAGCTTCAAGCCGGTCAATCCCGCAGAGCAAGGGTTCCGCCAAAACCGGAAGTGCGGCAAGAGAGAGGAGCGCGACAGCAACGAATGAAGCCAGTTGCTGAGAGAGGCCCCTGTTTCCGAAACGAACGAGCCGTTTGAAAGAGAAATGGTTCATAGTCATCAATACCTCTGAACGAAAGCGGAGTTTCTGCTAAACAAAAAAGCCGCCCTTTTGAGGAGGCGGCTTTACTGGTGGTGGGGACAGGACTTGAACCTGCAACCTTCGGGTTATGAGCCCGACGAGCTACCAATTGCTCCACCCCACGATGTTTGTGCTACCAATTTAAGCAATAAATATTGATTTGCAAACTATTATTGTATCTGTCTGCCATTTATTTCATTTCCTTGCGGTTCTACAACAAAAAGCTTCCCGTCCTCGCCCTCTACAGCAAGAATCATCCCCTCTGAAACATCATCACGGATGGTGCGGTCAGCCAAATTGGCCACAATGAGCACATTTTTGCCTACCATCTCTTCCGGAGTGTAGTGTTTGGCTATTCCGGCAAGCACCTGTTTGGTTACCGAACCAACCTGCAACTGAAGTTTGAGGAGTTTAGCCGCTTTATTAACTTTTTCAGCAGAGATGACGCGTGCAACCCTCAAATCAACCTTCAAAAAATCATCAAAGCTGATGAGAGGTTTGAACTCCATCTTTTGCTGTTCAACTCCAGCCTCACGCTTTACGGCATCGGCCAGCAAAACCTCAATTTTTGCAAGTTCCGGAGCGATATCGCTCTCCTCTATTTTTGTAAAAAGAATTTCCGACTTTTCGCGGAGCCGATGTCCCATGTTTAATCCAGACATTTTCGCCTGCTCCCAGAGGGAAACACCTGGTTTTATGAGGCTTTCGATCGTACCGGCGAAACCAAGCATAGCATGTATGCGATTGCAGGTTTCCGGAATAACAGGATAAAAAAGCAGCGCAAGCGTATGGCAGAGGTTCAGGGATACTGACATGATCTTCGCAGCAGCATCACGATCACTCTTTATTAATTTCCATGGTTCGTTTTGCGTAAGAAACCGGTTAGCCTTACGAGCGATATCCATTGTTTTGGAAACTGCCTCACGGAAATGAAAGTGTTCATAGGCTTGTCCAATTTCATCAATCAAATGGTCAAGATCCACCCTATTGCCAAGCTCGTCAATTTCAACATCATTGCCATGAGTCAGAATAACTGTAAATGACTTCATAACATCAAGAGGGCAATCAATCGGTACGACCCCACCGAATTTAGAATTGGTAAAATCAACCGACCGCTTGATAAAGTTTCCGAGGGTATCGGCCAGTTCACCGTTGGTTCGGTTTTGAAAGTCGAGCCAACTGAAATCGGTATCCTTGTTTTCAGGATAATTCATGGCAATACTGTAACGCAGGGTATCGGCCGGAAACTTTTCAAGAAATTCACCGAGGTAAATGGCATAGTTTCTTGACTTCGAAAACTTTCTTCCCTCAAAGTTCATGAACTCCGAAGCAGGCACATTATCGGCAAGATTGTAGCATCCGCTTTGACGCCCCTCATTCCAGGCCATCAAAATTGCCGGTAACATCAGGGTATGAAAGACCACATTATCCTTGCCAATAAACTGGACAAGGCGACACTCAGGGTTCTGCCAGTACTCTTTCCACCGTTCACTTTGACCAAGCGCTGCGGCCCACTCCCTCGTAAAGGAGATATAACCAAGCACGGCATCAAACCAGACATAGAGCACCTTTCCCAGAGCCTCCTGGCTCTCAAGCGGAACGTTGATCCCCCATCCAAGATCACGGGTTATTGCCCGATCTTTCAGCCCCTGATTCAACCAGGTGCGGGAATAATTGACCACATTCTGCCGCCACTCCTGCTCGTGCCCCTGCACATAGTTCTCAAGCTGCTGCTGGAAACGCCCGAGCGGAAAATACCAGTGCATGGTTTCGCGAAGTTCCGGCGTCGCATCCGAGAGTTTGCTTTTCGGATTGATAAGCTCAAGCGGGCTTAAATGGGTGCCACACTGTTCGCACTGATCGCCATTAGCCTCCGCATTATTGCAGATCGGGCAGGTTCCCGTCACATAGCGATCCGAAAGAAAGCGGTCGGCCTTGCGGTCAAAAAAAAGTTTTTCGCTCTTTCTCTGAAAAATCCCCTTCTCTTCAATATCAAGAAAAAATTCCTGGGCAGTCTTGTGATGCAGCTCAGAAGTTGTTCTTCCATAATAGTCAAAAGAGATTCCGCACTTCGAGAAGGCCGCCATGTTCATCTGATGATAACGGTCAACAACATCCCGGGGCGAAATCCCCTCTTTTTCGGCTGTAATGGTAATGGGCACGCCGTGTTCATCCGAGCCGCCAATATGAATAATATCCTCACCCTTGAGCCTCTTGTAGCGGACATAAATATCAGCGGGAAGATAGACCCCGGCCAGATGGCCCAGATGAACCGGGCCATTGGCATAAGGGAGTGCTGTCGTAACAAGGGTTTTTGTAAACTGATGCATGGGTAACGCGTTATTTTTTTACAAACAGTGCATTGAACTTGTTGAGAGGGAGTTTTCGGGTCTGGTCGCTCTTCAGATAACGAAGCCAGACAAGTTTTTTCTGGACATCAACGCTTTCAACAACAGCAGCCCCCTCGGGAGTATTGACCCTGCTTCCTGTGGCAGGAAACTGTGACTGGGCATTCGACTGGGTGCGGCAACCCTTTTCATGTTTCGAATAACTGAGGCAACATTTCGGACGGTTACACAACCCGGTGATATTGAATGCATGGCTCTCATTGCCTGACGATTCCGAATATTGTGATTTTTCAGCAAAAGGGTTTGCATGAATTTTCGGAATCCAGCTCGAACAGCAAAGAAGACATCCACATGGCCCGAAAGCATTGGCCCTTCTTGCCTCCTCCCGTGTGGTTATCTGCACCATCTGGATTCTTGCCTTGAACTCTCCCGCCAAGTCACGCACAAGCGTCCTGAAATCAACCCGGTGTGATGAGGTATAATAGACCGAGAGCTTCTGCTGATCCATACGCAACTCAACATCAACAAGCTTCAGATCGAGTTCATGCTTTTTAATCTTGTTCAGGCAGACCTCCCGTATCTCCGTCTGCCTTTTCTTTAGCTCAACAATAGCCAGATTGTCACTCTCATCGGCAACCCGCAACACCGCAGTCCACTCCTGCCCACCTTTGTCGAGCCCTTTAAGCTGGATCTTTTTTCGGGCGATCTGGCCAGTCGAATAGACAACGCCAAAATCGTAACCACCGTCAGACTCAATAATGACCTGCATGCCAATAGTGAAAGGAGTTCCCGTATTGTTGACAAAAAACTCCCGCCGGCACCCCTGCAACTCAACCTCGCATATATCAGAGGAAACATCATCTGGAAGAACTCCGTAAATTGTCTCCATCTCACTGTGCAGCAACTGTGAAAGCCGCAACCTTACCCTTGTATTATCACCTAAAAGACAACTACATATAACATTACTCATAACCGGTCAATTTGGTATATAGAAAACTGTCCCTCTCTCTCTTTTTGCATTTTTCGTCTTCAAGGTATACAAATTTATACTCTTTTCACCATACCACAAATCCCCCCAAAATGGGGCAGTTACTGGCAACCGCAAAATAATTATTAACCAAAGAAATGCATAAAAGAGATGTTGGCTGGCTTGACTGACTCTCTGTCAAGATGGGGTCGTTGTGGATGACTGTAAGATTAATAGATCGTATGATTAGATGATTGACAGATTGTAAGAATGATGGATTAATAGATCGTATGATTGAAACATTGCGTTATCGACAGATTGTGTGATTAATGAAGGATACGTGAAGAAATCATTCATTGGGTAAATGCAGGAATTGTCGGATCGCTTCAATGCGTTTGTTTATTGACAGCGTTCCCCTTACGACGGTTTTGGCGTCATAAAACGTGCGGTTGATGATCTTCTCCTTGAGTTCGTCAAGATGCTGCTCCGTCATCCTCTGCATGTATGTGGTCATAGCGTCCGCGCCTGGAAACTCTTTCGCCGTTACCAGATGCGGCTCCCTGAATGACAAAAAGAGATCGGGTTTTTGTTCATCGAGATATTCGATCCGGCTCACTACGGAAACAAGATAGATCTCTGGAATCGTATCAAGAGCGCGGGAGAGAATTGAGGCGGTCCCTTTAAAAAAGAAGAGGGGCCTCTTGTCAACCGCCTCTATCTTGCCCTGGGGAAAAATCCACAAGGCATTTTGTCGCTCACTCTTGGCCGTCAGCAATTCGGCGGCATAACGAAGGGTGCCGACCGCACTTCTCGCACGGGAACGGTCGAGAGAAAAGGCTCCTATTCGGGTGAAAAAGCGATGTTTCCGCAACTGCTGAAACTCAATAATGATATGCAGATTTTGACAAAAAAACTCTTCGGTACAGAGTTGCGACCAGAAGCCGTCCCACCAGTATGCGTGATTTGCGTAAAAAATAACCGGAGTGCCGAGGTTCATCTCCTGCACTCCGGAATGCATAAAAACGCGTACCGAATTAAAATACCTGCGGAACTGCCGGCGAGAATACCAGCCAAACCACAGGGTATAGAGCCTGCTGCGACGAACTTTCAGCATAGCCCTCCTTATTTGAATGCTCTCCTGATACGGTTGACCGCTTCCTCCAATGAGGCAATTGATGCCGCGTAGGAGAGACGGAGATTTTCCGGCGCACCAAACGCATCGCCCGGTACAGTTGCCACATGATGGACTTTCAGAAGATATTCAGCTACATCTGCCGAATCTTTCATGACAACGCCGTTGAAGGTCTTGCCAAGCACACCGCTGATGTCGGGGAACATATAAAATGCACCCTGTGGAAGAGCGGTCTTGAATCCGGGGATGCTGTTGAGAGCCTCGTACATGTAATCGCGCCTCTTTTCAAATTCAGCACGACGCTCTTCAACAATCCCCTGGTCACCCGTCAAGGCGGCAACTGCGGCTTTCTGTGCTATGGCATTGGGGTTTGAGGTGGTCTGCGACTGAATCTTGTCGCAGGCATCAATCAGCCATTTCGGCCCGGCAAGGTAACCGATTCTCCACCCGGTCATGGCGTAGGTTTTCGACACACCGTTACTCACAATGACCCACTCCTTCATTTCCGGAATCCTTGCTGGAGAAAAGGGACGAACATCGCCATAAACAATCATGTCGTACATCTCATCAGAGAGCACAAAAATACCCCGCCCTTCGACCACCTTCATCAAGGCTCGAACCTCCACTTCACTATAGACCGATCCGGTTGGATTCGATGGGGAGTTCAGAACAAGAATCTTTGTTTTCGGAGTAATAGCAGCCTCAAGCTGGGAGGGTGTCATTTTATAGTCGCTTTCAAGAGTGGTATGCACGATGACGGGCACTCCGCCTGCAAGACGAACCATTTCAGGGAAGCTCACCCAATAGGGGGCGGGAACAATCACCTCATCGCCCTCTTCGCAAAGAGCAAGGAAGGTATTGGCCAGAGTCTGTTTGCCGCCGTTGCTGACAATGATCTGGTTTTCCGCAAAATCGAGAGCGTTGTCGCGCCGAAACTTTTCGACAATGGCTTTTTTCAGCTCAGCAATACCCGAATTTGCCGTATAACGGGTAAACCCGGCATTAATGGCATCTATACCTGCCTGATTGACATGAGCAGGAGTAGGAAAATCCGGCTCACCTGCCGAAAGACTGACAATATCATGCCCTTCAGCCTTCATTTTACCGGCAAGATTGGTAATTCGCATGGTCTGCGATTCCTGCATACTGAGCACCCTGCGGGTAAGATAGTGTTCTTCCGGAAGAAGTGGTTTTGACATATAAAAGTATATAAGTGGTTTGTTATGATTTTTATCTGCTCTGTTCTTCACGTTTTTGATGCATCATCTCCAAAACACAGGGATGAACAAATTTACTGACATCTCCGCCAAGCATACCCACCTCCTTGATGATTGATGAGGCCACATAGGTATATTTAACGTTCGGCATCAAAAAGACGGTGGTCACCTCCGGATAGAGCTGACGGTTCAAAAGCGACATCTGAAATTCGTATTCAAAATCCTTGACCTGCCTCACCCCCCTGACAATGGCTCTCGCCCCCACCTGACGGGCATAATCCACAACGAGCCCGTTGTGCAGCACCTCAACAGATACGCCCCGATAATCGCAGGTAACCTCCTTCGTCATTATTTCCCGCTCTTTGGCTGTAAAAAGAGCACGTTTCTGGGAGTTCTCTGCAATAACGACAATAACTTCCTCAAAAATATTCAAGGCACGTTCAAGCACATCAAGGTGGCCGTTGGTAAAGGGATCAAACGTTCCCGGATAAATAGCTTTCTGTTTCATCGGCGGCAAAGGTCAATGCTGAAAAAAAGTAACTCTTGTCATGCCGTAATCGCGATGAAAAGAGTAATGGGGTGAGTGCTGAAAATCGAGATGCGCGCTATGTTCGACAAGCAGGAACCCCTCGCCGGAAAGAAGGGTGCCTGCAAAAATACTCTCAATCAATCGATCATAATCCGGCCACGAATAGGGCGGATCGCAAAAAAGAAGATCAAACGGCCCCATCGCACGGCGGAGAAATGCCGAAACATCTCCATTAACAATCTTGACGCTCTCTTGAACACCCAACTGAAGTGCGGTTGCCTTCAGCGCTTTAAGGGCATCAACATGCTGATCGACAAAGCAGACAGAGCGGGCACCACGGCTCAACGCCTCAAAACCAAGAGAGCCAAAGCCTGCAAACAAATCAAGAATGGAGGCCCCCTCAAAGTCCATCCTTGCCGTAAGCGTATCAAAGAGCGACTTTTTTACCCTGCTGCTGCAGGGACGTATCGCGAGCGACGATGAGCTCTTGATTTTCCGTCCTTTATAGAGACCTGCCAGAATCTGCATGAAGCTGCCTTCAGCTCAAAAAATCACCAAACCGCGTCTCGCCAAGAATAGCAAGCGCTTTTATGGCATCATCTTTGGACGGCGGTTTTCCGTGCCAGTTCGATTTATCAGGCATACTTCCCTCAAAAAAAGGAACCCCTTTGCCCATGATGGTTGTCGCAAGAATCACCGTCGGCTTCTGACGATCACCGCACGCCTTGATTTTTTCTACCGTCGCAACAAAATCCTCCATATCGTTGCCATCGCAACAACAAACATCCCAGCCAAACGAGCGCCATTTATCAGCAAACGGCTCAACGCTCATGATGGAGGTAACCTCACCATCAATCTGCAAATTGTTGTAATCAACAATACCAATAATCTTGTCCAGCTTGTAATGAGAGGCGCTCATCGCCGCTTCCCAAATCTGCCCCTCCTGGCACTCGCCATCGCCCATCAAACAGAAAACATCACCCTGACGCCCATCAAGACGAAGACCAAGCGCTGCACCAACCGCAGCGGAAAGACCCTGACCAAGGGATCCGGAAGCAATTCTGATTCCTGGAAGCTTCGCTTCAGAGGTAGGATGACCCTGCAGGTAGGAGCTGACCTGTCGAAGTGAATTCAGTTCACTGAGAGGAAAATACCCTGAACGGGCAAGCACACTGTACCAAACCGGAGCAATATGACCATTGGAAAGAAAAACCATATCCTCGTCATGAAGTTTCCAGAACTCATGCGGCTTATGCTGAAGTACCCTGAAATAGAGTGCGGTAAAAATATCGGCCATGCCGAGCGAACCACCCGTATGACCGGAATTGGCCATAGCAAGCATTCTGATAACATCACGACGGACCTGGCGGGCCATCTCCTTGAGATCATCAATAGAGGCAAGCTCAAGAAGCACGCCTTTTCTTTCAGCAGGATACAGTTTCAACTCTTTTGCCATGGTAGGTCAACAAAATGCTTGTGAATGAATAAAAAAAAGCTTGAAGTTAAGTGGCTGGAGATAAATAACAAAAAAAACTTATTCATGGTGCAGCTTTCTCTCCCTTAAAAATTTCCATCCGGAAAAAAAAAGAATTAAAACAAAAATAATCGAAACCGGAATGGTGTAGAGTGCAGCATAACCGCCAATATCCTGCCAGTTGCTTCCCAAAAAATAACCTCCATAGAGCAGAAGCACGTTCCAGGCAAACGCACTCGTCAAAGCAGCAAGCAAAACCAATGGCGTCCTGAGGTGCATCAAACCAGCCATAACCGAAATAACCGCCCTCGAACCGAACAGGAATCGGTTCGCCAGCACGGCAAGATAACCGTGAGTGGCAAATTTTTGGCGAAGCAACTCCATATCAGAAGGAGGGAAAAAACGGTGAACACTTTTCGCCAGCCAGTGCTGCGCCGGACTCTCCCCTCCTGCATACAATTTCATGCCAAGATGCCGACTGAGCATATAGACAAGCATAAAACCGGCCGTAGAGCCCAGCGAAGAGCTCAACAGTGCCTCAGCAAAATGAATGTCACTTTTACTGATCAGATAGCCGATAAAGGCAATCGGAATATCTCCCGGTATCGGCGGTACAACATTTTCCAGAAATGCAATCAAAAAGAGAAAAAAATAGATCGCAGCAGGATCGGCATGCTGCAGCCAGACAATCGCAGCTTCAAGCATAACCGACCCTCCGTTCTATAGTGCCAGCCTCAATCAAGATCAAGAACCCTTCTTTG
The DNA here is from genome assembly GCA_903871235.1 of uncultured Chlorobiaceae bacterium. Taxonomy (GTDB): domain Bacteria; phylum Bacteroidota; class Chlorobiia; order Chlorobiales; family Chlorobiaceae; genus Chlorobium. The sequence goes on from CAIQGA010000122.1 coordinate 37,633, forward strand.
CACTTCACTGTAAGCGTCCTCAACACCACCAAGGTCAAAGCGGAAACGATCCTTGTCCATTTTTTCATTCGTCTCAAGATCCCAGAAACGGCAGGTATCGGGGCTGATTTCGTCACCCAGCAGAATCTCGTTGTTGTGGCGGCCAAACTCAAGCTTGAAATCAACCAGTTTGAGTTTTCTTGCGGCAAAAAATTCTCTGAGCAAAGCATTGATGCTCTCTGCACGATTTTTCAGAACAGCAAGCTCCTCAAGCGTGGCAACGCCAAGCGCCACAGCGTGAGCCTCATTCATCAGCGGGTCATCGAGATCATCATCTTTGAGATAGAACTCGACAATCGGCGTTGCAAGTACCGTTCCTTCACTGAAGCCGTACCGCTTCACCAGCGAACCTGCCGCAATATTGCGCACAACTACCTCGACCTTGATGATATCGAGATAACGGCACAGCATATCACGATCAGAGAGCTTCTCGACAAAATGAGTACGGATACCTTGAGCTTCAAGCAAGGTGAAGAGCTTGCATGATATTGCATTGTTCACAACACCCTTCTCGGCGATACTCCCCTTTTTCTTGTTATTGAACGCTGTTGCATCGTCCTTGAACTCCTGTATCACCAGATTGGCATCATCCGTTAAAAAAACCTTTTTAGCTTTGCCTTCATACAGTTGTGTCGTCTTTTTCATGTCGCAATAAAATTATAGTGATTGGCCACCGCGAACGATAACCGTTAATACCCCAAACAATCAGCCCCTTTGCTGACCCTCCTGGTCAGAAGCCGCCTGCTGCACCGCACCGGTAAGCACAATGGCAATCTGATCGTCGGTCAACCCCTTGTCCTTTAAAAAACTCATAAACCTGAACACTCCCAAATCCGAGAGCATCGCTTTCGGCTGGTACTGCTCATCAAGTCCTCTTGCACGACTGTACTCTTCAGAGGTCTTGATCCAGTCATCAATGAACTGTTCCGACTTCCCGTTCTCAAGAAAAAAACCGGTCACAATCACTTTAACCTTGTCCATTGCCGGTTCCGGATGAACTTGAAAGAGCAGTTGCATCTCTTCAGAAATCCTTGCCAACACAATAACCGCCTCTCTGTCAAGGGTCTCCTCGAGGATATCTTTCGCCTGTTCCTTGACATCACTCTTCTGGGTCATAATGCTTCCCGGATTGTTGAAAAATAAAATATTGACAAACTGGAAAATCCCGATTAAGTTACAGAATGATTATGGGAAAGAAAAAAAATTAGAACGAAAGAGGCCATGCAAAAAATACTCCGCTGCGTTTTTCTCTTTTTCATCACAGCCTTATCGGTATCAGCTCCGGTCAGGGGAGGCTTAAATACTGAAAAAAACGTACTTTTTCTCTGGTGGAACGTTGAAAATCTCTTCGATTGGCACAACGACCCGACAACCGAAGATGACGATTTTACCCCGGAAGGAAAACTGCAATGGACAGAAAAAAGAGTCCTGCTGAAAGAGATGCGCATCCGCCACCTCCTCTCAGCAGTAGAGGCACACCCCGACTACAGAAAATATCCTGATATCCTTGCTTTTGCCGAAGTAGAAAACCGCAATATCTTTGAGTGTACACTCCAGGGTACCGGCGATGTCGTCTACAAAACCATCTATCACGAATCGCGTGATCCAAGAGGTATCGACATCGGCCTCGCCTATAACCCAAAAACAATTCGCCCGGCAGGATCGAAAGCCTATTCAGTGCCTCTTGACGATAGACCGACAAGAAAGATCGTCGTAGCCGGATTTTCAGCCGATAGCCACCCTTTTTACGTCATTCTGAACCACTGGCCCTCACGCTCCTTCGACACCGGATGGACAGAACCGAAACGACTTGCTGCGGCAAAAGTGGCCCGCCACATTCTCGACAGTCTGCTTGTCAGCAACCCGAAAGCTGACTGCATCGTCATGGGCGACTTCAATGATGAACCCTCCGACCGCTCCCTGAAACAGGTGCTCCGTTCAACATTCGATGCTGCAAAGGTCAGGGCGAACGGAAACAGCCTCCTGTACAACTGCTGGAGCAACTACGAAGGAATAGGCAGCTACTTCTACGACAACCACTGGCAACAGATCGACCAGATCCTTCTCAGCCCGGGAATGCTTGACAACAGGGGATTGACAGCACCAGAAGATGCGTTCCACTGCTTCTCCTTTTTCCGGCTCTTCGACTACTCCGGCAAAAAGCCCTGGGCCACTTACGAAAAAAGAAAATACAAGGGGGGCTACTCCGACCATCTGCCACTGATTTTAAAAGCCCGCATCGCCCCTTAGCGCCAACAAAGCCTCACCGGGCATTATGCTTGTGATTGTCGGAGATGTTTTTCACGCTCCATTCCACCCGCTTCGTAAACACTGCCTTGCGGACAGGGCACTCCCCTTTTTGACAGATTTCGCACGAAAAATCAAGACAGCCATCCGTGTGAACAAAAAGTTCAATGCTTCCACCAAAATTGTCATTGACCAGCTTGTTGAGTTTGTCAATCTGCAAGTGCGCTTCGTGCACATTCAAGTACCAGGGAACGGTCAAATGGCAATCAAGATGAAGCGTGCTCCCGTACTTAATGATGCGCAGATTGTGAAGATCAATCCACTCATTACTGCGATTGGCCTGCAGCAAACTCACCATTTTTCCCAACAACTCTTCATCCGCCTCGTCCATGATTCCCCTGAGGGAGTCGCGAATAATCTTGTAGCCGGTAAAAACAATAAGGAGCGCAAAAATCAAAGCAACGGCACTGTCGAGCCACGCCACCTTTGTCAAAAACAAGATGATCAGGCCGATGATAATACCAATGGTGGAATAGGTATCTGACTGAAGATGTTTTCCGCTGGCAACAAGAGCAAGAGAATTGTTTTCCTTCCCCTTTTTAACAGCAAGCGCACCGACAACATAATTGATGATTGCCGTCGCCGTGATCAAAAGTATTCCGTAATCAAGCTGGGCAACCGGTTGCGGATCACCAAGATTTTTGGCAGCCTCATAGATGATAAGCAACCCGGCGCAGGCAATCAATGTACCCTCAATAGCCGCTGAAATAAATTCCACCTTCCCGTGACCATAAGGATGACCGGTGTCTTTTGGTTTGGCAGAAATATAGAGACTGTAGAGGCCGATGAAGCCACTGGTAACATTCACCGTACTTTCAAGCGCATCAGTAAGAATTGCTACTGAATTGGTAAGATACCAGGCCACCAGTTTGGTTACAAAAAGAACGACACCGGTAACAACAACAATTTTCTGGAAATTATAGTTTTGTTTTGCTGTGGTCATGATTTTTGATAAAAGTTATCTCTTGTCGTTGCGTTCCCTTGCTCTTTTTTCCTGAAAAAATTTTGAAGATCCAACCCACTTCACCCCCTCAAACCAGAGGACACTCCCGATGCCCGCAGAGAAGCAGAGAAGAAGATCAGATGAATGTAATGCGGAAAAACGGAAAAGATGAACAAAAAAAGGAATATAGAGCACAACTCCCAAAAAGAGGAGCGCCCCGGCTACCACCGGAATGAGTGCCTTGTTGGGATAGCGCATGGTAGCAACAAATGTCTGGCTCCAGGAGCGATTGGTCAAAATCAGACCGAGATTTGAAATCATCAACGTCGTAAAAGTCAGTGCGCGAACCTCAGGCTCTGAGTCACCCTTTGAAAAGGAGAACCAGAAAACCGCAAGCACAACCGCAAGCACAATGACGCCCTGCAGAAGGCTGAGCGCAACCATCTTTCGGCTGAACAACGGCTCCCTCGATTTCCGGGGTGGCCGCTTCATGACATCACTCTCCTCCCCCTCAGCTTCAAAAACGATTGAGCAGGCGGGATCAATGATCAGTTGCAAAAAAGCGATATGCGCTGGCAGCAAAAGAAGTGGCCACTGAAAAAGCACCGGAAAGAGCGATATGCCTGCGATAGGGACGTGAATAGCAAAAATATAGGCAATAGCTTTCCGAATATTGTCAAAAATCCGGCGTCCAAGCTTGATGGCCTGCACAATCGAAGAAAAATCGTCATCAAGCAAGACCAGTGAAGCCGACTCGCGGGCCACATCAGTTCCTCGTCCGCCCATTGCAATACCAATATTGGCCGCCTTCAGTGCAGGAGCATCATTCACCCCATCGCCGGTCATGGCAACAATTTCCCCATTGGCCTTGAGCGCACTCACCAACCGAAGTTTCTGCTCAGGCACAACCCTTGCAAATATATTCACCTCATTGATTCTCTGCTGCAACTCAGCCTCCGTCATCACCTCCATCTCCGGGCCAGTAATCCATGCCTCAGCTTTTTGCAAACCAATCTGCCGGGCAATGTTGCGAGCGGTGCCGGGATAATCGCCGGTTATCATCACCACACGGACACCAGCGCTATAACACTCTGCTATGGCCTCAGGCACCGTCGGACGCACCGGATCAGCAAGCCCGATAAGCCCAAGAAATTCAAAAACAAAGTCATGCTGCTGACAAGGTAAAACCGGTTGCTGAAAAAATGCCCTCGCCACTCCCAATACCCGCAACCCCCGATCAGCCATTTCACTGATACGGCAGGAAAGCCGCTCGCGTTGAAGATCATCACAATGACAAAGATCAAGAATGGCTTCGGGGGCACCTTTGGCAGCAATGGTATAATGCTGATTTTCCGACGATTTCCATACGCGCGAAAGGGAGAGTAGCTCTTTGGACAAGGGGTATTCATGCACCAGGAGCCAATCCTTGTGCAGATGCTCTGTCGCAGTCAGATAGGTATCACCAGCCTCTTTTATCGCCTTTTCCATCGGATCAAAAGGGTCGAGCTGACTGGCAAGAATAGTAAACTCAAGAAGCTCATGAAACTCCTCTGGAATGGAGTGTCGCGAAACCTCTTCGACATCAAGAAATGCACCCCCGGCAAAGAGGCTGCTGACCGACATGCGATTCATGGTCAGCGTACCAGTCTTATCGACACAAAGTACCGTAGATGAGCCAAGCGTCTCGATGGCAGGCATCCGGCGGGTAAGTACCCGTTTTTTGGAAATACGCCACGCTCCCATGGCAAGAAAGATGGTCAAAACAACCGGCAGCTCTTCGGGCAGGGTTGCCATGGCAAGGGTAACCCCGGCCAGTAACCCGTGAAGCCAGTCGCTGCGGGTAAGACTGTAGAAAATGACCACCAGCGTGCAGAGTGAGAGACCAACCAAAGCAAGATGGTGCACCCATCGGCCCGTCTCCTTCTGCAACAGGGTCTCCTCCGGCACAACAGCCTGCAACACCTTGCCGATTTTACCAACTTCGCTCGTTGTACCGGTTGCGACGACCCGTGCAATCCCCTGCCCCTGAACCACCAGTGTCCCTGAATAGATAAACGGCAAATCGTCTCCCCCCGGGTGCAGCTCTTTTGCATCCCGCAAGTCATCAGATTTTCGGACAGGAACAGATTCGCCGGTCAAAAGGGATTCATCAACCATCATATTGAGACACGCAAGAAGCTGTGCATCGGCCGCAACACGGTCACCCTCATTGACGACAAGGAGATCACCCCGTACCACCTCACGCCCCGCAATGCGCCGCTCTATACCATCCCTTACAACCTGGGCACGAGGACTCGAAAGATCGCGAAGCGCATCCAGCGCATGTTCAGTCTTTCGCTCCTGGTAAAGGGTGAGGCCCATGACAAAAAAAACAAAGCCAAGAAGCATTAACGCCTCAGGGACATCACCAAGCAGCAGATAGAGCACACCACAAGCCACCAGCAAGAGAAACATCGGCTCGCGGACAACGCCAAAGGCGAGCGAAAAAAGAGAGCGACGCTCCGAAGAGGGCAGCTCATTATACCCTTCGGAGAGCAATCGTTCTGCAGCTTCTGCTTCTGAAAGGGATGCAAACCCTTCAGGTTTCATTGTGTTTTTCATGACCTCTCTTGATAATCTTGAATTGTAAGACGATCACGTTGATGGGACAATCAGAATACTAATATAATCAGGGTTTTTGATATTAACAGATGGTAGCGGGAGGAAACGAAAAAAAAGGCGACTGCGGAACACTTGGTGTTTCAGCGGTTCTGCGCAGTGTGGAATATGGACAGTATTGTAATCGTCTTGTTATCCGAGGTGTAGATAACGCAGTACGGGATATCAGAAAAGTAGAGTTCCCTGGTATCTGTTATTTTACCGGGCTTTGCGCTCTGAGGAAACGGCAGCAACTGTTTTTTCGTTTTTTCAATAATCCTCAAAACCGTTTCTCTTGCTATTCTCTCGCTCTCTTGCTTGATATAGTGCTCTATATTTACAAGATGCTCTTTTGCTTGATCAGTCCAGGCTATCCGCAACTCTTTGCTCCCATTCTTTTACGACAGTTTCATGATCTGTAACCCGCCCAGCCTTCATATCTTCCAATCCCTTCTGAATGCTTTGAATCTGCCACTCGTTATAATCCAGATAGGCTGAAACCGCCTCCTCCAAGACAAAGGTTTTCGTCCGCCTGGTCGCCACAGCAAGAGCCGCAAGGCGGTCATTGGTCTCTTTTGGAATCTTGAAGGTGACTTGCTGCCGTTTTGTTTTTGTCGTCATGATCTTTCCTTTGTTGAATGAAATCGTAATTTGATGTACTTCGTTAATATACGCCTTTCGTGCGAATTTTCGATACATCCGCTTCACGATTTGATCTTGATACGGTTGGACAATGCTGGACGGGAGCCCGCCATTTAAAAATATCCTTGAAATAACGCAGCCATTCCGCTACATTGTAGCTACACTAACGAAGTGATAACGTTAAAACAAGGAAAAGAGATGATTGCAAACACTGTTGTGAGAGCACGAATCGACGAAAAAACCAAAGCCGAAGCCACCGCAGTGCTGGCTGCCATGGGGCTCACCCTGTCCGATGCCGTGCGGCTTATGCTGATACGGGTTGCCACAGAGAAAGCACTGCCATTTGAACCGCTCATTCCGAATGCCGAGACGATAGAAGCTATTATGGAGTCACAACGAGGAGAACTTATTACCGTCGGGTCCCGGGCAGAATTATTCAGGGTGCTTAATGAGGAGGATTGAACTATCCCGCAAATTCATGCGCGACTATCAAAGAGAAAAATCATGAATGCACGGCAAATCACTTGATGCTCTATTGAACGGAATTCTTGATCTCCTCGAGGCCGACGAGGTTTTACCACCCAACGCCGTCGATCACGGATCACACAGCGAACTTGGATTGTAATGCTGAATCAAACGCTCGTCCGCTTGAGACCATCCAGATAATCTGCCCACGCCTGCATCATCCGCCTCCGCTCCTCAAGATGCTTCGTTCGATTGTACGCCGCGCCAAGCCGATCAGGCACCCGGTGCCCGAGCTGCGCCTCGATAGCATCAGGGCTGAAATTCAAAGTTTCATGCAGCATCGTTCTCGCCGTCGTGCGAAATCCATGGCCACACACCGTATCGGAATCCCACCTCATGGTTCTGAGTGCCGAGTTTATCGTATTGGGAGAAAGCACCCTCGATGACGCCCGCCCAGGGAAAACGTACTGGCTCCTGCCGGTGAACGGATGCAGCTCCCGCAAGACTTCAACAGCTTGCCGAGACAGCGGTATAACATGCACCTGCCCCTGCTGCCTCGCTTTTTCTTCCAGAGTCAGTTTCGTATCCTCAACAGGCAGCCGCCATTCCGCGCCATCAAGATCGACATCCTTCCACCGCGCCTGCCGCAGCTCCCCAGGGCGAACAAAGTTAACGCCGTTGCGAATAACTGTACTTACGAGTATACCCAAAAACAGCGGATTATAACGAACAATACGGAACAATAGCGAACAACAGAAAAGCAAAAACCCCAGTTTTTGGCTGGGGCTTGGGTGCGTCACCATGCGGGATTGCAATCTCCTTTGCATGGAGGCCTCTTTCGAGGACTTTAATCCGGTGCTGAAGCAGAGCGGGACAGAAGACCAAATGTTCAGCAGGTTGAGTGCTCTTCGAGGATGTCTTTTTCAACGCAATTCTTTCCAACAGCACTCTGATCAGAGCAGTCATGCCTGGATACAACACGCAGCTTTTGATGGCTATCAGTGAATCGCAACATGAAATTAAGCAGCACTTCTCCGTAGAATGCATTGATCTTCCCTATAATAAGCTCATCACCATCGACCCGCTTTGCTATTCCTACTAACTGCTCAAGCTGCTCATGGATAGAAAAGACATGGCTTTTGATCTGCTCGGCAACAGGAAGTGTCTTGTCCTCAAAAACCACTTGCACGGCAACGCCAAGCGCAGAGGCATACTGATTGATGTCACCAACTTTGAGTTGCAGATCGTTTCCCGCCTCCATTCTTGAAATTTTGCTTGAGTCGCACTTCATGCTCTTTGATAGCTCTTTTTGAGAAATCCCTCTCCTTATCCTGAGCTGTAAAAGACTATTGATAATTTGACTTTGACCAATCTCCGTTTCAACAAGATCCTTTATCTCGCAATCCTCAGCAAGGAGCGCGGCCGCGTCCGCAACCGATCCAAATCTCAGGTTATCTCCCATTTATATTACCTCCCGTTTATACGATCGTTTTCTTACTCTATTTCTTAATCGCTTTTACGACTTTATGAGCCTCATTAATATCCACCCGTTGACTTTCTTTTGTTCCGATACTAAGAATATATATCACCTTATCCTGCTCTGACGGATACACATAAAGCCTCGTTTCTTTTGCGCCCACAACACCAGTCTGCCCGATCCGGTAAACACCTTTCCCCTCTGACACAAAAAAACCGGGGTTATGATTAAGCTTGATTGGTGATTGCCCATCCTTAAGAAGACCGATTATCTTATTAAGATTGTTAAAGCATGAAACATATTCTCTGCCATGGTTTTTCTGAAACTTGCTAAAAGCAGATTTACTTGCTAAGGATATATCCAACTCCCATTCATCTTGCATAATAATCTAAGATTCTATGTAAAAGTTTGTTTTTTGCATAAAAATATGCAAAAGCTGCAAAAAACACAAAGAAGGATGGCTATTCTTTTGCCTTCATGCACAAAACCAACCTAACCAAGCTAAGTGATAGATCCTTTGAGGCTATCCAGATAATCAGCCCAAGCCTGCATCATTCGCCGGCGTTCCTCAAGATGCTTTGTTCGATTGTAAGCAGCTCCGAGGCGATCAGGGACGCGGTGCCCAAGCTGCGCCTCGATAGCGTCCGGGGAGAACTGCAATATCTCATGCAACATAGTGCGGGCCGTAGCCCTGAATCCATGGCCACAAACCGTGTCCGAATCCCACCCCATGGTTCGCAGTGCCGTGTTCACCGTATTGGGAGACAACACCCTCGATGATGCGCGCCCAGGGAAAACATACTGGCTTCGTCCGGTGAACGGGTGCAGCTCCCGCAAAACTTCAACAGCCTGCCTGGACAGCGGTATAACGTGCACCTGCCCCTGCTGCCTCGCTTTTTCTTCCTGAGTAAGTTTCGTATCCTCAACCGGCAACCGCCATTCAGCGCAATCAAGATCAACGTCCTTCCACCGCGCCTGCCGCAGTTCCCCGGGGCGAACAAAAAGCATGGGAGCGAGCCGAAGCGCACTCCGAACAATAACCGTGCCTGCGTACCCGTCGATAGCAACCAGCAATCGGCCAAGCACAACCGGATCAAGAATTGCCGACATGCTCTTTGCCGTGTGATGCACGAGCACCTTACTGAGGCCCTCCGTTGGATCCGAGAGCACGCCCGGCAACGAGCTTACTTTCGCATAGCGGAAAACCTGCCCGATGATCGTTTTTACCCGATGCGCAGTTTCGTATGCCTTCCGATCTTCAACAAGCCTGAGCACCGCCAGAACGTCGCGTGTGGTGATCTCTGCCATAAGTCTATGGCCAAGCATCGGCAGAACGTCGGCATCCAACCTATCCATGATCTTCTTCGCGTGTCCGGGCGTCCACTCCTTTTCTTGTATAGCGTGCCATTGTCGGACAACCTTCTCGAACGTGTTCTCCTGCACCTCCACAGCAAGCGATTCCGTAGACTTCCTTGCCTTCCGTTCAAAGCTTGGATTAATTCCCCTGGCAATCATGTTTCGGGCCTCCTGCCTCAGCTCCCGCGCCTCATCAAGACTTATGTCAGGATAAACACCAAAAGAGATGAGCCACGGTTTTCCATCAAACCGATATTTAAACCTCCACCCCCTCGATGCAGGGAGAAGCTTCCCTTCATGGGTATACTTTTGGGGTGCGATTAACAGAAAAAGTCAACCTCCGTCAAAGAGTGATTGAGGTTTATCGGTGGCCTTCGTCAACTCTACCTTACGTGCTGATAATGGAATGATTTGCTTCGGCATGGGTATACTTTTATTTGTCGTTAACGCCATTACAAACAACTATCCTTCAAAGTATACTAAAAAACAGCGGATTATATGGAACAATACGGAACAATAACGAACAACAGAAAAGCAAAAACCCCTGCATTTACAGGGGTTTGCGAACAATATAGAACAGTATGGAACTATTCTTGTGTCGGGGTGGCGGGACTCGAACCCACGACCTCTGCGTCCCGAACGCAGCACTCTACCAACTGAGCCACACCCCGAAAGATCTTTTTATTTGTGCCCTTGGGCAGATTCGAACTGCCGACCAATAGTTTCGGAAACTAGTACTCTATCCACTGAGCTACAAGGGCCTGATGTTATCACCAACTGAATCAAATCAGCGAACTGAAGATAAGAATTTCCAAGGAAAAGAAAAGAGAAATTTCAAGCCGAGAATAGACCAATCACAGCTCATTTTCCCGTTTTGGGGAGCGTAATGATAATAGAGGTACCACGCATCGGAGTGCTTTTGATCTTGATGTCGCCGTTCATCTCCTTGATGATTCCATAGCTGATCGAAAGGCCAAGACCTGTCCCCTTTCCGGATTCTTTGGTGGTATAGAATGGGTGCATGATATACTCCATATTCTTTTCGCTTACGCCTATGCCGTTATCCTCCACGCTTACAACGACCGAATCGTTGACAAAAAAAGAGCGTATGAGGATTTTCATTTCAAAGGGCGCTATATTGAGCTGTTTCTTCTCTTCCAAAGCGTCCATGGAGTTTTTGATAAGATTGAACATGACCTGCTCAAACTTGTAGATGTTACCAGTGACGGGAAACCTCTCCTGTTCGGGTTTAAAGTCGAGGATGATCGAGCGATGTTTGCACTGCTCTGAAACCATCAGGAGCGCGTTGCGAATGCTCTTGTTGATATTGACATCCGAGGAGATGTAGTTGTTGTCCGTGCTTGAAAACGAGCGAATGTTGTCGATGATGGTCTGGGCTCTGATGATGTTTTCAAATATTTTTTCAGAGCTTGTTTTAATCTCTTGTTTACAACTCCAGTCGTTTTTTGAGGCCATCATCAACATCTTGTCGACCATAAGCCCGATATTGTTGATTGGCTGATAAATTTCATGCGCAATACCGGAGGCCATTTCACCAAGACTGATCAATTTCTTTGCATGGAAAAGCTCATTTTCAATAATCTTGCGCTGTGAAATATCGCGGATAATGATCATAAACGACAACGGTGCACCATTATAGTCCTGGATCAGGGCTGCGCTGATTTCAGCCGAATAGACCGTATTGTTTTTCTTTTTCAGAAGAATCTCTTTGTTTTGGACAAGCCCTTCACGGAGCGTTACGTCAAAAATCTCTTCGATAGCCTGCAGATTACCGGGATAGACAATTGTTGAGAACGGCAATCCTGTAAGATCTGATTTTTTGCTTGCTCCAAAAATCTCCAGACCGATATCTGAAATACTGCTTATGACACCATTGAGATGGGTCGTTATGATACTGTCGGGAGAGGCCGCTATGAGGGTCTGATACTGCTTGTCCAACTGTCGTCTCGCTTTTTCAGCTTCATTGTATTCGTTTTGCTTTGTGATAAAAACAGCCAATGACTCTATTTTCTTGCTCTCCTCATAAATAGGATAGGCTGAAATCTGGTAGATATACTCTGTCCCCCCACTGTTATGATATTTATCCTTAAAATGAACCGGTTCTCCCGTAGCAAAGACATGTTCAAACTTCTTTTTTCGCTCTTCCGAAAGTTC
>CAIQGA010000123.1 GCA_903871235.1 uncultured Chlorobiaceae bacterium
ACAGAGTAGTTAAGCCCTGGAGAGCCGATGGTACTGCCTAAAAGCGGGAGAGTAGGTCGTCGCCGAGTTTTTATAAAAGCCCCTCAGAAATGAGGGGCTTTTTTTTTGCCCCTAAAAGTCTTAAAACCTCCAATAATTCCCTGATTGTTTTTTATCGCCCTCAGTGTTATTTTGAGCCCATCTCAGACGGGCAGGATACCCCTGTCGAACACTGTAACACTGTAATCATTACCCATAATGCCACTGCACGCCTATCACTTTACCGCCGAGATGAGCGTTCGCGATTATGAGTGCGACATGCAGGGTATTGTCAACAACAGTGTCTATCAGAATTATCTTGAACATGTTCGTCATCTCTATCTGAAGCAGATTGGTATTGATTTCAGCGAATATACCCGGCAGGGAATTAACCTTGTGGTCGTGCGTGCCGAGCTTGATTATAAATATCCCCTTGTTTCAGGCGACACCTTTGTAGTTGGCCTCATCATCTGTCGAGAATCAGCACTGAAATTTGCTTTTTATCAGGATATTTTTCGACTTCCCGATCACAAACCCGTTCTGAAAGCCAAAATTATCGGAACAGCCCTGAACCAGCGTGGCCGCCCAGAAATTCCTGAAGCGCTTGCCGTATTGCTGAATCCAGGTCACTAAGGTGATCTTATCCATTTATTGAATAAAGAAATAACACTATGAAGCCATTGATACAAGTTGGGCACTCCTATCTCGCACTCAGCCAGGGAGAGCAACAACTTCGCGAAGCACTCTATGAAGAGGCCGCAGAAAGCTACAAGCGGGCACTGGAGGTGTCGCGCAGCATCCCGAAAGAGGAGGCATTTGATTATGACGGGTTTGATGCCTTGTGCCATACAGGTCTCTCCGGCGCTTATGTCAAACTTGGCCGTTATGCGGAGGCCCTTCATTCCGTAGAGATCGGGCTTCGCTACTTTGATCGCAGGGGTGAACTGCATAAGGAGGAAGGCAAGCAGTGGATCGCTGCGGTACTTAACCGTGCACAAGCTCTCGAAGGGACCGGACGCAGGGAAGAGGCGCTGAAAGTCTATCAAATCACGAGTGAGATGATTGCCGAACGTAAGGGTGAACTGCATGGTAAAGAGGAGCTGCAACAGTTGATTGAAGAGCGTGTTTCGAAGCTTCAGCCTCTCACGACGGATAAAAAACCAGCCGGGTACAAAGCCTGGTGGGAGTTCTGGTCGTAAGTGCCAATGCAGCTCATCAAAAAAATACTGGTCATAAGGCTCAGCTCCATCGGAGACATCGTCCTTACGACCCCCTTGCTCAGGAGTCTGCAGAGTGCCTGGCCGGACGCCAGAATTGACTACTGCACCAAAGCGCCCTTTGTCTCGCTCCTTGCAGACAATCCACGGCTCTCTGCGATCTATACGCTCGAAGCGCCCCCCACCGGCGTTTATGATCTTGTGGTTGACTTGCAGAACAATCTCCGGTCGCACGCCATTGTCCGTTCGCTCCGCAGGCAGCATCTTGTACACTACCGCAAAGCCAACTGGAAAAAATGGTTGCTCGTGCAATGTAAAATAAATATCTACGGCTCCTATCGGAGCGTGGTTGACCGCTATCGTGATGCGCTGAAAGAGTTTGCACTCTCTGGTGATTCCCTTGGGTGTGAACTCTACCCCTCCCTCAGCGACAGAGCCTTTGCCTGCACCGTTGTTGACGGTAACCGAAAAACTCTTGCCCTCTGTTTTGGAGCGAAACATTTCACAAAGCGTTACCCTCCCCGCAGTTTTGCCGCACTGCTCACCCTTCTGCTCAGCGAAACGCCGATGCTGGTTCTTCTGCTCGGAGGCAAAGAGGATGCTCCGCAAGCCTCAGAAATCATTGAGGCCCTTCCTGCGGCGTTCCGGCCCATGGTGCTCAACCTTGCCGGAAGCTGCTCGCTCATGCAGAGTGCAGCGATTCTTGAACGCTCTGACGCCATCCTCTGCAATGACACCGGGCTCATGCACATCGCCTCCGCGTTTGGCAAAAAGCTCTTTCTTCTCTTTGGCTCCTCCTCGGCATCGTTTGGATTCCTTCCCTGCCATGCGTCCTATGATCTCTTCCAGGTAGAGGGGCTCAGTTGCAGACCCTGCTCACATATAGGCAGGGATTGCTGTCCAAAAGGGCATTTCCGCTGTATGAACGATCTCTCTCAAAGCTTTATAGCAGGCAAGATTCTTGACTACCTTAAACAATCAGGGTGATGCCCGTCGCTTGAAAACTAAAAGCCATTTATTCTCATGGTTGGAAAAATGATGCGAATTGGTTACCTTTGGTGTTCAAATTTGCAGATGGTGTTCCGGGGGTGACCTCTGAAGCCGTGGGGCTGGTCTGCGCAATGCCAGACCCTCGCCATATTGCAAGCAAGTGAGAGGTATTAATATTATCAGATGTTGCGCTATGGAAACAAACAAACTTTACGAATGCACACTCATCATTGACGGAGGGCTTCAGGATGAGGCCATTATCGCCGCAATGGATTTAGTGCAGAGGGTCATTACCGAAAAAGGCGGAAGTATCAGCAGTGTACTCGAAATCGGAAGACGCAAGACAGCCTATCCGATCAAGAAGAAAACCATTGGCTACTACGCCCACATCGAATTTACTGCGGCTACCACTGTAATTGCAGAAGTTGAAAAGGTTCTTCGTTATGAGGAAGATCTGCTCCGTTACCTGATTATTCATCTCACCAGTGCTCTTCTTGAAATGCGCAAAAGAGTTGAGAAGTACAGTGTTGTTATCGGCAGCCCGGAAGACATTGCTCTCGCTGAGGCCGCTGCATCCGAAACCGTTGCAAAATGATTGTCAGGTTTAGTTTGAACGCAAGCTGAGAAGTGATTCCTATTGAGAATATAACGGAGAAGATGGTATGGCTGAATTAAAGATGCCCGAAATAAACAGTGTCGTCATTGCTGGAAATCTTACCAAGGATCCTGTTTTCAGGCAAACCAATTCAGGCGGAACGCCCGTCGTTAATTTTTCAATTGCATGTAACAGACGATTCCGTGACAGCAATCACCAGTGGCAGGAAGATGTCTGCTATGTCGGTATTGTAGCATGGAACAAGCTTGCCGAAAGCTGCCGTGACAATTTAAAGAAAAGTTCCGCAGTCCTTGTTGACGGTGAATTACAGAGCCGGACATGGAAAGCGCAGGACGGATCTTCAAGAACTGTTGTAGAAATAAAAGCAAGAAGAATCCAGTTTCTCAACAAACGCAAGAAAAACGGTGAGGAAGATGACGAGGGTTTTATCGAGGATGATTGCCACGATATCCATCATGGAGAAATTCATGAAGACGATCCCGGTCACATTTACGAATACAAATACCTTTCCTCCGATTGAGAGGATAGGGTAAGCCAAATTTTGTAATGAACTTATGAAACAAAAATTCACACACTCACAGGGCCACAAATCGCAAGGCAATAAATCGCTGAGCAATGCGTTGGCGTCGAAGAAAAAAGTATCGAAGAACCAGGTCGTGTTTTTTGATTATCGCGACGATCGCAAGCTGAGAAGATTTATTAACGATCAGGGGAAAATTATTCCTCGCCGCATCACCGGACTCTCTGCCAAAGAGCAGAACCTTCTTACCCATTCAGTCAAGTGGGCACGGTTCCTGGCAGTAATCCCTTATGTTGTCGATGAATACAAATAACCAATTTTGCAATCTATTGAACGAGGAAGCTAAGCAGTGAAAGTCATTTTAAGAAACAATGTGGCTACCCTTGGCGATGCAGGTGATGTTGTTGCGGTCAAAAACGGCTACGCAAACAATTTCCTGATTCCGCAGGGTATAGCTATAAGAGCTACCGAGGGTACACTCAGAGCTCTTGAAACAGAGAAAAAGCAGCAGACCAAGAAAATCGAGTTGCAGCGCAAAAGCGCCCGTGAACATGCCCAGAAAATTGAGCAAATGTCACTCAAGGTGTATGCAAAAGCTGGCGACACAGGCAAGCTGTTCGGAACCGTTACTTCGGCCGACATTGCCGATGCCCTTAAAGCTCAGGGAATCGACATCGACCGCCGGAAAATTACCATCGAAGAACCCATCAAGACGCTCGGTAAATATGAGGCTGATGCGAAAATCTTCCAGGACATCACCGTCAAGGTTCATTTTGAGGTTGAGGCAGAAGGCTCAGAGGCCTGAAAACTCTTTCTTGAGAGGGTAATCGGTGAAAAAAAGCATTGCGGGTTTATCCTGTAACGTTAAGCCCCGTGACAGTTGCTGTTACGGGGCTTTTTTTATGGGAGCTCAGCATGGGCGCAATCTTGGAGGAGTAAATCTTCCCGTGAGTTGAGCAAAGGGAACGAGGGGAAGCGCAATTGCATGGATTGAAGAACTGATCGAACAGGAAACTCTGAAGCTCTGCTGATTGATCATACAATGCGTCAGAAGTCCTGGAAGCAGAAATGAGCCGGGCGAGGGCAGGGGTGTGAAAGCCCTGCCGGGTGGTATGGGAACTGTCAGTTTATTCTGACCGTTCTTATTCTGGCTATTTGCGGATTTTAGTGGGAATAGAGTAAGAAAGAGTTGGGAAGGCGTAATATTGATTCATTGGATAAGTCCGAATGGAACCTTGTGATGAAAGACAAGTGTGTGAAATAAAGCCATAGAAACAGAACCTTTAACGATTTAAGCAAGAGACAACTGAAGCGTTAAAAAGCCGCACAACAATGAAATACAGCTTTTTAGCCGCCTCACCAAGGGCCTTTAACATCTTCGAGATCTACCGAACCAAGACATTTGTTATCATAGCAATCTTTGCCGTCCTACTCTATTGTGAAGTATTATTGTTTTACAGCAACCCACTAAATTATGCGGAGAGCCCTTATTCCGATTGTGGACGATAGACCGATTTGGAGAATGATGAAAATATAGGTTTCTTCATGGGTGGGTGTTTTATTATGATATTTGAAAAAAGGAGTAACGTGGAGGTTTCTATCAATAAAAAGTCTCATGCACAGATAATTTTTGATCGAATTGATGCTGTTGAAGCCTTTGATGAAGCTTCATTGGTTGCGGTCTCGAGAGAAGGCGACGAGACTGAGTGCGTGATATTCAGTTTTTCTGATGGTTCGTCCCTTAGTTTTTCTGGACAGGCAATAGCCGTTATTTCGCAATAGTTTTGTAGTGACCGCTCCACTCTCTTCAAGGGGGCTGTTTTTGAATAGAGTCGATTTCCTGCCTGTGTTAATATTTTTTCCAGCCGTTAGCTTTTGTCTCTGCGTAGTTTTTCTTCTTTTTTGCGTAAATAAAACGAGATTCTACAGCCTTTATGTTGAATGATACCGGTTTTTTAAGGGCTAGCGCTGAAGATTTTCTTGCAAAGAATCCTGCAGGACGTTTGAACTCCTCAGAGAAGCTCTCTTTTGAAGAAATTTTGCAGATGGCTCATGAGGTGGGCGTTCAGAAAATTGAACTCGAGATGCTGTACGAAGAGCTGGCGCAGGTTCGGAGTGAGCTGGAAAAAGAGATTCATCACTATTCCGATTTTTATGATTCAGCTCCGCTTGCCTTTCTGACGTTAACGCGGAGAAATAGTATATCGAAGGCAAATTTGGCGGCATCACTGATGCTCGGTGTCGATCGCTCCTTCTTGATTGGCGACTATTTTGGTCGGTTCATTGCTTATGAAGATTTTCCTGCATTTAATCGACTTATGGGGAGGGTGTTTAAGCTCAGGGAGGGAGGTGATATTACTCTCAGGATTATCAATGACCATGATGTGCTGAACGAGCCGGTTGATCATCCTGATACCCTCCTTTCAAAACGGCCTATAGTTCGCCTGTATTCGGTCGTTAATGATAATGGTCAGGAGTGCAGGGTTACTCTGGTGCCTTTGTTTAGGCCATCAGGACAGGAGTCGTTAAACGCAGTGGATGAAAAGCTTCCAACAGCTCAGATGAATCATGAAATATGGAGTCTTTCTCTTAATTTGTGGACATTGTTGACACCCCAGGGTGACAGCATCCTGCTGACAGCAAAAGAGTTTGAGTTGATTCGGTATTTAGGTTCACGAAAAACAGATTTGGTGCCGCGTCAAGACCTTTTGAAACACCTTGCCTATCCACATAATGAAAGTGGTCATCTTGCGCTTGATTCCCTGGTGTATCGTATTCGTAAAAAAATCAATCCTTTTTTTGCAGGAAATCTCATAAAAAACGTTCGTGGAATAGGGTACAGCTTATCATTTGTCATTGCCTTTATCTGAGGACCCTTCTCCGTTTATCCCCGCCCCCTCTGCCTGTTGCCAGTCTGACATGCAACAGAAGTATGCACCCATCAGTTATTTCTCCATACTTATCATTTTCGTCTGAAAAAATCAGTTAATATCAGGTACTGCTGCTGAGGCAGCAATTCCAGATTTGGCCCGTACACCTTGAATTCATTGGTGTTTAAAATTTGACTTTCGTAATATTTTGAGTATCAAACAGTATTATTTCGTATATTTCCGGTAATTGTCTTACTCAAAGATATAAAGATATTTTTATA
>CAIQGA010000124.1 GCA_903871235.1 uncultured Chlorobiaceae bacterium
AACCTCATCAGGCCTGACTGTTGTAGACATATCTTATTCCGCTTGGTTATTTGTTAAGAAAAGAGAAAGATTCTGCTTACCTTCTTTTTAAGTCCAACTCGGGCTGTTTTTCATTCCAAAAGATAAAACCTGAATTTAATGAAAAGCTTTTAGTTATTCAAATACTCTCTCTCATTTGAGTAGCTTCCTTTTCATGGACGTTAACCCTACACCAACATCTCCTGGAATTTTGCCCGAAAAAAACAGTATGAAAACTGTCAGAGGATTCGCTTCAGCAACCGTCGGAAACGTTGCATGTGGCTTTGATGTTTTAGGATTTGCCATCACCGAACCCGGAGATGAAGTAATTCTGACGCTTTCCGATCAAGCGCAATCCGGTTCTCCGGTTTCAATTGTGAGCATCACAGGCGACGGTGGTGCGCTTCCGCTTGACCCAAAAAAAAACACATCAAGCTTTGTTGTTCTGAAATTTCTTGAATATATCCGCGCCCACAAACAGATCGATTTTACTGGCCATATCTCCCTTGAGCTCAAAAAGCATCTGCCGCTGAGCAGTGGAATGGGGAGCAGCGCAGCAAGCGCCGCCGCAGCACTGATAGCCGCAAATGAACTGATGGGCAACCCCTGTTCGAAAATGGAACTGGTGCACTTCGCCATCGAAGGTGAGCGGGTTGCCTGCGGATCAGCCCATGCCGACAACGCCGCACCGGCAATTCTTGGCAATTTCGTGCTGATCCGGAGTTACACACCGCTTGATCTCATTACGATTCCCTCACCCGAACACCTCTACTGCTCCCTGGTACACCCGCATACGGAACTGCGTACAGCTTACGCCCGTTCAGTGCTGCCCAAGGAGATTTCACTCAAAACAGCAACCGAGCAATGGGGCAACGTCGGCGCTCTTGTGGCTGGTTTGCTCACCTCCGACTATGACCTTATAGGACGCTCCCTGGTGGACGTTATCGCCGAACCGAAACGCGCTCCGCTCATCCCCGGTTTTTTTGAAGTCAAACAGGCAGCTCTCGACAGCGGTGCCCTCGGATGCAGCATTGCAGGCTCAGGCCCCTCAATTTTTGCCTTTTCCTCCTCTGAAAAAACGGCCATTGCCGTAGGAGATGCAATGAAAGAGGCATTCCTTCACTCCAAAACCCCCCTTCAGTCAGACCTCTGGGTATCGCCCATCTGCAAGGAAGGCGCAAGAATAATGTAACACCATTGTCAAAACAGAGAACCGTACGACCCATGATCTACTTCAGCACCAATAAGTCATCAATACCTGTTTCCATAAAAAAGGCAACGCTTGAAGGGCTTGCACCCGATGGAGGGCTCTATATCCCCTCCGAAATCCCCCGATTCTCCCCCGAAGAGATTACGCTCCTCGAAGGGGCAAGCTTCAACAACATCGCCTTTGCCATCGCAAAAAAATTTATTGACGGCAGCGTTCCCCCCGACCAGCTCAGCGACATCATCGAAAGCTGCTATACCTTCGACACGCCAATTGTCCAGCTCGACCAGAACACCTTTGTCGAAGAACTTTTTTGCGGGCCGACACTCGCCTTCAAAGATTACGGCGCACGCTTTCTTGCCCGGCTGACCGGCTATTTTGCCGCAGAAGAGGAGAAGCTGATCACCGTCCTTGTTGCCACATCGGGAGATACAGGCAGCGCCGTCGCTTACGGCTTTCAGGGCATTGCCAACACCAGGGTGGTGCTGCTCTATCCCTCAGGAAAGGTGAGCCGCCTGCAGGAACAGCAGCTCACCACCGCCGGAAGCAACGTCCACGCTCTTGAAGTAGAGGGCGATTTCGACGACTGCCAGCGCATGGTCAAACAGGCCTTTGTCGATCCCGATCTGAACAAATCCCTGACGCTCACCTCAGCCAACTCCATCAACATCTCACGGCTGATCCCGCAATCCTTCTATTACGCATGGGCAACCATGCAGCTCAAGGAGCGCTTCGGCCTCCATGACCCTCTCTTTTCCGTCCCGAGCGGCAACTATGGAAACCTCACCGCAGGCGTACTTGCAAAACGGATGGGCTTTCCCATTGGCCACTTTATTGCCGCCTCAAACGCCAACGACAGCGTGACCCGCTATATTGAAGAGGGGCGCTACGAGCCGCGTCCGACCATCACCACCCTTTCAACGGCAATGGACGTCGGCAACCCAAGCAATTTTGCCCGACTGAGATATTTCTACCACAACGACCATGACTCCATGGCAAAGGATATCACCGGCATGAGCGTTTCAGATGAAGAGACCATCGCCACCATCCGCTCAGTCCATGAACGCTTTGACTATGTCATGGATCCGCATACCGCCGTCGCATACCGTGCCCTCGAACGCTTCAGAGGCAATGAAAGCAATGCGGAGAAAGCTGGTATAGCCCTTTCAACCGCCCATCCGGTAAAATTTCTTGACGCAATAGAGAGCGCCCTGGGCAAGAAGATCGCTATCCCCCCGAATCTCACGGAGCTTATGGAAAAGAAGAAAAGTGCCACTTTGATCAGTTCAGAGTATAGAGAGCTTGCCTCTTTTCTCAACAGACTTGATGAGTAACCCTTTACTGAGTACGGAATGAACTTCAGAACACTCTTGTTCCTTTTTATCCTGATACCAATCATGTTTTTCGGGATACTCTTGACCCTGCTGATCAATCTCTTCGACCCATCAGGCAGCAGCTTTCATAGAATAGCCGCATGGTGGGGACGGCTCAGCGCAAAAATTTTTGGTATCACCATCGAGGTAACCGGCCGCGAAAATTACAACACGGAACAGAACTATCTTGTCATCAGCAACCATGCCGGTATGGCCGATATTCCACTGCTGCTCGGCGCCATGAACCTCGACCTGCGCTTTATGGCAAAAGAGGAGCTTGGAAAAATACCATTGTTGGGCCGGGCGCTCAGGCAGGCAGGCTACGTCATGATCAAACGGGGACAAAACAGAACCGCACTCCAAAGCCTCTTTGCCGCAACAGAGGTACTGAAAAACGGCCACTCGCTCCACATCTTCCCCGAAGGCACCCGCTCGGCAACCGGAAAGCTCCTCCCCTTCAAGCGCGGAGCCTTCCGCGTTGCTCAAAAAGCAGGCGCCCCCGTTCTTCCCGTCACCATCATCGGAAGCCACCTGATCACCCCGAAAAAGAGCCTGAAAATCAACAAGGGAACCATCAGAATCATCATCGACAAACCGATCCAGCCATCACAGTTCGGCACGGTTGAAGAGCTTATGGGCGCCTGCTCCACAGTGATTACAAGCAATTTCAACCACAACCAGAACAACTAAATCTGGCGGTAAAGGTTCACCATCTCGATGGCCGTCATGGCTGCATCAAAACCCTTGTTGCCCGCTTTGGTTCCTGCACGCTCTATGGCCTGCTCAAGATTTTCCGTGGTCAAAACACCAAAAGCAATCGGAATCATGGTATCGAGGGCAACCTGGGCAATCCCTTTGGTCGCTTCGGCAGCAAGGACATCAAAATGGGGCGTAGAACCCCTGATAATGACACCAAGGGTGATAATGGCATCATACTTGCCACTGAGAGCAACCTTTTTGGCCACCATCGGCAGCTCAAATGCGCCGGGGCAACGGTAGATGGCGATCTGCTCCTCCGATCCTCCATGACGGCGGATACAATCAACCGCACCCTCAACAAGCTTCTGCCCGATAAAATCGTTAAAACGTGCAACCACAAGCGCAAAACGGATATCTCCGGCGCTCAAAACTCCTTCAATCTCTTTCACCTGCATAACAAGTCTCTGTTTGAATTATTTTTACGAACGACAATAGCCGAGCATCCGCTCCACAAGATCAATAAGCACATGGCCAATCGTAATATGGCACTCCTGCACCCGGTCGGCAGAACCTGAATGGGGCACAATAATTTCAAGATCAGCCAAACCCTTCAGCTTGCCACCATCACTGCCAAGCAACGCAAGCGTCTTCATCCCCTGCTGCTGCGCAAATTCCAGCGCATTAATCACACTCTGGCTGTTCCCACTGGTTGAAAGGCCCAGCAAAATATCTCCCTCCCTCCCGTAAGCCTCTACAAGCCGGGCAAAGACAGCATCATAACCGAGGTCATTGGCCCCCGCCGTCAGGGCTGAGGTATCGGTAGAGAGCGCGATTGCCGGAAGTGCCGGACGATCCACACTGCTGCGATAGCGAATGGTCAGTTCTGTTGCCAGATGCTGGGCATCAGCCGCACTGCCGCCATTGCCACAAAGCAGCACCTTTCCTCCATCCTCAAAGGTACCGGCAATCATGCGTGCCATGGCAACAATCACAGCACTGTTCTGCCGCGCCACCCTCTCCTTGAGCTGTGCACTGTAAAGCATGGTATCGAGCACCACCTCCTCATAACGAGTACGGTCAGTCAGCCCATCAGAGCAGCCGCATTCATTGATCATAACAATAACTATTTAAACCAGTAACGAAATGTGTTGCGGTAATATACAGTAAAAAGCGGGATTTCGCATCCCCATCAAAACGATGGAAAGAGACCCAAAAAGCTCCAAAGATTCGAGTTCAAGAAATTCCTGCCACGGAATCCCCGAGTTTCCAATCAGTAGCACCTTGTACGGCTTGCACTGTTGCTCAAATGCTGCCATGCCGGAAGCGTGCTCGGTGCGGCCACTTTTGACTTCAAGGCCAATCACTTTTCCTTTGTGTTCCAGCACGAAATCCACCTCATGGTTACCCTGACGCCAGTAAAAGAGGTTAATGGCATCGGTGCTGGTATGATTGAGGAGATGGGCACCAATTGCCGACTCAACCCATCGGCCCCATTGCGACGGATTTGTGGCAATCTCCTGAAAAGAGTGCTGCTGCTGTACACTGACGAGAGCGCCGTTATGCACCTGAAATTTCGGGATGGATGCTCTACGCCGCACCATTTCAGGGCTGTACTTTTCCAGTCCGCCGAGTAACCCGGCGGGATAAGGTCAACAGACTTTCCCCTCTTTCTGGAACTCTCTTTCAATTCCTGCCTTGATCCTCCCGATGGTAATTTCTTTTGCATTACTGGCCAGCGCATCAATACAACAGAACTGTACCACGTTAACTATACTTGCTCCGCTGATCTCATACTTCTTTGCAATTTCCATCAGTTCTGCTGCACCCGGAACGTTGAGGCTGTTTTTAGGGGGAAACGCTTTCTGCCAGATCGAAAGCCGTTCTTCAAGTCGCGGCAAAGGAAAATAGATCACCGACTGGAAACGCCGGATAAAGGCGTCGTCAATGTTGGATCTGAAATTTGAAGCAAGGATAACCAGACCATCGTGGCACTCTATACGCTGCAAAAGATACGCCACCTCCTGATTGGCATACTTGTCGTGGGCGTCGCGAATATTGGTTCTTTTGCCAAAGAGAGCATCCGCTTCGTCGAAAAACAAAATCCAGTTTTTTTTCTTTGAGCGCTCAAAAAGTTGTGCAAGATTTTTTTCGGTTTCACCGATAAACTTGGACACCACCATGGAGAGATCGATCCGGAAAACTTCCCTTCCGGTTTTTTTC
Source organism: uncultured Chlorobiaceae bacterium (assembly GCA_903871235.1). GTDB lineage: Bacteria > Bacteroidota > Chlorobiia > Chlorobiales > Chlorobiaceae > Chlorobium. Next base: position 5,518 of record CAIQGA010000124.1, read on the forward strand.
CCAAGAATCATTGCTGCAAGTGTCTTTCCCGTACCCGGTGGACCGTGAAACAAAACCCTGTACCCCGGCTTCAGCAATCGCTTCATGTTCCACTCTTGCATCATCACCTCTTGGTATCGCAACCAATTCTCAAGTTCCTTCAGTTGTGAAAACGTACTTGCAGGCAGTACCAGATCGTTTTCCGTTAAATCGGTGGTAATGTATTCAGCCGGAAAATCCATCGACATCCGGGGGCGCACAAATTTCCCCTGAACAAACAGTTCAAGGTAGTCATTCGCCATTACAAGCTTGCCACTCAGGTGGGGCTCACCTTGCTCCGACTCATCCAGCCAGATGAGACGATTCTGCGCAAAAAAGTGTTCCGAACCGAAAAGTTTGAGATAGTCGAAGCGCTGATGCAGACTGTTTCCAGCCAGAATAAATAATGCCGTCTCCCCTGTTGGCAAAAAACCGCGGAATTGTTTGCCCCGAACACCGCCGATCTGTGGAAAATCGCCGACCTGCGAGAAGTGCTGAGCGATGACCGTATCAAAAAAATTCGGCTGGACATGCGGGGCAAGGGCAAGCAACAGAACAATGATCTCCTCGGGGCACAATTGATTCGCCAGAATAAAGGTGGATAGTTCAGAATCATCTTTCACCGATACGATTTTCTTTATATCCACCAGTTTTGGAGGCATATTTCCCGGTTCAAAAAAGTGTTTTAGTCGCTGCCTGAAAATCTCAGCAAGAAAGTCAAGGTAACGTGTTACCGCAAAGGCATTCTTTTCGGAGGATGTCATGATCGCAACGCTTTCGACTTTTGGTGTCAGAAATTCAAAGGCTGTTTTTCTCTTCCCCGATATTCGCCTGGCCAGAGGATAACCTTGATAGTGATAAAAAATTATCAGGTAACCATACGCCAGTAACATTGATTCGAAATACGCTCCCGCTCCTCGGGCATAGGTGAATATCAGTACCCGATTTGCTGCTTTACGCGTCGGGCACTTCTCCAAATCCCAATAATTTGTCCATGCGACTGAATACATAACTGAAGCCCTGCACATTGGGACTTTTATTACCTTCAATTGTATACAAAAAGCCATCTTTTAACTGATGAACCAAGCCAATATGCCCTTTACCGCTTGAGGGCTGGTCACGCCACCAGACCACAATATCGCCGGGCTTTGGCGCATAACCACTACCTGGTTTATTGGCCCAACCGCGTTGTTGAAATGCACGCAAAATATCGCGGGCACCAACTTTATAAGGATAAGGAGAACCTGCCGGATGCTGAGAGAAACAATAACTCACAAAGCCGGCACACCAGGGATTTCCCTCCGGCACTATGCCATGCAGATATTTTTTTACAAACGGTCCGCAATTGTTTCCGCCAACTTCACCAGCCCCTGATTTTAATTCACTGATCGCAATCTGCAGAGCTGCTCTTCCCCGTGCGCTGCCTCCCATAGCTTCCGGTGGCATAACCTTATAATCAACAGCACTATGAGTCTCAATCAATGGCTTGGGATTTGTAAGGCTCCACCAGCTAAGATCGCCCACTTTGCCATCCACAACTAAAGGTTGACCCTGTTTATCCAAATTTTGCGCCTGAAAAGCCCGTACCGCCTGATAGGTTGCGTTATCGAACAGCCCATTAATTTCTTCGTTAGTCAAAAAGCCTTTATCCATCAACAAGGTTTGCAATTCTGTGACCTCAGAACCTTGATCACCTTTTTTTAATAGTACGGACATTTTACTCTCCCGAGTTTGATATTATTATGCAATCAATTTTACTTAGGACTTACCGAACAAATCGTTTCTAACAAGCTTATACCCTTTTCATAGTGCTATTGGTGACTGAAAATAAAAGTCGATAGTTCGCAATCATCTTTTATCAATACGATCTTTTTTACATCCAGCCGTTTTCGAAGATGGTTACCAATATCGAATGAGTGCTTAAACCGCTGCCTGAAAATCTCAACCAGAAAGTCAATGTAACGTGTTACCGCAAGGGCATTTTTTTCGGAAGCGGTCATAATCGCAACGCTTTCAACTTTTGGTGTCAGGAATTCAACGGCTGTTTTTTCTCTTCTCCGATTTTGGCTTTGCTGATAGCCGGGGTATTTTCTTTCTGTTCATCTGAAGCCGCTTTACGAATAGTCTGTACCTGCTCTTCGGTTTCACCTTGTTTTGCCTGAGCCTGGAAAAATGCACCCTCTCCAGAATGGCCGTTATCCGGCGAAAAGAATGGTTGCTGGCTCTTAACCGGTGGCTGTTCCTGCCGTTGAAGCGGTCGTTTTGAAAATTTTTTCATGGTAGCACCTCAGGGATTGATTTCAGCAGTTCTACTGCCTTCTGTTTATAGTCATCGTTGTCGCTCTCAATGGTTTGAAGCAACATTCTTTTGGCCAATTTGACATCACCTCTTTGCAACATGAGAACGCCTTTATAATAGAGTGCCTTTGAATTTTGCGGCTCCTGCTCAAGAGTAATCGTGAAATGCTCAAGGGCTGATTCCGCGTCACCAGCCGATAGCTCAATAACTGCAAGGTTATTGCGTGCATCAGTATGGCTTGGCTCCAGAAGAAGAATCCGGCGAAGCTCAGCCACAGCTTCCTCGCTTTGACCGGTTTTAAGATAGGCCATTGCCAGGTTGTGACGTACCTCGGCATCCTCCGGCGTGAGTCCCAGCGCCCGCTTGAAGCACTTGATTGCCGAGCCAAAATCATATTTGACAAAATAGATAATGCCCAAAAGTGAATAAAGTCGAGGGTTCTCCTCTTCAAGTGGAAGTGCTCGATTCAACTCTTCGAGCGCTTCATCCAGTTTCCGTTGCTGAATCAGAGAGTAAGCCAGATTCAAAAGAATACCCGATTCGGGTTTGATAAGGTAACTCCTCTTCCAGTGATACTCCGACCTCTCACTCTCTCCCTTCAACATAAAGAGCTTGGCAAGACTTTCATGAGCATAAAATTCATCGGCATTAAGCGATAAGGCTTTTGTTAAAACCTCTTCAGCCTCATCCCATCGCTGCATCAGCAGATAAAGCTGACCGAGGTTGCTATATGCGGTGGAATAGCCCTTGTCGAGTTCTATTGAGCGAAAGTATTCCTTTTCGGACTCCCCAAAACGCTGAAGTTGCATCAAAAGAAAGCCCAGGTTGTTGTGGGCCACGGCGCTGGACTGATCAAGTTCAAGAGCCTGTCGATAGCGTTCTTCAGCTTCCGGAAAATTCCCTGAAAGGTGAAGCGCAGCCCCTTCTTTCAGTAATCTCTTCATCTCTTCGTTCATCACAGCAGCACTGTTTAAGTTTAGAATTCATTGACCAGCGGATCGACAATCTGCTCCCTGACCTTTTTTGTCATATCATCAAGACTGGGATAGGTGAATTTGAGGTTTTCAAATGCAACATCCGCCTTGCCATCCTTATAAGCCAACGGGAATTCGAAACCAATTTCCAGCCCCGTATCAATCTCTTTCTTGAAAAGCGGCCATTGCCAGGTCTTCGAGATTTCAAGTGGCCACACTCCGGCCGAGGCTCTGACGAAGAGATCGCCGCTGAAACCGAGAATGGCGGCTACCTTGGCATTGACAAGCCCGTTGAGCTCAAACCCGGTTTTTGGCGAATATTTCACCTCGGTATGAAACACTGGCTGCTTAGCTGCCGCTTTGATGAAGGCTGAAAGGTTGATGCCGCCGGTCAGTGAGGCAATGGCGATACTGGCTGAAAGCCCGAAGTCAACTCCGGCCCTGATACCCGCCTCAGCGATGAATTCAAAATCGGCACCCCCGGTGATCGACATCTCATCCGGGTGGGCGGGATTGTAGGTAATCTCAGCAGCCACCTTGGTCAGGCTGCCCGGCCCAATCTGAACATCGGCCTCCAGCCTGGGGGTAATCACCGCTTCTATGCCTATGGTAGCCACCCCCAAAGGAATACCAAACAGCGGAATATGGATCGGTGGAATGGTGATGAGGGGTTTGTTTTCCACACTGAAAAGCTTGGGCACAACCTCCAGCTTCTCCGGAAGCTTGATGCCGCCCTTGACTTCAATCTCGCCGTTTTCCAGCAGTGTTACCCCGGCGTTCACCACAAGTTTGTCGGTAATCTTCAACTCCAGATCGCTTTTGCCGTAAACCTTGTAGTCCGGAAGGGCTTCACCGGTAGGCTTGCTCTCGGCATTGATGGCCCGGTTGGTGATCCCGATGTTCAAGTTTCCTTTAAGGCGACCCTTCTCATAGGAGGCCCTGGCATCGACGAGGAAAATATCGTTATGGAATTCAAAGTCAACCTGTGTGTCGATTCCTGGTATATCGGGGGTAATCTTGCCCTTGCCGCTGAAATCGTACTCTTCGCCTTTTTTGATGAGGTTTAGCTTGCCTTCACCATCCTTGATTCCGGGAAGTTTCCCGATCTTGACACTGCCTTCAATCTCCGAGCTCTCTTCAGAGAACTTGATCTTCAGCGTTACATCCTTGACTCCCTTCAGAGTAACTTCCGCTGTTCCGTTGGCTTCCAGAAGATTATTGGCATAAGCAACGTTGATTGTTGCCGAGTTGATTCCTTTGACGCTGCCGTTACCAATTTGAAGCACGCCACTGGCCGACCATCCATCCTTATTGTTGTACTCTACCTCAATGCCAGCAGCACCTTTTTTGAAGAGCTTCGGGTCAAAATCAAAACGACCCTTGATACCAAAATCCCCATTGCTCTTTCCCAGGCCGGAGATCTGCCCCTTACCGAGTTTACTGATCTCGAAGAATACGTCACCTTCAACAAAGACCCCCTTGTTGCCAGCGCCGATAGTAAGCAGGGCATCGTTGATTTTGAATGGCGGCGGAACCTTGATTTCCCCAGCAGTGATGGTTTTGCTGATGCCGAACTCATCGCCTTCCATGAAGAAATCCAGATCGATTCCTTTGATAATATCCAGGGTCGGATGGATCCTTCCTTTAACAGCCAATCCCTTATCCTTCAAAAACTGCGCACTGTCAACCGTGACCGGGCTCATGCCCGGCAGTTCAAGGCCGACAAGGAGTTGTTCAAGTCCGCCTTTTCCTTTTTGGCCCTTTCTGGGTATTGAACCACCATGATCAACACCGTCCATTTTATGGATAGGGATTTTAATTTTTTTTTCTTTTCCTTTACTCCCATAAAAATTGAACTTAGCTTCAAAACTCCCAACTTCATCTCCCACATTTTTTCCGGCTGCGCTTCCGAATTGCGGCGGCTCAAACTTTATCTGCGGGTTACTGTTGTTTAAAGCAAGAATATCCGCCTTTTTCATTGCCGTACCTCCAATTGGCGAGGTATATATGGTTTCGTCACCGTCCTTTCCCTTTATTGCATCCATATCACTCGTTTCCATCGGCTCGAAATGCTCAAGATGCTTTCCTGCTTCAATTTCATCCAATTTCCAGTAATACTCCGCAAAAGATGCTTTTGTAAATCTTGCTTCAGCATCATTGAACTGGATATTGCTAAAGGTGATCTTATACTTTTTTTTTGCGTCCTCTATTGCAGGAAGTTTTTGCTTACTATCAAGAGCCTGTTTTTTTGCATCTTCTGAAGCGAGAAAGTTGTTGACAAGCCGTTCGATTGAACCAGCAAGTAACGCTCCTGCGGAACGGTTGGCCGAGATATTCAACAGTTCCATGTTGTCAGGTGTATTCGTACCACCGATCTGCAACTCCTGGATATGATCAACATCGTAGGCTGAGGCTTTGCCATCCCTGCTCCAGGTCGGGACAAGGGCATTATCAGCCAAGGTCTTTTGGGTGCCGATAAGCTTTAATGTGCCCCATTTCAGGTAGTAACAAAAGGAGCCGCCCTCCTCTTTGTAAGCATTTTTGGCTTTGGCTTTTTCTGCTAACTTTTCCACCCCCTTCTTAACGTTGGGCTCAACCTTCTTCTCCCATTCTGCGCTCTGGTTTGTAACTGTCCTTTTGTAGTTTTTCGTACGGGTGACAGGGGCAACATTCTTACCACTATTTCGCTCTCTGAATTTGGGGAGATAAAGTGTTTCTCCTATAACAATATCTTCGTTAAAGTCGATCGTTGACTTTTTATCGGACAGCGGATTTCCTGTTTTCTGCACCTGCTTCTGCAAACCCTCCTGCTGCTGCACTGTATGCGTCAGTTCATGGGCAAGAAGGTGTTTGCCCGAAGAGGTGTCGGGATTGTATTTGCCTTCGTTGAAATAGATGTCGCTTCCGTGCGTAAAAGCCTGGGCATTCAGGTTTTGGCTCAACTGGGTAGCTTCGCCGCCCGTATGGAGCTTAACACCGCTGAAATCCTTGCCGAAGCCGCTTTCCATTTCGCCCCGCGTCTTGTTGTCCATCGGGGAACCCTGACCTTTTGATGCCTGCAACTGGCTTTCAATATTGCTTGATTCTGCGGCCCCGCTCTCCTCTTTCTCCTTTTTCTGCACATTGGCGTTCTGCTCACCGTCACTCTCAAAAAAGGGTTTGCGGTGAATATCGCGTTCCAGCTCGCCATTGGGCTCCTCTTTTTTGCTCAGCCGCTCTTCCTGCTCACCAGGTTTGGTTGCAGGCGCCGACACTGGTGGGGCCGACTGACTCACGACCTTGTCGGCCATGGCATCAGCCTGCTGCTCGTATGGATCTCCACGTTCACCAACTTTCAGTTTTGCCTGTATACCCTGAGCATTGAAAAACGATGATTTTTTGTCAGACGAAAAAAACTGCTCCCTTTTGCCTGAAATCTCTTTCGGCTGAGAGCTGTTGGACGGAGGCGCCTTAACCGTTTCTTTCATATTTTTATGCAGATGCAGGTTTATGCAAACCAGTCAACAAACAGTGGACGCTCCAGCCAGGAAAGCTTGATAATCCCGTAACCCCAGGGAAGAAAGCTCAGCAGAACATCGTGAGTTTTGTTTTCAACCACAAGCCGGTTCTGGAAATCGTCCAGCACCAGTTTCCCGGATCTTTGAAGAAACCCTTCACGCAGGCCGTCAGGCGAGGTGTTTTTCAGAGCCTTCCAATGCCCGATGGCCGCCTGCAAGAGCGTTTCGCATTCATCTTTCATGGACTCGCCAACGGTTACAAAGCGCTCAACAGGTTCATCCAGCTCAGCGCCGCAAAGGAATTTTTCAAATGTCAACAGATGCTCGGCAGGAGAGTCCTCTCCAGTGGCAAGGAAACAGAGAAGGTGAATGGCAATGTTCCTTGATCTTTCATTCTTGAATCTACCATCCTTCAGCAAATCAAATTCCTTAAAAAAGCTCTCCATAAAAGGATGCAAAAGCACCAGCCCTGCGTGATCAACATAAATTCCATCTTCTTCCCCTTCCCGGCTCTTGCTCTTTCCTAAATGTTTTTCAGACGGTGGCGTTGATCTTTTTTTCAATTCTTGCGCCTCTGAGTGTACTGCCGCAGAGATGGCCTTAACGCTCTTGCTGTCAACAGGCTCTGAACCCTTGACCAGTTGACACAGGCTCCTGAGAAGAACAGCATCCTGCAATCCGGATGCCGAGAGCAAGGAGAACCGTTCTTCAGGGCTTGTCTGCTTCAGAAAATATTCAAGCAGCAAAGCAAACTCTTTCGTGGAGTAACCCGACTTTCCATCATGCACATCCTGATTGATTTTTTGCAGAACAGCATCCGGCAATCCAGACGCCGAGAAAAAGGAGAGCCGTTCTTCAAGGCTTGACTGCTTCAGAAAATATTCAAGCGGCAAAGCAAACTCTTCCGGGGAGTAACCCGACTTTCCATCATGCACATCCTGATTGATTTTTTGCAGAACAGCATCCGGCAATCCGGATGCCGAAAAAAAGGAGAGCCGTTCTTCAGGGCTTAATTGCATCAGGAGATTATCAAGAAGCAGAGCGATTTCTTCCTTCTCCAACTCCAGTTTCACCCTTCCCTGAAACAAGAACATGGTAATTTGTATGACAAACCACCGGGGAAATTGCTTGACCAATCGCTCGACGGCCCTTTTTTCAGTCCTGAACAACCCAATCAGGCGATCAATTCTCTCCTGATGCATACACCGGGTCAATTCCATGAGCATCTCCTCCTTCAATAAATCGTCCGAATTGCCGCTCCACCAGGGCCGTCTGCCTGTTTCAAGAAAAAAGAGGAAAAACTCAAAGAGTCTCTCTTCGGCTGAGATAGAAGGAATTGAAACATCTGTGTTTTCAGCATTTTTCACCGGGATCGGGGTCATCAACAGCTCTATCTTTTCTCGGAAAGAGCAGAGCGCCAATTCTGAAAATCCTGCATCAAACCGAGAAGGGTCAAGAGATTGCAAATCAAGGTCAAGCCGGTCAAGACGGATGGTCACAGCACCGGAAAGCTGTTTATCAAGCCACCCTTCCAGATCCGGAAGAATCCTATGGTAAAACAGATGCAGTGCCTTGTCCTGCAAGGGTTTTGCAGATTTCTCGTCAGGCGCATCGATAGTGATATTGACGCGATGAATGATGTGGCGCTCATTACCCATCAGGATTCCGGAAACCTGGAAAGAATTTTTATGATCCCTCCCAATACTCTTAACAAATCTTGATTTTGTGAAGCGAATGAAGAAGAATAATCATTGATATCTTTTTCAAGAACATTACCAAAATCGAGCTGCGGGTAGCTATTCATAAGCGTCTCCCATAACTCATTAAATTGAGAGAGGTTGGAAATAATGATCTCAAAAGTTGGCCCCGGGATCTCCTTGTCGCACCTGACCAGATTGAGCATGAGCATCATCAATACACGCAGCAACTTTTCCAGTACTCTTGCTGCCTCCTGCTGATCGGTGGTCAACCGAAATTGGTAGATCTTGTCGAGAAGTTTAGCGATCATTTCAATGCAAGCGGCCTTCTGATTTTGATCATTGTTCCCGACCGCAGCCTTCGCATCATTAAGACTAATTATGGCATTTTGGTATAAATCCGATAACAATCTATTCTTCAAATTAATGACCGTTTGACTATCTATCTTCAACTCCCCGGCTTTATTCTCAATGAAATGGAGCACAAAATCCTTGCATGTATCGACCACGACTTGTGCCGGAACATCAACCATGAGGCTTTCCGAGGAACCACAGGGATCACCTGGAATGGTAACCGTTGCCAGGATCGTCTTGATTCCTTGCGCTTTCAGCTCTGATCTGCTGAATTCCAACGTGAATGAAGAGAGATCTGACTTCGTAACATCACGTATGTCGCCATTAAATCTCCAGAGATAGGTATTCTTGCCAGGTGTCTCGTCAGTTTTATTGATGAATTCAACGCTGAACTTACCATCTCCGCTATCAGTAATTCTTGAGTCAAGTCGGATATCAACCGGCTTTTTCACGATGATGGTGCAGTCAGTCAACGCTCCGTCAAGGGTAAAGGTAACGGTTTGCCCAATTTTGTCATCCAGGACTTTAGAGGGATCAAAGGAGGGCTTGTCACCCGCAATGATGGAGTCTGGAGCTTCCGGTGAGGCAATCACCGCTCCTTTCGGAGAGTACAGGCTGAAAGGTATTGGTTGCTGGTTATAGCAAACAGTGCTGGCTGGCAAGGCTAATAATTTTTTCTCCTTCGGTACAATAAAAGCCACCGGCGGACAGTCGGAACAGCAGATATAGGGCTGGCAGAAGTCAGCTATCACAATATCCGGCACTGGCGAATTCAGGTCACGGCAGAATACCTGACGGATATTGGCGATCTTTGTATTCAACTCCCGAATCAGGCTCTCTGAAGCAGGGCTTCCTGACCTTATTTTTTGAAAAGAGAAAAAATTGGAAAGCTCCACCTCTGTATCAAGACTCTTTTCATTACTGACGATATAATGAGCAAATGCATCCGTGTCCCTGTATTGCTGGGCGGTAAGCTCTCCTGTTGTAAAGAGTCCGGCGCCCGTCGTGATATTTTTGGGCCGTAACTCACCAGGAAGCTGCTGACTTGTTCGGGGAGTCGGGGACGCAGCATAAACAAGCACGAAAGTGCCTCCGCGATGCACACCCGACTTGTGTTCAAGGCCAGGATGCTGCTCTGCGTACCGGGCAAAAGAGATACGCTGCAAAAGTTCTGCCTTGCGCTTTTCAATCTCCCGCATGATCACTTCAAGCTTCTCATTGCCACAGCACAATCCTTGAAGCCTTGCCACCATATTCAGGTAGTTACTCTCATAACCCCTTGAAGGGTATTTTTCTGATGTGAAAAACCCTTCGAGCCTTGTGCGCATGACCTTGAGCCTCTTGCAGAAAGTCTGGCTGAACTCCCTGTAACCGGTAATCAGAGTATCATTAATATCTCCGATATAGGCTGGAATGAACCGCTGGATATAATTCAGGTGTCCGATAATCTGCATCGGGTATTCAAAGCGTACGAAGTTCTCGTTCTCGTCTTTCAGTAAAGCGATAACATCGGGAGCAGTATCAAGGCTGGCCAGTTTGCGCGATTTCTCCATAAACTCATCAACGGAAACCGACTCGTTCTCCAATGCCTTGGTAAAATATTTTTTTCCGAATGTATCCGGATTTTGATCGATTTTTGTCGTGACGATCCGATTGACGGCAAAAACCGCATTGGTGGGTGAATCGCAAAAATTGAAGGATTGATTGGAAATGTTGGCGTTCACTGCACTCGCCTGAACCGGATCGGCCTCGGTTGACGAGGTAACCACCTTCCTGACATTTGCTTTTGTGGCACTCTCCGCTTTAACCAGATTATCATCGATGACCCATTTCAAGGCTCCCTCAGCTCGATAAAGCTGAATATCGATGTGTGGCTGTTCTAACTTCGATGTAAATCCGGAAAAAAATCTGGCCCCATCCGATAACAGGCAGTTGATCTCAGCCTGAAAAGCCCGCAGCATCGTATTCAGGTCTTCGAAGTAACAGTCAAAATCATCGAGGTTGATATCAGAAAGCTTCACATCACCAAGGCGCAAGGCAACCACATCGAAGGGTACCCCTTTGGATGCCCTGAGTTCCTCAATATTTTTTAGTGCCGAGCTGAAATCTTTGCCGATATGACCTTCAATACGAAAAAAATTATAGGGATCAATGTCATAGTCAAGCGGATTGAGTGCCTCATCACGGATAGGCGCATCGTATTTATCGGCATTATATGACAGATTCAGCTTATCCTGCGCCTTGAGGGTACGACTGTAGTTCCACTCTTTTGAAAGTGATGATATGTTTTTAAAATAGAAGGGAATAGCTCGCTCAGCCAGAGGCTGGTCATAATCACGGGTTGGAGTTATCTTGATAGTGCTGACGGTTTCAGGGCTGAAGTTTTCAATAAGCAGCTTCAACCGGTTAAGCATCCCGATAGCGACATTCACCTGCACCTTGTTCTTGCTTACGGCCGGAGAGGGATAAAACTGATGACGGTATTCGGACGGCTGGGGGCCATAAGCGATATTTGGCGCACCAAGCATGACGTGCTTGGGAAACGCATAAATATTGGGATAACATTCAAACGCAACGTTGTACAGCACCTCCCTCAACTCATTGTATGCAACCAAAACATCCTTGTAAAAATCATAAGTGTACTGGCCGTAGAGGGTATTGGTCGCGGTGGAAAGCAGCGTCGTCAATTGACCGGTCAGGGTATCAATACTGATCACCCCTCCTTTGTCAATAAGAAAGCGGAATGCCGTGTAAAGCTTCTTGATGGCCTCCGATAGAGCTGTGCATCCATTCCTGGCAGCAGTAAAGTAGGTACCCGCCAGTGTGGTGCTCGTCAGGGTATTGGCACTGTTCAGGATGATTCTTCTGGCACGAAGAACCGGAAAGGTAAAATAGCTGTCATAGGCTTCATGGTATTTCAGATAGATGTCATCCCCGATGGTCTCGTCATTATCCTTGTGAATGACCTTGTCCATATCAGTTTTGGACATGACGAGCACCTTCGGCCTGGAGACCTGACGAATCCCCATATTGTCACAATTGGTGGGCGTGCATTTCTCCGGGTTTTTCAGGTAATACTCCAGATAGAGGACAGCTACCCAGTCATGGATGATGGTACTGAGATTGTTGACCTCATATACTGTTCTCCCGCTGTTGAGTGAGTTCCTCTCCTCCTCAGTCAGCAACTGGTAAAGGGTGACCATCTTCTCAACACCGCTCTCTTTGTAATAGAACGGATCATAATGGCCGTTATCGGGCGGCACATAGTTGGTGAAATATTTGTGCGAGATGGCTGCCGGGATTGCAAGCAAATCCCCATCTGTGGTCACGGCAACTCCAGGGCTCAGGGTAACGATATGTCCACTCAGCCTGAGATGCAGGCCACAAACAATCCCGGTACCAATGAGACAAGTACGAGTGAGCCGATGCTGGTCTTCAAAAACATCAATAATCTCATTCAACTGTACTTCCGTGAGCACCTGATCCTTGACAAACCGGCTGTATTCCCGGTTTAGTATCTCGAGCTGAAGTTCCATATTGCGTAATATTATATTGACTGGATAATCTGTTTAAGCACTCAGTGCACATTCCCCGAAACATTAGTTGTTCTCTTCTAGCTTGGTTGTGAATCGCTTTCGAGTGACCCTAATCGCGAACTGCCGAGCACCACGGGGTTCTTTTCCGGGGTGTCATCATCACAGTCGGTGAGGCGCCCCTCCTCATACACGGTAAACATCTCCTCAATCACCGTGATAAGTTCCATCAGAACCGAGTCGGTGACCTGCTTGAGCGGATCCGGGGAATTATGCCTTCCATTCAGCCATTTGGTATAGGCATCTTCAAATCTTTTCATGTACTCTTCATTGACAAAACAGATGCGTGGCAATACATGCGCAGGGCTCTCCATGCGAATAAGTCGTTCAGCGAACTGCCGGAAATACTTGTTTCGCAATCGCATGCTGTAACCGGGCAACACCACGGTAACCCGAAAAGAATAAGGGTCAAGAGGAGAACAATAAGAACCATCCTGCTCAATACAAACCGGAAAAAAGAGTTGACTCTTTGACGGCAGAATAGTGAAATCGGGCCTCAGCAAGAGGTGGTCAACCACGTACATCCCTTCCAGCCTGAACTCTTCGAGCAAGTAGTGGATGGACGCCTTGATGTTTTTTTCAAGCAGGGAATACGTGCCTGTATCTATTTCTCCGGCCAATACCGAATATTTCTTGTGATTCAACGCAATATCCTGCTGTTTTGTATCAAGAAGGCTGAAGGATACTTTCTTGCGATCGGGAGTCAATACCGGTTTATAATAGTCGCGCTCACAGCCCAGCAGACTGGCCAGCCCCAACTCTTCATAAGCATCGGCTTTTTTCAGAAACGCCTTGTTCACGCTCTCGAAAAGAATGACGCCTCCCATCCTGATTATCCATCCGTAGCGCTGCACCAGTGTAGAAACACCATTGACGAGCACGGTCACCTTACTGGTTTCAACCACCTGATACGACTGGCCGGAAAGGTGATGGCGATTGTAGTGGTTGAATCCCAGCAGGCGGGAGGCCCTCTTTTCCATGCCCGGCACATTGGCGAGCATCGCCGTTGCAGAGCGGGGATTATAATAGTCGAAGCCGCTGCCCCTGGAGGTACTCATGTTGTCATAATCTTTCAGAAAATCAACCTTGTGGCGAATGATGGTTCGGTCGGCATCCTCCGCATACAACCTGTGCATCAGAAAGACGTAGTCGCTGAAATGCTCGGAAAACCTGGCCAGCAGATGGTCCAGGAACATGTTCTTCCGGGTGATATAGGGATCCAGTCCTTTGCTCAGGAGCAGTGTTTCCACATCCTGCTGCCAGTGATCAAAATCATGGAAAATTTTTTCCTCACGGGCAATTCCCTGGACTACATTGGCAAAATAGGTTCTGGCTATGGTTTTATCGGCTGAAAAGAGCACACTGACGTTGGCAAGTTGGGCAAAGTAGTTGGCAAGCACCTGCTCAAAGAAAAGGAGGTAGGCTTTCAACTGCTTTGCCTGCGACTTTCTTTGTGTCGAGGCGCTTTCTGACAGCCCCACCCGGCCAATTCCGTAGGTTTCCGGAAAATGGTTCTGGAAGGTCTGGTAATCGCTGATGTCTCGAAAAACACCTTCCGGCATCGGGATGTCTTCCGTCAGTTTTGACTGCATCACCTTTTTCCGATCCTTACGCAAAGCATCAAGCTTCTCCATTGCCTGCACCTTCTTCAGCTCGATGGGCATCACCTCTTTCCAGAGGTTCAGAACAGAATTATCAGTGCAAAATACCGGTTTATGACCTGACGGAATACACAGGTTCCATTTATCACCGGCTACGGCCTTGCGTACCTTGTCCATCTCTTTTTCATCGCACCCGCACAGACCAAAGGTGATTTCTTTCACCAATTTCACTCCATTGATCTCCATGATGATGCGAATAATGTCGCTTAATCGGACTTCCGTGCGAAGCTCACTTTTAACAAGATCTTCATGACAGATAAATCCCTTCTTCAAGAACGGGTTCCCATGCGTTTTATACGTATAGGTATCATCAAAACTGAAAACGGGACCTTCAAAAATCTCGTCGGTGCTCTTGCCCATCTCCTGCATTTCCTGAAGCGTGTAAAACGGAACATCCGGAGCCAGATACTGGTTGATGTTGAAAACAATCTGTGCCCAGACCTGCTCCGGATCGGCTGTTGGTTCAATATCGATATCGCCGCAAACGACAACTCCTTCCAACGGCACCTCCTGCAGGGTATCGATATCTTCGCAAAGGTTCCTGTAACGTTGATAAATCTCGAGTACCCTGTGGGCTATCTTTTTCTTTTTCTTTACAATGAGCTGTTTCTGTGTTGACTCATCCTGCTTTTTGTCTTCATCCGTCAAAAGTGATGATTCATCATAATCCAACAGTATCTTATTCAGCCCCTGGAGTTTAAACTCTTTGGAATTTTGGGGCGCGACGATTTCGCCGGAAGCTTTGTAGTGCAACTCTGCTCTGCCCGGTTGAGCAAGGTTCCTGAATTGGGCGACAATCCGGCGATCAGATGCCCTGATCCATGCATTGCGCACCCCGCCAACCCTGACAAATAGCTGTCGGTAATCGTCAGCGCTCACGGGACTGGATGGGAGAGCATGGATGGCCGAAAGAAAATGGCTGTGCATCTCCTTCAGGTTCTCCTTTGGTTTGGCCAGAATCTCCTCAACCGGCATGGCAATCCGGTAACCAAGGTCGGTAATGGCGTAGCAGAGCACCTCAAGCATGGTCACACCCGGATCATGGGTATTATAATCCGTCCACAGCGTATGGGCAAGTTCTTCAATATATCTCATCCCTTCCCCGCGCAGAAATGCGAAGTCCTTGCCATATTCGCCACTGATCTCCTTCGGTATGGTCTGGCTCTCATTCATAGCACACCGTCCCTTTTTCAATTAATACAATGGTGTGTTCAGGGGCAGAGACCAGAATAGCTCTGGCGCTGCGAGCCGTGATCTCATTGCAGTCTGTCATATTGTTATCTCTCCCTTCAACCCGGTGGTACATCTTGAAATGGGATACGAAATCAACGTATTTGCGTTCCTCAAGGAACCGGATGATGACGCTTTTGAACAGCTTCCCCCCAAAATGGATATCTGAAAAATCGCCGAAAGCCCAAGGTGAAAGGTATCGGACGATATCATCATTGAGCACCTTCCGATATGCATTCGCGTCATATCTGTCATAAAATTTAACCCTGAAATCAAGAAGAACGGTTTCATAATCGGGGTTGATCGCATCAAATTTGATATGCAACGAGTTCAGGTTATTAATGAAATTCTCGATCTCGCGGAGAAGGTTCTGGCTTGCCCGGGGCTGCAGGGGATCAAAAATGTTCTTGTTCCGGATATCGGGAATGACCACCAGTGAAACTGAGCCCGGAGCCTGTTCGCAATACTTTGCTGTGCCATCCTCTTTCAGGGCAGAGGTATGGCTGAGGCATTTCACTTTGTAGACGGATGGGTACTGTTGCAACACAAGCCGTTCATAATCCCAGAGAGTTACCGCCCTTTGCTTGTGGCGCAGCCGTTCACTGACACGAAGATAAAAGGCGTTATCATTTTCTGCTGTAACACCACCAAAGGATGCGAATGGCTGGCTGATTCCTTTGATAAGCGCTGGCTTGTCGATGATCTTGACAATGGTACTGGCGGGCAACGCTGAAGACAAATGCGAAAGCTCATTACCATTGTCGGCAAAGAGTGCCGCAGCAGCCTGCGCAAAAACCCCTGCAAGCTGACACACCGAGGTATGAATAAGCCCGACCGGCAAGGAGGCCTTCAGCCAAAGGTATCCTGAATCGAGCAGGGTATTGCTCTCATTGATCGACGCCGGTAACAGGAATGTTACAATTCCCGAACGGAGCAGGTTGTTGGTGCTGTCGGCAATGAGAAAATCCCTGTTCAGCGCTTTCCATTCGTTATTTGAAAGGGCGTACCATGCGATTTTCTGCTCTTTGCCGAAGGTCGGCGCAAGAGGATCCTCGCTCCCCTCCTCCGCTTCCAGCAACAGGCTCAGAAGCCCGGATGGCTGGGCACTCTTCAGCCCTATGTAAAATTCACCTTCCGGAGAATAAGAGGGCACCAGAGCAATGTTGCGTTGAGAGGTGGGGTCGATAAAATCACATTGCTCCTTCAGAAATAGATGCTGCTCGGCCTGGCCGAAGGGATGCTCATGGAAAAGCTGGATGGCACGAGCAGTGAAGTCATCGTATTTGTCTTTCGGTTGAGCTGATTCATAGAAAACGAATGAGTTTTGAGCCGTAGCCTGGTACTCCACGGTCATGGAAGCAATAACCGGAGTATAGGGCTCTCTGGCCAGCTTTGCATCAGAAGACTGCGACTTGGTATCAGAAGCCTGCGGCTTGGCATCAGAAGCCTGCAGATCTATTTTGGACTTGTCGATCATGAACAGCATCATCAGCGGAACATAAAGGTCATGCAGAAAACCCTGCTGCAACATCAGCCGGATATAGCCTGACTTGGTTGCTGGACTGAACTGATCAAGAGTCGTGGCCAGAGTGGGAAATCCAGGATTGAACCGGGCTGACTCAAACTTGGCCGAGATAGCAAGCGGCTTTTTTGCAACCGTATTGCCCGCCATCTGTACCGGTGGATTCAGATAACTCTGAAGAACGGCCTTGTTGATGTCGATCCCCTTTTTCATGAGCAACGGTGGAACAGTCGGCAGGATGAAGGCTGTCGTCTCAGAGACAGGTTTGATCTCCATCAGCGAAGTGAACAGCGATAAAGGCCCCCCCCCCTGAGACCATTTATTGTCCTTGATATACTGAGGGATGACCGTAAAATACTCTTCACCTGTTACGACCGCCGTTCCGCTGAGGCTCGGTGCTCCATTTGTGGTTCCATCTGTGGTTTTATATGCCGAATAATGCGTCGACAGTTTGCCTGGCTTGTCTTTCCAGTTGATGTCCAGCTTGACATAGTTCCACTTTTTCTGGAAAATTTCCGGGCTGCCGATATAAAAACAGGAATCTTTTTTGGGTATAGAACCAAAGGGATAAAATGGTTTGGATGGATCGAGCTTGCCCTGATCGTTTTCAACGGCGATATCCCTGGCCTCCTTTACCAAAACAGTAATCGTTGCCTCCTTGATGACCGCCCGGCTCAATGCAGCATAGACCAGGTATCCATCCTTGTTGGAGGTATTTACCAGCACCCTCATGATGGGCAGATTGGTGCTGAAACGCTCACCGTGAATCTTCGAATCGTAAGGGACAACCGCTTTCTCTGAAGTATCGACTTTCAGCTTGAATTCAAGCTTCTCTTTGTTGACTGTTGTAACTTCCGTTACCGTTACCGCCATCCACTCCTTTTCCC
Source organism: uncultured Chlorobiaceae bacterium (assembly GCA_903871235.1). GTDB lineage: Bacteria > Bacteroidota > Chlorobiia > Chlorobiales > Chlorobiaceae > Chlorobium. Next base: position 23,250 of record CAIQGA010000124.1, read on the forward strand.
CACTCAGGAACACATTGAGCTGCTGCATGTACTGCTCTGTAGTGGGTAACCCGGCGTCACCGGATGTCTTGAGCGTGAGTGATACCGTGATCTCCCGATTACCCTCTTTCATAAGCAATACGGCGGAAGCCAGAGCAAAGCCAAGTGTTGCAACTGGCCACTCTTTGTTCCCGAATGCGTTCCAGCAGGGATTATCTCCCTTGAATTCACTACCCAGACCGTCAACTGAATTGGTCATTTCGGCGTACCTGACCGTAGCGCCATCCTGATGAAAGATGCTTTTCATCAGGGCAACCGTGGCGGTGTTCACCGTGATCTCTTCCTCGGTGACATAGCAAAGCTGCTTTCCGTTACCATCCTTTCCCGCATCCAGCCTGCTTCCTGACGGCACAGTCTCCCTGACCGCATTTTTGGCCAGCTCGAAGAGGATATATACCCTGTCGGGCACAGCGGGCTGCCTGCCCAGTTGCAGCACCCGCGTATAATAAAAATCAAGGTGCCTTTTGGTCACACCGTTCAGATGCTCCTTCGGAAATTTCATCAACTTCAGAAAGCTCAGAAAAAGTGCGAGATGAGGTTCATAATCTCCCTTTGGTTCCCGCTTCATGATGCGGTCACGCTCCTCCTGCGAAATCCACTTTTCATCTTGAACAAGAACCGCATCCCTGAGCCACTCCTTAATCTCATCCGTAGATTTCATGAAATCCTGCCAGTTACCCTGAGGAAGCTGATTGTCCGTATTGCTGAAATAGTTGAGATGCTCTGCAAAGTACCATGCAAACCGCATCCAGTCGCGCAGGTCAAACTCATGGATGGGAACATTCCCCGGCTCAAGCGCCTTGAGGAACCGCTGAAACTGGCTGGTTCCGTCATGCTGCAAAGGATTATTATGTTTGCAATTGAGTGCCATCGTTATGTGCTGCTAAGCCAGATTTGTACCTTCATTTTTGTAAAACGGATAAACATAATTGAACCGGGAGTTGGTCGCCCGTACCCGGTAATCAATCCTGATAAGCAAAACGCCTTCATTTTCCTGTGATGTATCAATTTCAAGCCCGTCAAGGTCTATTCGTGCCTCATAATAGAGGATAGCACTCTCCACCAGATCTTTGAGATAGGTGAGCATTGTCAGGTTCATGGCCTCAAAGAGCATTTCATCCAGATTACAGCCATAATTTGGCTGCATGACCCTTTCCCCAAGCCGAGTGGAGAGCAAGATGTCGAGGCTGCTTTCAATGTCTTTTTCATCTTCCAGCATACCGACACTTTTGGATAGCCTGCTGAATTCCGGCGGGAAACCCCACCCCCTTCCCAGAAATGGCTGATCTGAACTCATTTGCTGTACTATTATCATTGCTTATTTTTTCAACCAATAATCACTGTCGGACACCCCGCCACTATGGTACCGCCATGTGCGGTGGAGTCGCCCATACGTGCTACCGGTTTACCACCAATAAACACTGTGGAGGAACCCATAACAATCGAATCAGGCGGCCCGGTACAAACACACTGATCACCCACTGTCGCCGCTGGCAGTCCTCCTATCATCACCGTCACAGCCCCCGGCGGCATAACCGGCCCTCCTACATGAGGCACAGGCCCGGGGTTAACCATTGGACAAACATGCATATCCGAGACTCTTGCTGCTGCCGGCATAAACTCCTCTCTAATTGATCTGAACTATTGCACCTTTCACCGTCAAGGAGCCGCCAGACTTCACATCCGTACTGGCAGCCCCTTCAACCTTCATGGATACCTGTGCTTTGATTTCAGCATTCAGACCGCTGAGCTTGAGATCCTGCTGAGCTTTTATTTCAATTTTTCCCTGACTCTCAATAACAATTCCGTTGCTGTCCATCACCAGCTTGTTCTGGTGGTCATCGGTGATTTTGATGATATCAGCGGTTTCATCGAGAATGATCTTCTTCCCTGCCGGGGTCTCAATACTGAACGCCGTTTTCTCATCATCAAAGATCATTTTCATCTTGCTGCGGGTCACAAAACCCTTTTGAGGATTGCTCTCCTGTGCTGTCAGGGGAGCAGGCAGCGCACTGCTATTGAGCATACCAAGGACGATGGCATCACGGGGGTCATCATTGATAAATCCGACAATCACTTCATCGCCAGCTTCAGGCAGAAAAAAAGAGCCCCTCTCCTTTCCTGCATCAATGGTGGCAATGCGGGCCCAGATTCCATCATCAGAGTCGCTGATAATAGGCAACCTCACCTTGATCCGGTTTTCACCATCAGGATCGCTGGCTATCTTTGTTACCACACCGACCTGCAGCCCGTGCAAGGCCGAAAGCAATCCGGCCGCCGGTTTGTCGTTAATGTCACTTTTTTCAGTAAACCACAAAGGATCCATACCAAACTGAATATCGAGGCTCCAGTCGCCAGCAGCGATGAAATGCTGAACTCCACTGACAAATGCGTTTCCGTTGAAGCGCTCACCGATCCCCTCAAGCTTGATGATTGTCCCTGGCTTTACGGTGTGCACCCCGCTGCATTTGACCCGCCCACGCACTCTGGCCAGTTGCCGTTTCAGCAGTAACGCATCACTCCAGGCCTGCAACTCACTCTCTTCCACCTTTCCTCCATGTTCAAGAAGGTAATTATCAAGCCCGATGACCTTGGCAAGATCGGAAGATGAAAGGTTTCCATTCAGGTGCACATTCGGATCACTCCCTTCTGTTTTCAGAATTTTCTGGTCGCTGTAGCTCCATGACCTCGAGGTCACCCTCTTCAGTTGATGCCGGGCATCAATCTCGGCATCGAATTCAAGCATGGTGGCGCCATACTGCAGTGATAATATGGAGGACTGGCCAAGGTTGGGCGCTTTTACAAAGAACTGCGCGTCATCGGCAATGCAAATTTTGCCGTTGGCCTCCGTTCTCGACAGTATGAAATCCCAATCGGTACAGTTGTACTGCACTATCTCCTTGTGAGTCACTGAAGTCGCATCAACCGTAGCGGTAAACCCATGGTAAAGCCCGATAATCTCCGAAATAATATCGCTGTCTTTCTTGCCTGAAAAATACCGGCTCTTTCTTCCCTCTGTCAGTTGCACACACTTGTCGCGACACTCCAGCACAAGCATGGAATTGGCATTTCCTCTTAGTTTAACGGCATGGGTGATGATGATCCCCTTGAAAATCGTAAAGAGATCGTTCTGGTAACCGCATTTGATCTCAATTTCCTTTCCCGGAATAAAGAGCGCACCATTGCTTGCACTGAAGGCTGCGGAAGATGCATTTCCATCAAGAATAACCACCTTGGCCCAAGGGACGCGATTAACCTCCTTGCGGACGGTAATTGAGTCAACCTGAAAAGTCAGGGCGATCTCCTTGCCGTCAATCATGACAACCGGGGTCACTACAGTGGCCGGACGGGTAGTCGGTATAATTCTCTCCTCTGCCATATCACCGCTTTATTGGTGGAAAAAAAATCCGTGTTCCCGTTTTTAACTCCCTGAAACTGTTCAGCCCGTTGGCTTTGGCCACTTCGATATAATATTTAGAATCCCCATAGATACGGAACGACATAAGAGGTAACGTGTCTCCTTCCATAACCGTACGGATATGGGTAAGGTCAGGGGAACTCGCATTTTCTATTGCTACCCTTTTGGTATCGTCCATGAAGCCGAGAAAGCTGACTTTGGCCAAGGCACGAATCGGCAACCCGTCAGACCGGAACAGCTTATAGGTAATGTCGAGGGTTTCAAGACAGCAATCGAACTTGAGCGTTCCCCAATAGAGACTCAGAAAACGGGGACGATGTATTGTGCCTTCGTACTTGAGCACCAGATTCTTGAATTTCTCCAGTTCAGCCTCAACTCCATTCTTCATGTTATTGATCACTCCTGTACTATCGAAAAGCAGCTCAAAGTCGAGCTTCTGGGCCTCTATTTTGTTGAATTTTGGTAAGATGCCTGAGGTTCCCGAAGCCTGCTTCCCTGAAAACTGCACCGAGATCTTGTTTGAATAGCTTTCAGGATTGACCAACACCTCCATAGGTTCACCAGCCTTTTGTTTCCGCTCGGCATCGAGATAGGAAAAGATCTTCAATTTTGAAACGTTGTTGGCCATCACCTTTCATGTTGAAGTTTGATCAATTCCATCACCTGTTCGACACACTCGGCAATCAACTCTTCCTTGTCAGAAAGAGTTGACTGCATAACTCCGGGCAACGGGCTGCTCTCCTGCGTACCCTGGTTTACGCTTACGCGAATATTCAGCTCACGAATCTCTATCGGCATGGCTCCTCTTATGAAAGAGTGAAATAGTTATATTGAAGCTCAAAAGTCTCAATGGCCAAGGCACTCTGCTCAGCATTAAGGTCACTGTGGCTCCACTTCCTCGGCCAAGCCTGCTTCACACTCCAGGTCATGAGCGGTTCATGCTTCTCGTTCCACAACTTGACAATCAGATCAACCGGCTGAATGATGAGCGACTGGAAAGCGTCGTTGCACCATTTTCTCAGCAACTCGGAATCCTTGACCAGACCCCGTTTCAGCACCAGCACAGGATATTTTGCCCGAACCGGTAACACATGTTCGTATCGATTCTCACCACCCTCTTTCCTCTGCTCTGTTTCCAGTTCCACACTCAAGCCAGAGACCGATTGAAAGCGGGTGTCGATGTCACTTTTTCCTATACCAGTGAATACCACCTGAAAGTGAAACCCAACCGGCGGATAATAACTTTCCTGATTTGCCATGACTCCTCTTATTCATTCTGTATCACCAGCCCTTCATGGACCAGTTCAAGGATTTCGATAGCCACTTCGTTCGCATCACTTTTCATGTCAGGTGCCTGAATCTTTATCGGCCAAGCCTGTTTTACCTTATAGGAAACGACCGGTTCATGATTCTCGTTCAGCAGACTGATAATCAGATCCCTCCGCTCAATGGTATTAAGTTTGACGGTATTCAGCCAGTTGAAATACTCGTTGTCGTTGGCAAAAATGCCTCGTTTGAGGGTAATATTCCCGAATTTGTGCAATCCGGGCATCTTGATCTTGTTGTACTCGGGGCTGCTGCCTTCCCGGTACTCAATCACCTCATTTTCTACGGTCAAACCCGTCACTTCTGAAAAACCAATACGGGTACCTCCCCACTGAACCTGAAAATGAAATTTTGGAATGGGATATTGTGCCATAGTGATCTGTTTTTTAGGTTATTCCTTTTTGTGCGTTAATTCGCTGTATGCTTTCTCGTGCCATCATCCGTTGCCGGTCTGCATTTTATGGCTGAACCTCAGGATGATAAACTCTGCGGGCCTGACAACGGCCATGCCAATTTCCACAATCATATTGCCTTCCAGGATATCCTGTGGAGTCATGGTCTCATTCAAACCAACCCGGACGTAAAAAGCCTCATCGGGTTTTGCCCCCTGCAAAGCCCCGGCACGCCACTGGAGAATCAGAAAATTCTCGATCATGGCCCTGACCTTTACCCATGTATTGGCATCGTTTGGCTCGAATACAAAAGGCTCGGAGGCTTTCCTGGTACTCTCCTCCACCATGATAAAAAACCTCCGTACCGGCACATATCGCCACTCATTGTCGTTCCCAGCCAGCGTCCGTGCTCCCCACACAAGGGTACCCTTACCGGTAAAGGCACGGATAGCATTCACCGACTTGCCGGTAGTATGCACATTGAGATCCTCCTGATCCTTGCTGTCAATCTTGACTGCCGGGCCGACAATAGAGTTGATGCTCACATTGGCCGGGGCTTTCCAGACACCCCTCGAGTGATCAACCGAGGCATAAATACCGGCAACCGTTCCGGATGGCGGAAGCGTGCGCATGTACTCCAGCGTTTTGTCATGCACGCCACGAAAGAAAACATGACTGGCAAAAACAGCGGATTCCGCCTGCTTTTCAAAATGAAGGGCCGCATCCTGCAGACGCTGGTAAGCATTCAGAATTATGGAGGTACCGGGACTCAACGTGGTAATGATACCGAGACATCCCTCCTGGCTTGAGTCGAAATCAGGGGCCAAAGGATCGATATCATCAACGGCATTATTGGTAGTGACACTCAATATAGTAGTGGTACCAAGCCAACCATTTTCCAGGGATGAGTAGAGCGTCTTGAGCACGTCAAGATCTCGGGGAGGAGTGGTGTTGGTGTTTGCAATAGTTCCCTGGTTCTTCTCCACCGAAACAAGGAAAGCTATCGCATCGGTCACAACGTGATCTGCCTTGATTGCATTAATCTCCGTGCGATAAGCCGATCCCGCCAGCGACTGGCTCTCCGCATTGCTGAAGGAGAGTACAACCCTTGCCAGCAGATTGAGATAAGCCGTAATGTTACTCTCCAGCACATCCGCATTGTCCACGTCCTCATCAAATTTCTCTATGTTCGTCTTGTACTCCAAAAGCAGAGGCTTCAGATAAGCCGTACCGTTGATCGTAGCATCGGTGTCGGCCAGACTCTGCGCTAACGTGGCAATCAACCCTATCTCCTTATCATCTTTGGCATAATCATCATAATCATCAATCTTATTATCGCTTTTATCGTACAGATGCAGTTGCCTGAAGCTGAGATTGTAGCTGTAACTGGTAATGATCCAGGGATAATAAGCCGCGCCGTAACTCAGGTTGTTGATGCCAATCTTGTCCCTGAAGTTGGATATGGGTGTATTGGAAACATCTTCAACCAGATACCCCTCAAGGATATCGAGGATGGCAAAGCGATCCTGGAGGTTGGCGCACTGGGTCAGCAGCTCCTTTTGCAGGTCACTGAACTTCGCAAGATCAGGGTCGTCACTGCTATCCTTAAGGCCAACCGCATCGGGAGAGAGAAGCAGGGTTGGCTCATCAACCTTTTTCAACTTCTCAAATCCCCCTTTGAGGGCATCAAACCCGATACTCTCCTTATACGATCCCACACTGACGATATAGCAAGCCCCGCCGCCATTGTCATAAAAATGCCGCAGGGCATCGAAAAGATAAAACCTTTTATCAGGCTTGACTGAATCCACGGCATTATCATTGTCAATCACGACCTTGTAGCTTTCGGGAACATATTCACCGCCAAACAAAAACTGAAACTCTACCAGCGACTTGATCCTTACCGAAACATTGGCAAGGCTCTTATCGTTGGGATCTGCTGCTTTTTCCGTATACCCGACAAACGCCGGTATTGCAGTTTCCACCTGGGCTACCGATGGCGGAAAAAGAGCAACCTCCTTGATATATACGCCCGGAGTCTTGTAAGCCATATTTTCACCTGTTAAAAGTTACGGTTAAGAGACAACCATTTTATGACTGAAGCGGAGGATGATGAATTCCGCCGGGCGGACAACCGCCATGCCAATCTCGATAATCATCCTGCCTTCCAGTATGTCGAGGGCTGTCATGGTCTCTCCGAGCCCTACATGAACAAAAAATGCCTCTTCAGGTTTGGCTCCCATAAGGGCACCCTGCCGCCACTGCAGAATCAGGAAGTTTTCAATCATAGCGCGAACCTTGACCCATGTGTTGGCATCATTCGGCTCGAACACAAATGGCTCGGTCGCTTTCTTGACGCTCTCCTCCACCATATTGTAAAAACGCCTGACGCTGATATAACGCCATTCATTGTCATTTCCTGCCAGTGTCCTTGCTCCCCAGACCAGTACCCCCTTACCGGTAAAGGTACGGATTGCATTGACGGATTTGCCCGTCGCTGTTACGTTCATATCTCTCTGGTCTTCGTCATCAATTTTAAAGGCTGGCTCCTTCACATAATTGAGCGACACATTGGCAGGAGCTTTCCACACTCCCCGTGTGCTGTCGACCATCGCATAAACACCGGCAATGGCCGGGGATGGTGGTGAAATAACCTGGAACTTGCTGATCTCCTTTTTGATCATGGCATAAATCGAGCTCTGGGCATGATAGAGCGATTTCTTGGCATCATCATCGGTGGGTGTCGTCTTGCCTTCCGCAGGATTTTTTCTCAGGACTGTGTCTGCTGGAATATCGGTACCCAATGGAAGAATCTTGATGGCGGATTCATCAATGAAATAGTCAAGGGAGGTCCTCAGCCAGGGATAATAGGCTGCACCATAGCTCAACGAATTTATCCCTATCCTGTTCCTGAAACCCGTTAAATCCTTTCCCAAGTCCAAAAAAGCTACATCTGTTGCCTTTTGTTCTACAACTGCTGTCGGATCCAAGTGTAATAAATCAATAATCACGACCCTGTCCATGAGATCGGCGCATTGCGAAAGAGCACTGGTACATAATCCATAATACTTGGCTGGCTCAGAAATCGAGACCGCATCGGTAAAGAGGATCATGGTGGGTTCATCCTCCTTCTTCAAGGCCTTTAATGCATTCGTCATCGCCGTAGTCATTTCATCGTCAGAAAAAGCGGAGTTCTTATCATCCTTGTATGCTCCGCAGGAGACTATGTAGCAAGGCCCTCCCCCGTTCCCGAAGTAGAGCTGCAGACTGTAATACATCCGGTAATTCAGGGAGAGAAATGGATCGGCAAGCGCACTGTTCAGCTTGAACTCTCCATTCTCCTTTTTGATCTTTATCCCGTCGTCACTGCCCGTATGAATCATTGCAGGGCTTGCCGCCCCAAAGATTTCCACAAAATCGGCAAGTGATTTGATCCGTTTAGGTTTTGCTGCTAGTGTAATTCCCTTATAGTTACTATTCTTTGTGTACCCGATAAATGCAGGAATAGCAGTTTCCACCTGGGCCACTGATGGCGGCAGTTTGGAAATTTCTTCCACGTATACTCCCGGTGTTTTGTAAGTCATGGCCATAGGATTCGTTTCGTTGGAGTTAATGGATGTGAATTTCAGAGTAAAATTTCTTTTCGGCAGGAACAGTCAGCCCCTCCGCCTTGATCATACTCACCTCGGGGTTGGGGAGGTCTGTCTCGTAATCTCCCTCCTTGTTTTTTACCGTGATATTTTCAATAAAACCAAAGCGAGTAAGCGGGAACGCTTCTTCAGTAACCGATAAAGCATTGAATTTCTTTCCGACATAACGCCAATGTGTCGCCCTGTTGCGGAAACGCAACTCATAAGCCGGGCTAAGAATACAGTTATCATGGAGCATGTCATATTCCGTGGTATCACTCTTGACAGCCAGTCTCAATATTCCAAATGGCGCCACTTGCTGCTGAAGAAGATAAAAGTCAATATCATCCTGGCAGGCAGGATCATTCGACTCAACATGCATCGAATAGAATCCTTCCGGAAGTCCACAGAAGTCAACCTGAATGGTCTGGAACTCCCCTGGCAAGAGAAGAACTTCGGGAATAAACGTGATTTTTGGGGTAACCGTGGTTCCAAAGGCACTCATTACCACAATTGTTGGCTTGATCCCGGCTTTTTTAACCCTGTATGCCATCGTCTGACGAACCAGGAGATGCCTGTCATTCAGATTTGCATAAGAGATCGGAAAACTATCACTTTTCTTTTTACTTTTCTCTTCACTCAGCCAATCATCGGAATGAGCTGCCGGATCGTAGTTTTCAGCAGGATCACTTTTGCTTTTATTAATGGCAGTAAAAAGCGTTGCAGGAGTATTGAGGTCGTCGATCACCATATCACCTGGCAGATATTCATAACTGTTAACGTGTTTATCGGGAAGCGAGCATAATGAAGGGAACTTCCTGGCATGCAATCCTTTCATATTTTGGAATAGATACGCTTTCCCGCTGTTTTCTGTTAACGGCAGTGCGGTGTAATTCAAAAACAACGGATCGTTCAAATTGATAAGAAAAGTAAAAGCCAGATCATCATCAAGATCATGAAAAGGCCTGAATTTCTGGAAGTCCAGCTCATTGGCCTCAGCTTTCATCCCTACGATGATACCGGTGGAGGTCTGTTTAAAGATGCAATGGTGCCGGTCAAGGTTCTTCCTGCATTCAGGAGTCGGCGTGATGTCGAGAAATTCGCGAACATCATACTTCAGCATCATGTCCGCCTTGGCATCATCGGTCATACGCTCATAATTCTCCATCCCTTTGTTGAGGAAATAGTGATGAAAGATCTTCACTTCAAACAAGATGTTATATGTGATCGTCATGCCCATATACGTGGCTATGCCCTCTTGTAATTTCGCAGCCCTAAGAATTAACCTGATCGTCGATACGTATCTGCTTGATGACCCCTCGGGTCTCTCTGGTGCTCTCCCTGCTTATCGACAGCAACCTTACCTTGTAACAGACAAAGGGTTGCTGTTTACCCCCCAGCGTACTCCATAAATAATTGACTTGTTCGAAGGTGAGGGAATACAGATCCAGAATGATGTGGAAATCATCAGGCAAGCCATCCACCGTCGTCACTGAATTTTGCCTGGTAAAAGAATATTTCCCCTGAAAAAAACTGATGGTGTGCGACAGGTAAATAAGGGCCTGCTCGTAATTATCAATGCAAACGGTAAAAAGGAGATAGAGGTTGATATTGACCGGTGGATTATCGTAATGTGCCTCATTACTGTTGACAACGAATGTTCCAGGAAAGTTTTTCATGGTAGCCTCTTCCGAGAGATTGACCAAAGTAAGGAGAACATCATTGGTACTTCTCACGTCACTCTCACTCTGGCGGGAAACATTCTGCAGTATAACGGTCGGCACTGCAGCAATGCCACCAGGTTTTTCCAAACCCTTGAAATAGGAGCCAAGTTGGCCCGCAAGAAACTTTAATGCATGATAAATCATGACACTGTGGGTTATCGAATGAATGGTATACCCAGCTCAATGCGACATCAGGCAGAGCCTGTCACAGATCTGTACAGATAACAACACCATTCATACTCACTGAATGGATAACGCGTGCAAAAGGAAAAATGGCAAGGATAGACCGTCAGAAAAAAGCATCATACCTCCCCTTCTCATTTTTAGTGTAATTAATTTTTTACAAAAAAACAAAGTAAAATACTTGTGATGAAAAACAGACTTCTAAGTACTTTGACAATAATAATTCATTGTTACAGTAACCGCATGAGGTTGCGGGTGATTAGTCATTGAGCTTCCACTGGAAACAATGACCACCATTCGGCAAAAGAGATGGAAGCTCTGGGGCAACGCCTCAGGTACGCGAGGCTTCGCCGCCGCTTTTCCATGGAGACCGTCTGTGCAAGGGCTAACCTTTCACGTCCGACGCTCTACAAAATTGAGAACGGTGACCCGTCGGTTGCCATCGGCTTCTACGTTCAGGTGCTTCGCGTCCTCGGACTGCTTGCGAATTTGTCGTTGATCGCCAAGGAGGACGTGCTGGGCCGTCGTCTGCAAAATGAATCGCTTCCCCAGCGGAGAAGGGCGCCACGTAAAAAAGTAACAAGAGGAGGGATTGATGGCAAAGCACTTGTCGCCACAGTTTTTTTCAAACACATCTAATCTTTTGGAAAAATACTCACTATTATTCTCCCCTCTTCCTCCAATGCTTGCTCATAACAGTGTTGATATCTTTTTGCGACAGCACCCGGGCGCACTCACCCCAGCGGTCATCTTCACTGTTGATGGTACTGCCCCAAGTGGTCTCAAAAATATTCGAGAGCTGCTTCCGCGTATGAAGGTGAGTCTCTGCAAGTTTGGAATACTCACATACCTTTATTTGCTGTGATCGGAAAGGCAGGAGCTATCGACTCGAACACCGTACATCCATTTTCGATCAACAACAACAAATGTATGGAGGAAGTAAGCGTAGAAAAAAGCAACTACAGCCTCAAAAAGGCGCAGGAAATCATTATAAAATAACGTATCCTTGAAACAAGGCAGAGGTAGTTGCTAATTTCCAAAATTAGCTGATTTTTTTATTTCCTACTACAACTGCACAGGCCGGACACGTGGTTTACCTTACGGCAATCGAATGTGAAACAGGGGGGTAAGTGATGTGAGAACAAGCTCACATAACAAATCGGATATAGAAGGAGGCGCCTCAGAATTCGAAAAAATCTGTACGCTAACAACAAAATGGCACTTTACCTTGTCATATTTTGATTACCGGATTTTAAAATCCAAATTCTGAGGGGATCCCCATGAACGAGAAACTTATTACGTTAGTCATCGCCATTATCGGCACGGCAACTGCATTAGTTGGGTATTCTTATCAAAAGGAATTAGAAAGAACGGCTGAAGTCATTAAGACAAGACAAGAGATTTATTCACGTATGATCGTTAATACTACCAAGCGTGTTGATATTTTGAACAGGCTGTCTGAAGACCCAGCCTGGAATGCCACCAACAATTACGGTAAATACAAGTTATTTACGAATGATCCTGATGCTCGCGCCAATCGCATTGAAATGCAGGAAATAGCAACCCTTCTTACTGTCTATGGAACTGATGAAGGGATTAATGCGTATGCAGATTATCTTAAGGAAGGATTGGAACAAGCAATTGGGAAATCCTCAAAAGAAGCTGATTTAGGGAAGTTAATTTTAACTTTGCGACAATCAGTTTATCCGAGTACCAATGTCAAGTCATCTGTTATAAACTTAATTATATGGAATGACCGCAAGCACTTTGACTTGGAAACGCATGACAAGCAATAGGAGAAAATGCAAAACCGGGCAGGCTTATGGCTAACATACTTGTCAGTTTGGCTAGCACGTCAATTCCGATAGTCTGATAGTTCAGACTGATGCTGGCAAGCAAGTCTGGCAAGAAGTGGAACGTTACAATTGTTTAAAATTTCTGTAAATCATTATAAAGCTTGTTATTATTCGTTAAACTCATAATGATTTTTTCTTAATGGTAAAAAGGGGTGGATTGAAAAAAAATCACGCCTTTTTATGGTGGGTAACAGCAGAGTGGCTTATCGGCATTGGTCTCTACATTCTTTTTGTTGTGCTGGTCAAAAGCAACGAGTTCAGCTATGTGAAAGGTTTGCTGGGATTGTCGTAGCATCACGCTTCACATCTCTTGCTCTTCCGATTGAAATACTGGAAACGCACGAACTATGAGGAGGCTCCACATCTACAACCCCAAGAGGGTATTCAACTTACACAGCACTTCATCGAGTGACGCTGCTGGCAACAGGCAAATAAATTCTGCCTGCCGGATCTTCCAGTCAAGACTTTTTACCTGATCAGATAAAATCGCGCCGTTGATGCTCAAACCTTCAGGGAGCAGCACTTCAAAGGGATACCCTTTAATCTGACTGGTAATGGGGCAAAGAAGCACCAGACCAACTTTAGAGTTGTAGGCTTTTGGAGACAAAACCAGTGCAGGCCGACGTCCAGCCTGCTCATGCCCCGCTTGTGGATTAAAAGCTATCCACACCATATCACCACGATCCGGAGTATACACCATAAAATTACCAGTTTTCTTTTCCTGCGGCGTCACCGGTATCGCATTCGTTATGCAGATTATCTTCTGTGACGCCGGAAAGCAGGTGAGCAAGATCTTGTTTTATAGTGACCACTGGAGTGATAACGAGTTTTCCCTCAACAAGAGAGATCTCTACCTCCGAATCGTTTTCGAGCCTGGCCTCAAGCGCATAGGTTTTCGGTATTCTCAAGGCGAGGCTGTTGCCCCACTTCTGAACCTTTGTGAGCATCTCCACCTCCATTTTGTTTATACAATGTAGATATTGCTTTTTTCTGAATAAAACAAAAAGATTGACGGTCTACGGCTTACTCACGCAAACAGCTCCAAAAGTTCCAGTTCAAGAAACTCCTGCCACGGAATCCCCGAGTTTCCAACCAGAAGCACCTTGTAGGGCTTGCACTGTTGCTCAAATGCTGCCATGTCGGAAGCATGCTCGGTATGGCCACTTTTGATTTCAAGGCCAATCACTTTTCCTTTGTGTTCCAGCACGAAATCCACCTCATGATTCCCCTGACGCCAGTAAAAGAGGTTGATTGCATCGGTGCGGGTATGATTGAGGAGGTGGGCACCAATTGCCGACTCAACCTATCGGCCCCATAGCGAAGGGTTTGCGGCAATCTCCTGAAAAGAGTGCTGCTTTCAAAAACAATACAACGGTGGCGTAGAGAGCGCGGGATTCAGCAAAGAGTTGCCTGCAGGACGAATCACTTCCCCAGCGTAAAAAAACACCAACAGTATCTCACCCACCCAACGTAACCGAAAAGCCGTTGCAACTATTGACTCTATGTTGTACGTTAGATTATGAGTAAAAACCAGAATCTAATGTTAAAGCTTCTTTAACGTCAGAAAAAATTTACATATAACTAATTATGTAAAAGTCTCGGTTCATTGGGTTATAAAGAAAGCCAAAACAGACGCAGTCTTTTTCGGGAAATTTCTTCTTCGATGTAGTGTGAAGAGTTTTTTTGGTTTTCTGTTTATTGTATCATTACTTGAAATTCTGAGGCAACAATGGAAATTATCAACATTTCTCACCTTCAGAAAAATTGCAACGCGATTCTGGAGAAGGTGAATCATTCAGATGAATCCGTGCTGATATGCAGAAAGGGTAAATTTCTGGCAAAAATCGTCCCTCTCTCTTTTTCCGAAAAGAAATCATGGCTTGGATGTATGGCAGGAACAGGCCGCATTATCGGAGATATTATCTCACCTGCCGAAAATATATCTGCATGGGAAGTTCTGAAACAATGAAATTTCTACTGGATACCTATATCTGGCTGTGGAGTCTTCTGGAAACACACCGACTTCACCGCAGCATATCGGAAGTGCTTGAAAATGACATCAACGAGCTTTTCATCTCTCCGATTACGATTTGGGAGACAATGATTCTTGCCGAAAAACAAAGAATTGTGCTGATGCCATCTCCGGTGGAATGGGTAAAGGAAGCTCTGAAACACAGCCCTGTGAAAGAAGCTCTTTTATCTCATGCTGTTGCGATCAAAAGCAGACTGATTGAGTTGCCGCATCATGACCCTGCTGACAGGTTTATTGCCGCGACTGCATGGGAATATAATATGACGCTGATAACAATAGACGAGAAACTGAGGGAATCAAAACAGATTAAGGTTTTTAAAAGCACCTACCCCAAATCATTGCAATTTATATTTTTACAAAATTCCTCACCCGATTATTTATTGCGGACCAGTGCAATTTAACATATATTATTTCAGCAAGATATTACACTGGAGCTAATCATGAAAAAAGAATTCAACGACACAGGAACTTGCATTGCAAGCGGGCATTACATGGTTGATACAAGTAATAAAATAGCGGAAAGCCTCGACTTGATTAATCGCGGCAAATATTTTATCATCAATCGCCCTCGCCAGTACGGCAAAACAACAACTCTTTATCTTTTAGAAGAAAAATTAAAAAAATTAGACGATTATCTACCTATAAAAATCAGTTTTGAAGGCATTGGTGATACTGCATTTAGATCTCAGGAAGAGTTTTGTCCGTTTTTCTTAGAGTATCTTGCAGAAGAATTTTATGTAAAAAAACTTGGCTTAAGCTCAATTTTTACTTCTCGCATCACGAATGGAATGACTAATTTTAAAGCACTATCTTCTGCAATTACAGATATATGTACAGAGCTTGGTAAAAAAGTTGTACTCATGATCGACGAAGTTGATAAATCCAGCAATAATCAACTTTTTTTGCACTTTTTAGGCATGCTCAGAGATAAATATTTAAAAACCAGTGAAGGCAGAGACACCTCATTTTATTCCGTAGTTTTAGCCGGAGTACATGATGTTAAAACGCTTAAACTAAAACTGCGCCCTGATGAAGAGGCCAAATATAATAGCCCGTGGAATATCGCTGTTGACTACAAAGTTGATCTAAGTTTCAGTGCCAAAGAGATTGAAACTATGCTAACTGATTTTGTAAACTGCACGAAAACAGAGATGAACATCCCTCAAATAGCCGAAGAACTATTTTTTTACACCAACGGCTACCCTTATTTTGTCAGTAAACTATGCAAAATTATTGATGAAGAGATCAAGCCGGAGAAATGGGAAAAAGAGGTTGTGGTTGAAGCGATTAAGATACTAATGGTGACCAAAAACAATACCAACTTTGATAATGTAATTAAGAATTTAGAGAATAATCCGGGGTTGAGCAATTTAGTAGAAAAAATTATTCTTGGCAATGCCGAAATATCCTACGATCCGAGTATTCCGCTAGTTAACCTGGGCGAAATTCACGGCATTTTGACTTGTTCCAACAAGAATAAAGTGAAAATATTTAACAAAATTATCGAAGAGAAAATCTCTAATTACTTGATTGGCAAGATTGAAACCGAGGGCAGAAGTGTAAACACCACGCAATCCATCCATTTAAAACCGGATGGCAGATTAGACATGAAAAAAGTTTTGCTCAAATTTCAGGAAGTGATCGAAGAAAAATATTCCAAATCCGATTTGATGAAAAGCAGCGAATTCCTGGAAAACGATCTTAGAATGCTCTTTTTAGTCTTCTTAAAACCGATCATCAATGGAACTGGCTTTAGTTTTAAAGAAGCTCAAACCAGTGCCGAACGAAGGCTGGATGTGGTAGTGCTTTTTAACGATGAAAAATTCATCGTCGAGCTTAAAATGTGGTATGGCGAAGAGTACCATTTGCAGGGAATCGAGCAAATTAAAGATTACATGCAAAGAGAGCACTGTCAAGAGGGTTACATGATTGTGATGAGCAAAAAGCTGGATAAGAAATTTATTTCGACTGATGAAAATGGGATTTTTACGATTTGGTTGTAAGAGGATTTACCACCCGGTGTATAAGATACTGGCTGGCAATCTGCCACGCAAGCAACAGCACTTGGTGCAAGCATGGATTGAATTACATCGTGATGAATTGATGGCTGATTGGGAGTTGGCGGTTAATGGAGAAGAACCATATAAAATCACACCACAGCGAGGTCTTGTATGTATTGGGATGCAAAAGTTGCCTAACCATTATCTGATTATCGCATTTATGTTGAAATTACAAGTGGGTTTTGATGTTAGCTGATGAGGAGACAAAATAATGGCATCCGATAAAAATTTCGTCGATTTTATGGTCGACCAAATGGGCGACGCAGGGCTTATTACTGCGAAAAAGATGTTTGGTGAATATGCCCTTTATTGTGACGGCAAAGTGATAGCGCTTATTTGTAATAATAAACTTTTCGTGAAACAGACCGACAAGGGAAGAACCTATATTGGCAAACCTGTTGAATCTCCACCATATCCCGGGGCTAAACTGTATTTTCTCGTTGAAGATAAATTCCAGGATAGAGACTGGATTTCCGAATTAATAAGAATTACCTATCGAGAACTTCCTGATTCAAAGAAGATGAAACAAAAAAAATGCGCGCCGCCGCTGACTTTAGGCGTTATCTGAGGAAAAGACGTATATGGAAGAAATAATCAAAACAGTTAAAGAATTTGGGATTGCTCTGGTGAAAAAGCAACATAGATTCTTTCAAAACGAACACATAGAGAACTCAGAACACGTAGCCGCAATAAGGCGGATTGCCGATACTGCCTATACCTACATAAAACAAAGAGGAGCGAATCTCGATAAAGCAAAGGAAGTTAAGAAAGAACTGATCAACCACGGAAAGAACCTTTTTGTGATGACATGGATGAAAATGCTCGAAGGTGAAGAACCACTTGGTGAAGAAGATCGACAAGAGGCAATGGAGACATTTGACGAATTGTTGAAGGAAAACGGCAGATAACAATTGCATCCACCGATTCGCGCCCTCTATTTTTGTTGGTCCGCGTGTTCCAGTTAAAACATTATTCGATTACCTGGAAGCTGGGGATTCGCTCGCCACGTTTTGTGAAGATTTTCCATCCGTTTCGTAAAAAATTTGTGTCGCCACTCTTGAGCTGGCCAGCGACGCGGTAGATGAGTCTCAACAAGAGACAATTTTGCTTACTGCTCAAATTCGTCAAACCAGGATTACAGCCCTTCCACGATATGAACGGTCAAACCGGTACACCGTGAAATCGTTTCAATGGCGACCCCTGCATCCTTAAACTTTTTTGCATCTTCGAGTGCTTTTTGCTGAATACTCACTTCGCCCAACCCGCTCATTGGGCAAAATGAGGTCTGCAACGATCCCCGCCTCGGGTGGCAGCAAGGTATTCAAAAACGCTACCGGCAAGTATAGTAAAAAATGTTTGGTTTGACTTTGACAAAGAGTCTCAGGACAAGGCAATACACGAAGTACTCATCGCCAAGAACGACATAACCGTCATGATAATTCACAAATTCTTGTTATAATGCAAACAACGGTTATCGTTATGACAAGCAGAGCCACACCACTATACCCCGCTTCGGCAAAAGAGATGGGGGCTCTGGGGCAGTGCCTCAGGGATGCGAGGCTTCGCCGCCGTTTTTCCATGGAGACCGTCTGTGCCAGGGCAAACCTTTCTCGTCCAACGCTCTATAAAGTTGAGAATGGTTACCCGTCGGTGGCTGTGGGCTTCTACATCCAGGTGCTTCGCGTTCTCGGACTGCTCGGGGATTTGTCGTTGATCGCCAAAGAGGACGCTTTGGGCCGTCGCCTGCAGGATGAATCGCTACCCCAACGAAGAAGGGCTCCGCGCAAAAAAGCGCCAGCAGGAGGGAGTGATGGCGAAGCGTGAAGAGGAGCAGCTCTTTGCACATATTTTGTAATCCTTTGGTAAATTATGCAAGTCAGGATTATGCAGATCGGCAAAACCAATGTCAGGTTAACAGCAACAATTTAAAGGAGAAAGACAAATGGGCCTGATTAACGCAAACGTGGAATTAAGAAATCCAAGGAAACCAGAACTTGAACCTGTTCTGGTTGATGCTCTGGTAGACTCAGGCTCAGTGCATCTCTGTATTCCGGAACATATCAGGATTCGGATGAAATTGGATGAAATTGACAAAAAAGAGGTGACGTTAGCGAATGGAAGCCAAAAACTTGTTCCCTATGTTGGGCCCATTGAACTTCGTTTCAAAAATCGCATTGGGTTCGCCGGGGCACTGGTTATGGGTGATCAGGCTTTACTTGGTGCCATTCCAATGGATGATATGGACTTGGTCATCATTCCAAAAAATCGAACCTTAAGCATCAATCCAGGAAGCCCGAATATTGCGACATCGATAGCAAAGTAGATGCCTGGCCATTCACTGAAGCTGACAGGTGGGTAATCCGGCAGCTTGGCTCTATCGTTTTGCAGACACCAGAGTTTCCGTTTACATAAAACACAACTGACGAAGTATTCAAAAAAGCGATAAGCGAGTTGTCATGAATTTCGAATTCTTGCCTCGTAACGAAAAGCCATTTGGATGAGGTTAAAAAAAGGAGAGATGAAATTCGAACAGGGAAAGTCGTACCAATAAATGGTGAAAAAGGGTTAGCTCAGGTAAGGGCCATGATTGAAAAATGAACTATCATTTTCATCCAGAAGCTCTTCATGAGCATGCTGAAGCAACTCAATATTATGCTGATAGTTCTACTATTCATTGATCAGGTCGAAACGAAGAAGATGGTGCAAATAGTTGGCTGAAACCAACAATGTTGAATATTTTTTTGGTTAACTATCTTCTGCGTAGTATCTTTGCCAGTATAAGGAACAAGGGCTCGGCCCCGGGGTTTGCGTTAAGTAGCGAACCGACAG
>CAIQGA010000125.1 GCA_903871235.1 uncultured Chlorobiaceae bacterium
GAGGCAACCCTCCGACGATGCTCCCAAAAGCCTGGTAGAGCTCACGCATGAGCAAAAAAGCTCACGGAACAATTCTTGTCATTCATCATAACTCTCAATATATTCAACGAAAAGGGATGGTGCTGTTTGAGAAAAATATCCCTTGACGTCTGTACCTTGTGTCGACCTTACGATGACCAGACATACACTCGGATCCGTATGGAGACCTCAGCAGTTCAATTAATTTTATATATACCCCGGCCGTCTGATGATTGACGCCAACAGAAGAATCCGCTACAAGGAGATCATCGATACCGAATACACCGATGCCTCTAAGGATATTCTGGAGAGTATGCTTGTCAACGGCACCGGCCTCGTCGAACACGTTTGGCTGCACGCAAACAGACTAGCCAGTCATCGTTCTCATAACCGTGAATCCCCGATTACTGTCTATGTTACAAAAAAGCAAAAGGAGCCTTGATACAAAAGAGGAGTGAACAATGGCAACAATGAACTTTAATACAACCAATTCAACATTCCGGCAATTGCTGGGGAATGGCTTGAGCTACTGTGTTCCCCCTTTTCAGCGTGACTATTCATGGACGGATGATGAGTGGGATGATTTTTGGCAAGACATTCTTGGCTTGTTCGAAGCAGACAGCGAATTGGCTCACTACATGGGTTACCTGGTCTTGCAGTCTTCCGACAGCAAGCGCTTTGATATTATTGACGGTCAGCAACGGCTTACCACAATCAGTGTTATGATCCTCACTGGATTGCAACATCTCCAGGATTTGGCTACGGCAGGATTTGATGCTGAGAACAACATCAAGCGCAAAGAACAGCTTCAGAGTAGTTACATCGGCTACCTTGACCCCGTTAGTCTGGTGTCGCGCTCCAAACTGGAGTTGAATCGCCATAATAACCGTTTTTATCAGACCTATCTGGTGACGCTTGAAACACTGCCACAAAGGGGACTGAACGCTTCAGAGCACCAACTGCGAAAAGCGTTCAACTGGTTCAAGGAGCGCATGAAAACCCGCTTTGGGATGAGTGCCTCCAGTGGAAAGGAGCTGACCGTTTTTCTTGATGGGCTGGTGGATAAACTCTTTTTTACAGTTATCACGGTGACTGACGAATTGAATGCTTTTAAAGTTTTTGAGACGCTTAATGCGAGAGGTGTTCGCCTTTCAGCAACTGACCTGCTGAAAAATTATCTCTTTTCGATTATCAGTACTCATGAGACGCATGAAACGGAATTGAAGGCTCTGGAGGATCGCTGGGAGCGCATTACCGGTTTATTGGGAAGTGAAAGCTTTCCTGAGTTTCTCAGGATATTTTGGAATAGCCGAAACAAGCTGGTCAGGAAAGCCGACCTCTTCAAGACCATTCGGAAACGAATTGCATCGCGTGATGCGGTTTTTGAGCTGCTTTGGGATCTCGATCAATCTGCCGCTGTGTATGCAGCTCTCCGTGACGCTCAAGATCCTGCTTGGAACATTGAAGAAAAACGTTGCCTTAAACAGTTATTGATGTTCAATGTACGCCAACCACTCGCCATGTTGATGGCTTGCCATGCAAGCCTCTATGAGCGCGATCGAGCGGCCTTTACTCGCATGATGAAAGCCGTGGTGGTCGTATCATTCCGTTACAATGTAATTTGTAATTTTCAGTCGCATGAGCAGGAACGATTGTATAATGATATCGCCTTAAAGGTTTCGGCGGGCAGCTATTTACGTGTTACAGATGTTATTGGTGCATTACGGGAGGTCTACCCCGATGACGTGCAGTTTAAATCGGCATTCAGCGAAAAGGAGCTTTGCACGACGAACAGTCGCAACAAAAAAGTGGTGCGGTATATCCTTTTTGAAATTGAGCGTCAGCAATCTGGACAGGATTTCGATTTTGAAAGTGCTACTTACAATGTAGAGCATATCCTTCCAGAACATCCCTCTGAAATTTGGTCTTATATCGAAGAATCCAAACAGGATCGACTGATGTATCGTATTGGCAATATGACACCTCTTGAAGCCAATCGGAATAGAGCGTTGGGTAATGGGGATTACGCATCCAAACGACTGGTTTACAAACAGAGCGTCTTTCAGATAACCAATGCGGTTGCTGAGCACTATGACTGTTGGGATGAACAAAAAATCGAAGCTCGGCAAAAGCACATGGCGACAGTTGCTTCCGGGATATGGAAAATTGATTAGAGTTGATCGCAGGAAATCGTTGCCGTCGTACTCACCCAGAATTTTTCCGCAAACAGGGTAAGGGCTATCAGACAAAAATCAACGCTGTTTTGCGCTCTTATGTCGATCAACGGTTACACCACGACCGGGGTTAACGGTCACTTAACCTTACCGGCCATCACTCAGACTCCGTTCCGCGAGAGCTGTTTTCAGCTTTACGTCTTTTGATCCAGTGCTTCCCTTTACACAAAGACAAGCCACAGCTCCTACCCCACCCGTCGAGCCCACATCATGGGCAACTCCCTGATGGCTTGTAATGAAGCGATGGACGTGGTCAAGGGTTCCTTCGCCGGCTCTTTTGGCTCCCCACAAAAGGCTGTGCAAAAGGATTTGCGTGAAGGGTGAGTTGCTGGTGCCGGTCGCAACAAGGCGCCGGGCATCTGCAGCAAAGTCTGACCAGACGGCACGCTCAAGCAGGCCCGCTTTTTCGAGTCGCTTGTGCAGTTGCGAGGTATGGAGCAGATCGTACAAGCCGGCTGGAAGCTCTTTTGCTGTGGTCAAAGGAATTCCCTTTTGCTGAACATGATGATCTTCTTTTTTTTGCTTCCTCTCTGCCATGTTAATCTCAGTGTTTATGTTATTACTTCAGTATGTATTGCTTTTTTTATAGCAATACTGATGTACAACAAGAAATATTTATTGCAAACTAACAACAAAGATTTACAACACGCCAAAAAGAATTAAATTGTTTATTTATAAAGAATTGAATTTACATAAATCCTCTTCAGACGGCAGTGGATCTGCCTACAGCCCTGCGCAAATTCACAAAAATAGAACATTACGAATTGTAGTTACGTTAAGAAAAAAAAGCGATGATCATCCATCCACTAATCTCCATTTTCATCATCACCCAAGTCAGCGACCTCATCTGTCGGCAAGAGCATCTGTACTTCAGTGGCATCCAATAACTCAACATTGCGAAGCTTGCGCTGGATCGCTTTTGTCCGCTTGCCCATAACGTCGTCCAGTTGGTTAAGGCCGGTTTGGATGTTTTTTTGCGCTTTTTGCATGAGGCCGCCAAAGGTCTCAAATTCTGTTTTAACCGCACCGAGCACTCTCCATACCTCGCTGCTTCTCTTCTGGATGGCAAGTGTTCTAAAACCAATGTGAAGGCTGTTTAAAATTGCGGCAAGCGTGGTTGGGCCGGTCACCACAACCTTGTAGTTCCTCTGCAGGTCATCAAGCAGACTTGCCTTGCGAACCACTTCAGCGTAAATGCCCTCAAAAGGGAGGAACATAATGGCAAAGTCGGTGGTATGGGGTGGGTCGAGATATTTGTCGCCGATATCGCGGGCCATTTTTCTGATGGTGGAATCGAGGTTCTTTTGAGCCGTTTCTATTTCAGCAGGGTCAGCGCGATCGTAGGCGTTCTGCAACTGTTCGTACACATCTTTCGGGAACTTGGCGTCCACCGGTAACCAGACCTGTGCGTTATCCTCATCCCTTCCTGGCAGTTTAATGGCAAACTCAACCAGGTCATTACTCCCCTGTTTGGTTTTAACATTGGCCTCGTACTGATCGGGCGCAAGCACCTGTTCGAGGAGCATCGAGAGCTGGATTTCGCCAATGCCGCCCCGCATCTTGACATTGCTGAGCACTCTTTTCAAGCCGCCAACATCCTGGGCAAGGGTTTGCATTTCGCCGAGCCCTTTTTGAACCTCAATCAACTGCTTGCCAACCGTTTGAAAGCTCTCGCCCAGTCGGTCGCTCAAGGTTTTTTCAAGCTTCTCTTCAACCGTTACCCTAATGCCTTCCAGTTTCTTTTCCGTATTGAGAACGAGTTCATCCTGTTTCTTGCCCAGCCCCTCAAACTTCTCTCGCTGCAAATCGTTAAAGGAGTTGACGTTTTTCTCAAACGAGAGTTGAAAGGCATTGAAGACGCTTGTCAAGGTTTCACGGGTAGCGTTGTTATCAGCTTTCGCCTGATCATTCAGCTCTTTGAGTTTCAGCTCAACTTTTCCGGTGATTTTTTCCAACTGGGATGCCGTAGTATCGGTGAGTTGGTTTTGCTCGCCTTTCAGCGCCTGAAACCGGGCGTTCTGCTCGGCAGTAAACTCTTTGAGTGTTGTGTTTAATTCGTTGCGGTTCTCTTGGGCGATAGTGGAAATTTCCTGCCGATTTATTCTAAAATCCTCTTTTAAATTACTCTCAATTGTTGTCAAACTTTTTTGCAGACCAACAAGCATGTTCCCCAGTTCTGGTGACCCATCAACCGATTTGCTGTTATTCATGATGGTCTGTACCGCAATAAAAAGCAGCAACAGGACAACAATTACCAAGAGTGCAATTTCCATGTGTGATCAACAGTGTTATAAAATGACAGCGTCCTTACTCAAAAAGGAGGGCTGGATATCATGGCGGCCGAACGAAAAGAGTAACTTCGTCTGAAAGACTGAACCGGAGAGGTCACGCCACCACCAGCCACCTATCATTCCTCATCGTCTGTTTTAAAAACAGTAACACGGTTCCCCCCAAGGCTTTTCGAAATATACATGGCATCATCAGCATGCCTTATCAATGTTATCTCATCAGCACCATCATCGGGATAAACTGCAATACCGATGCTGCACGATATACTGATTGCATGTCCTTCAATATCGAATGGGAGTTCTAAAATCTTCCGGATTTTCTCCGCAACGACTTCAGCATTCGATATTGGGGCTATGTGCGGCAGGAGAACAACAAACTCATCGCCGCCGAGACGTGCGATTGAATCACTGCTTCGACGCAGGGTTTCCAGAGTGCGCGATGCCACTTGCTGGAGCACTATATCGCCGATTGCATGACCAAAGGTGTCGTTAACCGGTTTGAAATGGTCCAAATCAAAAATCATCAAAGCCGCCCTGCAATTGTTCCGTCGGCTTTGGGCCAGAGTAAGCGATATCCGCTCCGAGAGGAGACGCCGGTTCGGTAAACCCGTCAATGCATCGTGCATGGCGAGTTGTTCAGTAAAGCGTTGCTGATTGTACAGCCGTATTCGTTCCTCCTCACCAATCTTTTTGGCGATAACTTCCCATGCAGCATCAGCAATAATAGTAAGCCATGTAACATCATCCTCATCATAGTTGCCAAGCTTATTGCCAACCCCAAGTATTGCAACAACTTTTTCCTGATGAAAGATGGGAATAAGCACCTCCCTGATAACAGTCGCATGACCTTCTGGCATCCCTTTTCGAGCAGGGAGTGAGGCAAAATCGTTGTGGATTATTGCCTTTCTTTCCCGTAAAGGGTCTGCCCAGACTCCAGCTTGATCGACACAATAATGATTACTCTCCCCTTTTGCTTTGCAAAAAAGGTTTAAGGTGTTGGTAGACCATTGTTGCAGAGTAAGCATTCTCTGATCTTCAGCAACGAAGTGGAAAAAGGCGATAGAGCTGTCGGTAAGCTGTTCTGCTTTGTCGAGCGTCATTTGCAGAATTTGCTGTATCGACATGGTATCTATGACCTCCAGAAGAGAGATATAGAATGCTGTGGCAGTTTCGTGACGCAGCCGTTCGGTAATATCATGAACAACCGTATAAAGCATGGCTTCGCCTGATATGACAATGGTGCTGCTGTAGACCTCTACATCTCGAATGGATTTGTCGGCCCTGCGATGACGGAAGAGGAGTGTGTTTGTCTCTTCAATCCAGCTTTGCTCCAAAAAGAATTTGATCTGTTCGGGCGTCCGGGTAATGATCTCCTCTATGCGCATGGTGCGAAGCTCTTCGATAGACCATCCGTAAAAGGTTGTAGCTGCACGGTTCGCCTCTATAATCAATCCACTGTCGGGATTGATAATCAGCATAATGGCGGAATGATATTCGAACATGCTTCTGAACCGCTCTTCTTTTTTCTTCAGTTCATCTACGGCTACTCTGGTATCGGTGATATCAGTGAGCGTAAGATGGCACCCCTGCAGATTTTCACTGATGATGCCGTCAAGGCGAAATATCCGCTGTTGTGAGCCGGATTTTTCACTCACACCCTTCACAACCATAACCTCGCAATGCTCGTGTCTTCCGCTCAGGAAAACCCTGTTTATCATGCTATTAAACTCTGACCTGTCTGCCGGGGCAATCAAGCTGCCAAAACGGGCACCATTAAGTTGTGAGCGGTCAACAGAGAGGATTTTGGCTGCAGTAAGATTTACTTGCGTTATCGTGCCGTCCGCTGTAAGAGTCAGGTAGCCGACCGGCGCAAAATCATACAAATCAGCGTAGCGCCTCTGCTCATTCCGGATTTGATCGTATGAATACTGAAGCTGTTCATTCTGAATCTCAAGTTCAATCTGGTGAACCGAGAGCTCATGGAGTATGCGCTGCCACTCTGCTTTAGATGTGGGGGAATCAGAAATGAGCCCCCGTTTTTTTTGCAGTTCTTCAGCCAGCCGTCGTAACTCTGAGCGATCTGGCGAATTGGACGTATCGGGGTTCATAGTGCTGCACTTGGGAAAGGGTCGTTACACTGCGGTGCCGTAGGATATGGAAGAGAGTACGGTTGAGCCTGCATGTGTCTCCCCGTTGTAGTGAATATCATTTAACTACGCATTTGAATGTATACTTTATTCAAACGTGATCATACTGTTTTTTCCGTTATTTACAGTAAGGGCACGCCATGGTGTACCACGATAAAGATGATTGATGCTATATTCAGATTGCAAAAAAAATCAACGGTTACACCACGACAGGGGTTAAAAACACCATCATGGCCACACAACTCCTTGAGCACTTCGACCTTACCCTCTCATGCAAAGAGCGCCGGATTTCATGGAGCCTGAACGAAAAAAATAACGTCGTCTAAAAGCGAAAACATCACACACCGCTTGCCTCCACCATTAACCGTGATTGAATGAAGCCCCAACGCCCTTCCGACAAGGAGATTTTGCAGGCATACCTCAATCTGCAAATCCATAAGATTATTACTGTCCCATGCTCAATCACCGATACCTGGCATGAACTTGTTGCAGAGGCGGCCGATCGGGGAGATGTTGATCTGCTGGCTACCACCCATGAAGGAAATCTGGCAGGCATCGCAGCAGGAGTCTATTTTGCCACAGGCCGTCCTGAGCTGGTCCATTTTCAAAACTCGGGACTCTGTAATGCCGGTGACGGCTTTGTTTCATTTGCCCATCCTCGTATGTTCGCCATTCCCATGGCCGTCTTGATAACCGAGCGAGGCATTGCTGAAAGTCTCCCGTTATCGCCTTTGTATGAAATTCTGGCCAACGTTATTGAAACTCTCCCCGATCCGCCTGGAACCTTTTGCTACCCCCGGGTGAAAGCTCCTGGTTCAGGGGAAAAAAATCTGGCGACTCTGACCAGACGTTTTCGAACATGGATTACCACCCAATCGATCATTTTGCAGCAAAACTCTTTTTCAACCAACCTTGACTCAAACCATCATGACACCTGACAGCATTTTTTCCCAAAGCAGCCCAAGTATGGAGGGAGCCATTCATCCCTCAGAGCCAACACCCCGTATCCCGCCACTTTCCACTGAAGAGCTGCGACCGGAATGGCAGGCAACTCTTGCAAAAATCCCGGGAGATGGACTAAAAGGAAATGGATTTCCGCACAACGTTCTTGGTATGCTTATGTACAGTCCGGAGATTCTTGGCCCGTTTCTCGACTACTGGGTAACCGCAAAGTTGGCCATGACACTCACTGTACGAGAGCAGGAACTGGTGATTTTGCGGATAGGTTCTCTTTACAGAAATAACTACGTATGGAAACATCATGTACCCGTAGCCCAGGAGTTCGGTGTCAACGAATCGGAACTCATTGCCGTTTGCCATGGCCGCTATGCAGAAACATTTTGCCCTCGTGAACATGCCCTGCTTGCCCTTGCCGATGAACTTGTATCAGCAAGAACGATCAGCCGCCCAGCCTGGGAGGAGCATGCCCTGCTGCTGATGCCCCGTGATGTGATAGATTTAATCACACTCGTGTCGCAGTATACCCTTTTCGCGCTCACCAATAACGCACTGCAGGTGCCGCTGGAGGCTCCTCTTGCTGATATTCCAGGACTGGCTGAGATGATTGAAATTGATCAGCCGAAGTCGCTGTGAAATGTTCCACGTGAAGCTATTCGCCTTCTGACTGCCCGGCACTCCTCTTTTCAGTGGCTAACCGGGCGGTCAAATTGGTTATCCGGTTGTTTGATTTCTGGTTTTTGACGGCCATGGCGAGCGCTTTTGGCTCTCCGATAATGGTGACCAGCTTTTTGCCCCGGGTAACGGCAGTGTAGATCAGATTACGCTCCAGCAGGGTGTAGTGCTGCATGGCGAGAGGGATAATGACCGCCGGGTATTCCGACCCCTGGCTTTTATGAATACTTGTTGCGTAGGCGAGCGAAACTTCGTCGAGCTCTCCGAACTCATATTCCACCACCCGACCATCGTAGTCGACCAGCAGAATGCTCTCTTCGCTGTCAATTTTCACAATCTGGCCGATATCGCCGTTGAAGACCTCTTTGTCGTAGTTGTTGACGGTCTGTATCACCTTGTCGCCGGGAGCGAAGATGGTACCGAACCGGGTGATTTTCGGTTCAGCTTTTTCGTTGAGCGCCCGCTGCAGTTCAACATTGAGCGAACGGGCACCAAGCCCTCCCCTGTTCATCGGAGTCAGTACCTGAACGTCCCGCACCGGATGAAGGCCGAAACGTTTCGGTATGCGCTCGGTGATGAGCTGAATCAGTTTCTGGTAGATCTCTTCGGGCGAAGAGGCCGGGATAAAGTAGAAGTCGGAGAGGGCAGAACCCTCCCGGTTGAGGGGCATCTCTCCGTGGTTGATACGGTGCGCGTTGATAATGATGCGTGAAGAGGCGGCCTGACGGAAGATTTCGGTCAAAGCCACGGTTGGTATACTTCCTGAGCGGATAATGTCGCCAAGCACCGCTCCGGGGCCTACGGATGGCAGTTGGTCTACATCACCGACCAGCATCAAGGCTGCTTTGTCGGGCACCGCAGCGAGGAGGCGGTTCATGAGCACAATATCAACCATGGAGGCTTCGTCAATGACGATGAGATCGGTTTCGAGCGGGTTATCACGATTTCGTTTGAAGCCAAATGACTGAGGTTCAAATTCCAGCAGGCGGTGGATGGTTTTGGCTTCGAGGCAAGTCGATTCGGAGAGCCGTTTGGCCGCCCTTCCAGTCGGGGCACAAAGGGTGACCCTGATCTGTTTTGCCTGAAGCATGAGCAGGATGCTGTTGACAAGAGTGGTCTTTCCCACACCGGGTCCGCCGGTAATGACCACAGCCTTGCTTGAGAAGGCGAGGCTTATGGCTCGCCGCTGGGAGTCGGAGAGGGTGAGTCCGCTCTTCCCTTCTACCCATGGAATTGCCTTTTCGGCATCAATCACTCCCCACGGTAGCTCCCCCTGGATCAGCCTCTTGAGACTGGTGGCCGTGCCCACTTCAGCGCGGTAGAGGGGTGTCAGAAAAAGTGCCGGAGTGCCGTTGATCTCTTCAGAAACAAGGTTCCCGGCAGCAACTTCCGCCCCTATCGCTTTTTCGATGATCTCCGGAGTAATGTCGAGCAGTTTGGCTGCCTCAGCTATAAGAGAGCACCATGGAGCTGCGCAATGACCGTTGCCGGAAATCTCCTGCAGGACGTGACGTACGCCTGCCTGTGCACGAATGAGAGAGTCGGGCGCAATACCGAGCTGTTTGGCAAGGGTATCGGCGGTTGTGAAGCCTATACCGTGAATATCAAGAGCGAGGCGATAAGGATTTTCTGTTACCTTGATGATCGACTCATTGCCGTAGGTTTTAAAGATCCTTACGGCGCGGCCTGTACCGAGCCCGTGCGACTGGAGAAAAACCATGATCTCGCGAATCACCTTCTGGTCAGCCCAGGCGGCTGTCACCTTCTCCATCCTTCTCTGACCAATGCCTGGAAGCTGGAGCATGCGCTGCGGCTCCTCCTCTATGACGGTAAAGACCTCCTCCTTGAAGGCGTAAACCAACGACTTGGCAAAGTGGGGCCCTATTCCCTTGACCATGCCGGAACCAAGGTATTTTTCAATTCCCTCGAGGGTGCTGGGGGGCACAACGGTCAACTGCGTCGTTTTGAACTGAAGACCATAGGTGCGATCGTTCTGCCAGCTTCCAAGGCACTCAACATATTCACCCGGAGCAATGGATGCGGCTGAACCAACAACGGTCACGAGGTCACGACGCCCTTTTACCCTTGTCCGCAGGATGCAGAACCCCGACTCTTCACTGTGAAAGGTGACCCGCTCGACCGAACCGGAAAGGCGTTCCTGCGGGGGGCCACCACTACTGAACTTTTGAGATGAGGAAAAACTACTCGCCATCAGATTTAAGGCTTTCACTCACCGCCATTTTGAACTCTTTCGAAATTTTGAATGAGGGTACATTTTTAGGTTGAACCGTCACCTTCTCCCCCGTTCTCGGGTTCCTTGCCTGACGAAGATTTTTATGGCGGATGTTGAACGAGCCGAACCCCCTGATCTCAATTCGCTTTCCGGCTTTCAGCGAATCAATGATGCTTTCAAACAGAGAGTTAACCACTGATTCTGTTTCGTTTTTTGTAAGACCGGTCCTGTGGGCAATAACATTGACCAGATCAACTTTTGTGGTTGTGGTTCCCATGGCGATGTGCGGCTTTAAAATTATGGGAGAATCTTCATAACAGCGCAATTTACTATTCTTTGGCTTGATTCGAAGCTGTCAAAAGCTCGATAGTGCACTATTTTTTCACAGAAAAATAATCAACAATTTCAGAAAAGCGCTTTTTATCCAGAAATTGCTGCAGTATTGAAGGCTTGTAATGACAAAAGTATTGATGATGAAAAACCTCAGCATTTTATTTTCAGGTAACATTTCAGAGGTTACCCATTTTTTCGTAACACCAGTTAACCTCTTTATGAAAAAAAGCTAACGCCAGTTTCTACTCGAAAAGCAGTTGGCAACAGAGATGGCCATTTTGCATAAGATTAATGGACCAGATGTGGCGAGTTTTTCAATGAAGTATAACCACTCAACACCACCCATTGAACACATCGTTACCACGTCACCATTTCACACCAACCCCCTCTCTCGAACCCGGCAACACTCTCCCTTTTTCAGTAACATCATGATCACGGCGCTACTTTACAACAGCATCCTCGCTTGAACTCAGCAGTGCTCTCCCCTTTTCAGTGATGCGATATCTCTGTAGCCTGCTGTTGGGTTTTTCCGGAATCGTGTAGTGAAGCAGTCCCGCAATTCTGAGTTCCGGGATAGCTTTACGGAGGTTTCCACTCAGTTGCTTGTGCCCAAGCGCATTGGCAATTTCCGCTGACGAGAGCGGAGATGTAGCACAAGTTGAAAGGATCTGAAGATGAACTTGTGCCAATTCGAAAAATTCATCTTGTGCCTCAAACAGCAAGTCGCCTTGTGCCTCACCCACAATATTATCTTGTGCCTTGCGACTCAACTCGACTTGTACCGGAACTTGTACTTTTTCGTTTTTTGAGTCGGAGGTATAAGTCAAATGGAGTGCCATACCCTCTTCGGTCAACTGATACTTTTGCATGCGACTGTTGTGACTGCCTGGAATAGTATAGGCAAGAAGGCCACTATCACGCATCCGAGGGAGTGCTTTGCGAATATTACCACTCAATTGCTTGTGCCCAAGCGCATGAGCGATCTCGGCTGATGAAAGCGGCGCGGCGGAACATGCCGCAAGAATATGGATATCCACTTCCCCCTTGACTTGTGCTTTTTTTCGTTCTTCACCCCCTCTACCAGCTTGTGCTCCACCATCAACACTAACTTGTGCCTTGGTAGTTTCGCCGCCTTGTGCCTCTCGAAAATCTTTTATTTCCACTTGTGCCTTTTCCTGTATCACAGCTCTCTCTTGTGCCTCAAGACCAAAGACGGTAGTCGTCGTCGCTAAATAAATAGTAAGCCGTATCCGTAGGCCAATCTCCACAATCTGCGGGTTGGGTAATCCGAGAGCCACTGCCTCGCTGAAAATAAAGCTTATGCCGCTGCCCCAACGTTTTGTGATATTCAGCTCGCGAAAGACTCGGGCGATGACATGATTACGGATTCTCGACAACCCCTGTTGCATACTCTCAAGAGTCATTCCAGCCTGAAGGATACCTGGATTTTCAATTTCAATTCTGTCATCAAAAAACGCAATTCGAATCGGGGCTCCACGCTGAGAATAATCAGCATGCATCAGTGCATTGATGGACGCTTCCCGCAGTATAGTGAGCGGTATGGCTCCCTCATGTTTCGAGTATTTGCGGAAAAACTGCATGATACTTTCGACAGCCTGCGGCAAGTGGCCGTGAATGTCACACTGGTCGAAAAGGAGTGCTTTATCGGTGCCGGTAAATCGTCCGCATTGCACCCAGCAATCGGAAAAATGGAGTGCACGCTCTTTTCCAAAGAGCAGGATTGCGCCTTTGGTAGGCACCAGTCTTCTCTGATAAGAAGTGAGAAGTTTAACGGTCACAAGCGCCTGCTCATCCAATCTCCAGTCGCTGGCAAAAAATTTCTGGACAGCAACCAGATCAAGGTCATCCTTACTTAGTTCCGCCATAGGCATTTCGTCAAATGAGATGCCCTCAGCCGAGCGGCCAAGTTCAGCAATCAGCGCCCTGTTTGCCTGTTGATTTGAGTTCCCAATACGGACATAGACGCCCTGTTCGTGGCCTTCAGCTTTCAGCCAGTGGGGACGCAATGCACTGACAAACACCTCGACCACAAGAAGTGTTGTGTCGTTAATAGTGACGAGTTCTATATTGGAAAACAGATGGGGAGCGATGGAGTCGGCAATCAAACTGCGAAGCCTCTCCTCTTCGTCAAGAGGAGTTTTCAGGCCCACAATCTCCCGGTCGTCACCCACACCGATAATGAGCCTGCCACCTGCGGTGTTGGCAAACGCTGCCACAGTCTTCATCAACAATGTTGGTGATGCACTGTCCCGTTTGAATTCCAGGGTTTTGCCGTCGGGTTTAGTAATGATGTTGTTCAAAAATTCATGCATTGAGGCTCCTGTTTTCCAAAAATGATCCAGTTGCTTTCGATAAGAGAACTCGCTGTATATAAAATAACGTCAAATATAAAAATCCCTTGTACTCCTTTATCAACAATTCCTGCCTGCCGGAAAGTGACGCAATTGCCCTTCCGTCGCTCGAAGAATGAGTACGCAAAAAAAAAGTCCCGACAAGTTGAACTAAATTGCGTAAAATTACATTACTCTATCTTGTAACGTCTTTGATTGGTTATTATTGCTCTCTTGTGGCCTGCTTCCGATTTTCGTTCATCAGTTTCTTTTTTGTGACGATAGAAATGGTCGGTATTTTTGCTGCTGCAAATACAACTGCAATAAAGAAGTGATGTGAGGTTGTTTGGCAGCTTTTAATTGACGGGTCGGCAAAAAGCGTAACCTTATTAAAATATACAAAGAGGATAGATGGCGCTGTAGCAAGTATACAAAATGTTAACAGGAGAATGACCATGAAAAAAAATATCTGGCTGGTTGCCGGAATTGCGGGAATGTTTTTCGCCCATACGCCGACCGTTGCACAAGCAGAAGTCGATGTACGTATCGGTATTGGAGATAGAGATAGAGGAGATCGGCATCGAGGTGGGCTGGATTTTGTTATCGACCGGCGTCCGGATTTTATCTATATGCCTGACCGGGGTTTCTCAGTCTCAATAGGAGGCCCCTATGACGTCATCTATTATGATGACGCGTATTACTTGTATCGTCATGGACGCTGGTACGTTTCCCGTGACTATCGTGGACCATGGTTACTGATCATGGATTATGACCTTCCTTACAGGTTAAGAAGGCATCACACTGATATATGGCGTTATCGTGATATGGAGTATCGCCGCCATGACCGAGGATACTGGGACGATATGAACCGACGCTATGATCGCCACTACAGGGATGGTGATGGTCGCAGAGACGGTGACGGCCGCAGAGGCGGTGACGGCCGCAGAGATGGTGACGGCCGCAGAGATGGTGATGGCCGCAGAGATGGTGATGGCAGGGGTGGCCGATAGAGTTGAACGGGAGGGTGGCTTCACTGCCAGGGAGAAGTTATGTACCACAGTAAGGCAGGTAATAAATAACTTTGCAAACGGAGATGACCAATGAAAAAAAAGATTTGGCTGATTGCTGGAGTTGCAGGAATGCTGCTTGGTGTGCCGCAGTTTACCGCTCAGGCACACTATGGTGATGGCTATCCGCATCGCCATAGTTATGACCGGTATGAACATCGGCATGACAGATATAGCCGGTATGACAGGCGGTATGACAGGGAGCGGTATGAACGCGAGGAGCGAAGACGGCGGTGGCGTGAGGAGGAACGGCGGCGGCACCACCATCATCATCACGATCGAAGCGGTATCTATATAAAGCTGTAACAGGTACTGTAGCGGCACAGGCCGCAGTGCTGCCGTAATGCCGATAACAAAAAAAGGGAGCTGACGTTATTTTCAGCTCCCTTTTTCTTGTTGTCATAAATGGTGATTCAATCAGTTCCTTCTTCCACCATCATTTTGGCCTCTGCCACCATCATTTTGGCCCCTGCCACCATCATTTTGGCCCCTGCCACCATCATTTTGGCCTCTGCCATCAGGATTGTTCTGGTTATTGTCACGGTTACCCCTTCCTTCGTGGCGACGATACTCGACATCACGAGAATGCCTTATCTCTTCCCAGCGGTGACGTCCTATCTGCCTCGGGAGCCTTCCTTCACGGACAAGAATCCACGGTCCACGTAAACTGGATGCGACGTACCACCGGCCATTATGGTTGACATAGTATCGATCACCGTAACGGATAACATCCTGAGGGCCTCCTATTGAGACGGAAAAGCCCAAATTGGGGATATTGATGAAATTCGGTTGCTGAACAAACACAAAAGAGGGTGGCCTGTCTCCCCTTTCACCGATACGAATATTTACTTCAGCGTTAGCAGCGGGGCTGCCAAGAAGCATTCCTGCAATTCCTGCAGCCAGCCATATCTGTTTTTTCATTGCGATTCTCCTGTTTTACGATAGTGTTCAGTGATCAAAACTTTGATAGTAAGAGGCCTGCTCTACCGCCTTATTTCCGGTCATTTCCGGCCTCTGTAACTTATGACGTTCATTTCCCTTATTTCCAGCGCACAAAAAGTATTAAAAATAAAAACCCGAGCTTCTTTTTGTTTTTTTCCTGACTGCTGCACAAAAAACCTCCTCATTGGTCCAAATTTCCACACTCTCTTTTGCCCTTGTCATTCCTGTGTAGAGCAGCTCCCTTGTCATCAGCTCCCCATCAACCGGAGGCAAAATCATCAGCACCCGCCCAAACTCCGAGCCCTGGCTTTTATGGATGGTTATGGCATAGGCGGTTTCATGCAGCGGCAAGCGTTCCGGCGCCACACTTCTGACACCCCCGTCGGGAGCCGGGAAAAAAGCCTTCAGCTCACCTCCGCTTTCCGGATCAGGAAAAAGTATACCGGTATCACCATTGAAGAGGCGCATTGCATGGTTGTTGACCGTAATCATCAGTGGACGGCCACGGTAAAAGCTCCCCTTAGGGTGTATCAGCCCCTCACGGGCAAGAATACTCTCGACGGTATGGTTGAGACCTCCCACCCCATAAGGGCCCTCACGGAGGGCGCAGAGCAACCTGAAGCGGTCAAACTGCTCCAGCGCATCAAGGGGTGAAGCGGCCTCAAGATAACCACGATATCCCTCAACCACTTTTTTTGCCAGAGCTCCCGACAGCTCTTCGCGGAGGGGTGACCTCTGCCAGGCGATACCCGCCTCACTGCTTTTCAGAAGCTCCAGCGCCTCACTCTCCAGCCCCGCATTAACGGCGCGGCTGATTTCGGCAATTCCGCTCCCGGCCTGAAAACGGTAATTTTTTTCAAGGATGACTAGCGAGCCGCTCAATGGCGAAGCCTGCGTTTCTGCTCCGGCACGGCAAAGATCGCCAAGTACCGAGCCCGGTTCGACCGAAGCAAGCTGATCGCGGTCACCCAGAAGAACAAGGTGTGCGTCGGGCCTGAGAGCCGAAACGAGGGCACTCATCATCGGCAACGCAACCATTGATGCCTCGTCAACGATAAGGATATCAAAAGGAAGAGGATTTTTGGCCGAATGGCGGAAACGGGCCGACCCTGCCAGAGTGCCAAGCAGGCGGTGAAGAGTGACGACATCATCAGGAATCGCCGCTTTGACTGCATCGGAACAGTCAAGGGAGTTCTTGATATCATTGATGGATGCTTTCAGCCGTGCAGCCGCCTTTCCGGTCGGCGCAGCCATGGCAATTCGCTTCCTCTGACCCTTCTCCTGCTCAAGCAGCAGGGCAAGAATACGGACAACCGTCGAAGTCTTGCCCGTGCCGGGAGCACCTGAAATAATGCAGAACTGACGGTGCAGGGCAACAACGGCCGCCTCCTTCTGACGGTCAGCCTCACTGACCCCCGGAAAGAGTCGAGCAAGGCCGTCAAGCAGAAGCCCTTCATCAAGAGTGGCAGAGGCCGCTCCCGCCTTTTGCAGAACTCTCCTTGCAAGCTCCTGCTCATACTGCCAGTACCGGTAAAGATAGAGGTGGCCGGAGCCATCCAGCACGAGAGGGCAAGGCGGTCCACCCGGCAAACCGACAACGGAACTGCCCTTCAAAAGCTTTACCAGCCCTTCAAACCGGGGCAGAAGAAACTCCCGCTTTCCAACCACGACGCTCTCACCATCAAGATCGGCGAGATTCAGGCAACTGCTCCCCTTCCCGACAGCGCCGCTTGCAAGGGAGACCACAAGGCGGAAAAGATCACTCACCTCTCCCATAGACTGACGGCAGATAAATGCCGCAAAATGTCGGTCGATGGCCCGTTCCTGAAACTCTATGCCCATATTTTATTTTCTCTCCTCTATCAACAGATTGGTCAACGCATCAATCAACCCTTGGGGTGGCATGTCACGGAAAAATCCTCGCGTTTCTCCATGCTCCATGCTCACTCCACGCAAAAAAACATAGATCACCCCACCAAAATGGCTGCTGTACCTGTAATTTTTATCCCGCAAAGCAAGGTAGCGATTGAGCGCCACACTATAGAGCAGGTACTGCAGGGGGTAGAGGTTTTTTTGCATCGCCAGCCTCATGCCATCCTCCCCGTAATCGTCAAGGCTGTTGCCCAGATGGTTTGATTTCCAGTCGAGCAGGTAGTAGCGACCATCCTGCTCAAAAACCATATCCATGAAGCCCATCAGCATTCCCTTGACCGGCATGAAGTGCAGCGACTCAGCAAGAAGGGCAAGGTCAATACCGCCTGAAAGAAGGCCGTGGCTTTCGAGGAGCTCGGCCAACCGGGAGGAGTTGATAAAGCTGAGGGGAAAGAAGAACTCCAGCTCGGTGCTCCAGCTTCCTTTGCGAAGTGCACCAAGGGTAAAGCCGTTTGGTGAGAGGGTCGTGCCAAGGACGTTGTGCACCATCTTCGTGATGTGCTCCTGCCACTCCGGTTTATAACCATAGCGTGCAAGCCCCTGTACGACAAGCTCACTGACCACACTATCAGAGGAATTGGCAAAATCGAGCTTTTCAAAAATCCCGTGCATGAAAATACCGGCCTGAGCACCCCGGGGAAAGGTAAAGATGCTCTCGCCCTTAATGACGGCAATTGGTTGCTCGACCGCAACTCTCGACTCATCGCGATCCGGCAACTCAGCACTCGGTTGCTGACGGCCCGATTCATGGCGACTGAAGGAGGTGAAGCTCGATACCCGCCAACTGGTGTCGAGGGTTCCGCTGAACCGGCGCAGCTCAGGCGGCCCACTCACTCCCTCCGTTGTTCGGAGAAGAGAGACGCAACCCTCAACCTCCTCGCGCATCATCCGCCTGAAGCCGATCGTTCCCCCTGAACTCCCGGCAAGCGTCTGCAATTGCCCGGCCATACTCTCGGCCGTCACCCCCTTCATCTCAAGGGCAAGCGCGGTGGCCTGATTTTCGGCTCCGCGACTCTCCGGTGAGGCGTGGAGGAGGTAGTTGATTGAAGAGTTCTCCGCCCGGGTCCTGGCGGCAAAAAGATAGCAGCGGTACTTCGCCCTCGTCAGCGCCACATAGAGCAGCCGGAGGCTTTCGGCCAGCGACTCTTTCCCTGCCAGCGAGCGATGACAATCAACATCCTTAGAGCCGAAATCCTTCACCAGATGCCACTCTTCGTCATGGAACATCACCACATCACCCTTCTGGTTTGCCCCGGTCCAGAGAAAAGGGCAAAAGACCACCGGATACTCCAGCCCCTTGCTGACATGGACGGTGACAATCTTCACCGCCGCCTCATCGGTTTCAAGGCGGATCTGATGCTCATCCTGCTCACACTCCGCCCCAAGCCGCTCGCTGAACCAGGCGATCAACCCCTCCATGCCCACTCCCCGTTCATGCTCCTCGCGATGGAGCAGTTCAAAACAGTGGAGAATATTGGTCAACCGCCGTTCCCCGTCCGCGTAGCCAAGCAGACGCCCGCGCATCCCCTCTCGGGCCATCAGCTCGCGGCTCATCACCATGCAGCCCCGCTGAAGCCATAACTCGTGGTAGTCGCGAAACTCCCTCAGGCACTCCGTCCACAACTGCTCATCATCCAGCAACCCGGCAATATCGTTACCCGAACGACCAAGAAGATCGGTCACCAACGCCGCCCGCACCTTCGCTTCATTGCCTGGATCGCCAAGGGCAGAAAGTAAGATGCGCAGCTCTTCGGCCTCCCTCGTCTCAAAAATACTCTTGTCACTCCGCATCACCCCTGCAATGCCGCAGCCACTCAGCGCCTTGAGCACCAGAGCCGCCTGCCGATGCGTACGCACAATCACCGCAATGTCACCTGCCGCAAGGGGTTTGCCACCCACAAGGGTTTCGGCATCTTGCAGGAGACGCACAATTTCACCCGCCACCGCTTTGGAGGCAAAAGCACCCGCATCCTCAACCGTCAACATGCCACTCTTCTGATCACTCGAATCCATCAGCCAGAGCTGCATCGGCTCACTCTCGCCACTCTCTCCGTTCTCCTGTTGCTCCCGGTTACCCGCAGCAAGGGGATGATAAAGAATTTCATCATAGAGAAAGGGGCGCCGCTCATTATCGAAAAGGGTATTGAAAGCATCAAGCAACGGCGGAGCAGAGCGCCAGTTCTCCGTCAGGGTAAAACGACGCTCCTCACTCACCTCACGAGCCGCCCGCATGTAGGCAAAAATATCGGCCCCGCGAAAGCTGTAGATCGCCTGCTTGGGGTCGCCGATAAGAAAGAGCGGCAAATCGGAACCAGCATAGATTGACCTGAAAATCTCATACTGCACCGGGTCAGTATCCTGAAACTCGTCAATGAGCGCCGCCCGATACTTCGCACGAAGCAGTCCGGCAAGAAGTGCTCCCCCTCCATCAGAGAGAAGCGCACGATAGAGATCTTCGAGCAGGTCATCAAAAAAGCGGATATTGCTCACCCGCT
This sequence comes from uncultured Chlorobiaceae bacterium, assembly GCA_903871235.1. Taxonomy (GTDB): domain Bacteria; phylum Bacteroidota; class Chlorobiia; order Chlorobiales; family Chlorobiaceae; genus Chlorobium. The sequence continues at coordinate 19,673 of CAIQGA010000125.1, forward strand.
TGCGCAAGGGCAGGCTTTTGCGGTAAAAGCGAACCAGCTCAGCCTTGAGAGCAAGAAAACGACTCTCGACCACATCAAGCAGCCGCTCGCAGCTCCCGAAGAGAGGGTGATCGGGCGGAGTGTTTTTCAACTTCGTCCCTTCACTGATAGCGCTGGCAGTAAACTTTTTAAAGTCACCAAAGAGGTCACAGGGGTTGCCACCGGCGACAAACTCATCCATCGCGGCAAAGAGCGGCTCAAGCAGGTCGGCCCGGTAGGTATCCTGCGAGCGCTTCAGCCCCTTGCCTGTTCTCAAAAGCTCCGTAATGCTCTCGCGTTCACGCTGCCAGAGATCACTCACCTCTTTGTATGCGGCGCTGCACTCCCCGTCGAGCGCTGCTATCTGCTCCTCACTGAAATCAGGGATAACCTCCACCCCTGTCCCGGCATGAAGATTCTTCAAAAGCGAGATGAAGGTGGCGGGCGAGGTGCGGTTCCGCAAGGTATAGCCAAGAAGCGGCGCAGGCTCCCTGAAAAAGTGCATTCGCCAGAAATCCTCCACAATATCGCGAAGCAGCGCAGTCTGATCGGTCACCAACTCGGTATCGTAGAGAGAGCCGCTCTCAAAGGCATTATCCTGTAACGCCCGCAGGCAAAAGCCATGAATGGTAAAAATTGAGGCCGTATCAAAAGCACCGAGCGCCCGTTCGAGCAGATCCCGTACCCTCTTCAATCCGGTCAGGGCAGCCTTTTTATAGAGCCCCTCAAGGAAGGCATCGTTGGTCTCGCCCCCCTCCATCAGCTCAAGCGCCTCACGAATACGGTTACGAATTCTCGAACGAAGCTCCTGCGTCGCCGCCTCGGTATAGGTCACCACAAGAATCTGTTCCGGCAACAGCTCCGTCTCCACCAGCAGCCGCAGGTAGAGCGAAGCAATGGCGTAGGTCTTCCCCGTCCCGGCGCTCGCCTCGATCAGGTTGATGCCGGAAAGGGCGACGGTGGTGTGGTTCAGTTGGTGCATGATGGCGTGTTCCCTTCCTTGGGTATTAAATTAAACTGATGAATCCGGCTTTCAGCAAGGCTGGTGCAGTGATCACTTCTTCTCTTGCCGCAAGCGACCCAAACGCACGATCTCGTCCACTATCTGCTGGCTTTCCAAAGGCAAATTGCGCAATTTCCCCGCCACTCCTGCAAGTGTGTAGAGTGCCTGAACGAAAGGAGCAAGGAAGCCCGCAGCCTCGCTCTCCGCCATCCAATCGGCTAGGCGCTCACCCAGACCAAGCTCGTGACATTCCCAGACCTGTTGTTTGATGCGCAAAAATTCAGGCCGACTTCCTCCCTGCGCCGCCGTTGACAGCACCTTCAAAGCATCCATAGCTAATTGGCGATTACCGAGGAAGAGGTGTGCTTGCAAGATTACTTCTTGATTATCGTCAACAGTAGCTTTAAAGACTGATTCGCGATAGGACACCTTAGCTTCCGCTATGCGCCCAAGCTGTACTAATAACCGAGCAAGATTTGCTAAGGGATAAAAATCTTTCTCGTCCAAGGCTATAGCCTGACGATAGGCCGCTTCTGCTTCTTCATAGCGGCCGAAGTAATCGTTCAGCAGGTTGCCCAAGCCGTTCCAGGGGTGTGCAAACTTCTTATCCAGGGCTATAGCCTGACGATAGGCCGCTTCTGCTTCTTCATAGCGACCGAGTTGATTTTTCAGCAGGTTGCCCAAGCCATTCCAGGGGTGTGCAAACTTCTCATCCAGGGCTATAGCCTGACGATAGGCCGCTTCTGCTTCTTCATAGCGACCAAGTTGATTTTTCAGCAGGTCGCCCAAGCCGCTCCAAGGATATGCATACTTCTCATCTATATTTATAGCCTGACGATAGGCCGCTTCCGCTTCCCCGTCGTAACGACCAAGATTGTAATGCAGCAACAAAGCACATCGTAATGCAATTTCCGCATCTTGCGGACAGACAGCCAAGGCAAGCCGCTGGGCTTTGTAGCACCACTCATTTTTATATTTTCCGTAGAATAGCTCGCAGACCAAACGCAAAGCATCTTTTTCTTGAGCGAAACGGGCATAAATTTGATCGTAAGCAAGGTGTGAGTCGGGCATGTCCGGAAAAAAGTCCTGCCTGAGCACGGCGGAGCGCACCGCTTGCACGGCAGCAGCACCAAACCTCTTTTCCAATTCCCTGCACTCTTCGTGTAACACCTTCTCCAGTACGTCGTATTCGGAGCAGCTTAAACCCGCTGCCGTTTGGGCAAAGAATCCTTTTTCGGCCAAGCTCAATTCAATCGATCCAAGTATTGCTTCTTCCCAGCGTTTTTTATCTTCGTCTGTTGCCGCATGAGGGCATTGACGCAACCTGGCCGAAAATTTGGCAAGACGCCGAAGGTAGTCATCAGCGCCCTTAAAATCGGCATCAGCACCCTCCAGATCAAAAAGTTCAGCCAACTGGCTGCGATTTTCTTGCAATTGCTTTAGGAGCGACCAGCGCAGGGTATGACGTTCAGGCGCTTGGGCTGGAAGAGCATCAGCCAAAGCACGGTCGTATTCAAGGTCATGGATAGTGCGCAAATCGGATAGACCGTCGTGCATCCGCTGTTGAGCCAGGGTACATAGTTCGTCGCTGCTGAACCACAAGCGCATGAACTCCACCAGCCAGGCGAGACGGCTACGCTGCCGACGAGACGAAAAACGCATCAGATACCAGATATTGAAAAAGCGCTCAGCGGCCTGATACCCACTACGGGTTGTGCCATGCAGAGTGGTCTTCTCTATCAGCCCATCAAGTTCGAGACGCTTCAGTTGCGGACTGATGCTGGTATTCAGTACCTGGGAAACCGCCGCCAGCTCACCAACAGAGATCGGGGCCCAATACTCCAGAATGTGGGCGAAAAGCTTGCGAGGCAGATCGGCCAGACTATCCATGCGTGCCTTGTAAAGTGGCGTCATGTTGTCGAGCAGGGCTTCCAGGTCGCTGCGCACACTGCCATTCTGCCCGTTAGCGAGAATCTCGTAGAGCATGACCGTGGTACGCGGATTACCGCCGGAGAGCTGGCGCAGGGTGGGCAGTCGCTCCGGCTGGGAGGCGAGTTGCCGCTCCATCTCCTGGCGTGCAGCCTCTCCGCCAAAGGTTTCGGCAAGAGCCTGGAGCGCCTGTGCCATCTCTTCCAAGCGCAGAGGGCGCAGGGTGATGACGCGGAAAAAGTCGAGGAAGGCATTGTGATAGTCACCCTCTGCTTCCAAGCTCTGATAGCTGCCACCAACCCAGAAGAGGCGGGGGTTGCTTTGCAGGGTGGCGCGCAACGCCCATTGGGCATCCCGACCGATGTTATGAAACAAAAGATCGGTGTTATCCACCAAAAGGAGCAACCGCTGTCCGCGTTCGTTGGCGCAACGGTCAATGACAGCAAGGCAGGCGGCAGCCTGCTCGGTGGCAGGCAAGGCAGCGATACGTTCTGCGGTGGCATCCAGTTCGCTGACGGAATGACCCAAGTGTTGCAGGGCATCGGCCAGACTGTCGAGCACATTGGCCCAGAACTGGCCAAGCGTGGCCACCGTGTATTGCTCTTCCGGAAAACGCAGTGGCAGCCAGGCAGTAGAGAGTTCGGGGTCATCTTCCACGGCCAAGGCTAAACGCCGCATGAGGGTAGATTTACCCATGCCCCGAGCACCAACCAGTAAAAAATGCTGGCCTACCGTCTCCGGTGGCGTGGTGCGCAGGGTGTGCAACAGGTCGGCCAGTTCGTTTTTCCGTGCCACAAAAATGGCGCGTAACTGCTCCGCACTCCAAAGATGCGGATTGTACTTGCTGATAGCGGCGAATCCGCCAGCAAGCTGGCTATACGTTGAAAGAGTGTCAGACATGATTTCGGTTCCACCAATCGCGTAAAGGAAATGAGAGAAACTGGACACGCCTGTTGATGTCTGGCGTGCTGGTATAGCCTTCGTCGGTCAGGCGCACCAACAGCTCTTGCAAGCGCTTGGCGCAACGGTCAGGATCAGGCTCGCGACGAGCCAGACGGTTGATCAACTCATCAAGTGTGAGCCCTTCGGCACAACGAGAAAGATGGGTAAGCAGGCTGAGACAAAAATCCTGATCACCGGGTGTCAAGGCATCCTTGAGACGCTTTTCCCAATGGTGGAAGCGCGAGCGCTCTGCAAGCAATTTCTCGTAAGCGTCATTAACGTCCTCAATCTCAATGCGCGCTTCGCTTGTTGCATCAACGGGATACTCCTGCCGTCGCTCCCGTAATGAGCTTTTCAAGCATAAGAGGAAACTCGTCGAGCAGTATCAGCAAGGGCTGATCACGCAACCTCGAATGCAAGGTATTGGCGGCCGTTTGCCATTCCGGCGCGGCTTCACCGCCTAATTCGATACCAAATCCGCCACCACCAACCTCATCGGGCAGGTTGACCTCTACCTTACGGATAATCTTGAACCAGTTTCCGACCTGCTGCGATCTGTCAGAAAGGAATCGCCTTATGGAATGTTCAGGAAATTCGCAGTCCAATAGCGAAACAAATCCCTTCGCCGTATTGATGTTCGAAACATCCAACCATTTAGCCAAGAGGCCATGCTCAGGCGCATCGCCTTCCAATCGTCGCAAAATGGAGGTCTTGCCGAGACGACGAACACCGGGAAAGCGAATGTGGTCTGATTCCAGGTAACGCCAAAGATCAACAAGTTCCTGAGTACGACCAAAAAAGTCCTCCCCTGTTGCGGGGTTGCCAAGTTTCATGATAGCCCTCAATTTTTTTAAATTTATTCACAAGTGAATTTATTCGTTTTTGAATAAATTCAAAAAAAAGAATGCGCGCTGAGATTTTTTTAGAGACAAATTGTTGGGGCGACCTATTTCAATGGCGCATCCAACTGCAACTCATGCAGTAGAGTTCCGGGATGCTGTTGTTACCAAGAATTTCAGTATTTTGATGCACTTACCTTTTATAACGTTCAGCAATTCCTGTCAAACACGGTGATACCCCGGATACAACGTTTTCAAAGATTGAATGAGCACGAATACGCATAAAAACAAAGTACTGAACACAGATGGCAAATAATAACGGTAACGGGAAATCACTGGAATCCTGGATCTGGGCCGCAGCCTGCTCAATCAGAGGAGCCAAGGATGCACCGAAATACAAGGACTACATCCTCCCGCTCATCTTCACCAAGCGCCTCTGCGACGTCTTCGATGACGAGCTGAACCGCATTGCCGCCGAAGTCGGCTCACGCCAGAGCTGACCACAAGCTTGTCCGCTTTTACCTCCCCCTCGTGCCGGAACATCCTGATCAACCCGTCTGGACGGTCATCCGCAAGCTCTCCGACAAGATCGGCGAAGGCGTCACCACCCTCATGCGAGCCATCGCCAAAGAGAATCCGCTCCTTCAGGGAATCATAGACCGCGTAGACTTCAACGCCACCACCCACGGCCAGCGTGACCTCGACGACGACCGCCTCTCCAACCTCATTGAGGCAATCAGCACCAAGCGCCTCGGGCTCGACGACGTTGAGGCCGACATCATCGGCAAAAGCTACGAATACCTCATCCGCAAGTTCGCCGAAGGCGGCGGCCAGAGCGCTGGTGAATTCTACACCCCGCCCGAGGTCGGCACCATCATGTCGCAAGTGCTCCAGCCCGAGCCCGGCATGGAAATCTACGACCCCACCTGCGGCTCCGGCGGCCTCCTCGTCAAATGCGAGATCGCCATGGAGGAATTTACCAGGGGTAAACAGCGCACCGTCGCCCCGCTGAAACTCTTCGGCCAAGAGTTCACCCCCGAAACCTGGGCCATGGCCAACATGAACATGATCATCCACGACATGGAGGGGCAGATCGAAATCGGCGACACCTTCAAAAACCCCAAGTTCCGCAACAAACAGGGCAAGCTCCGCACCTTCGACCGCGTTGTCGCCAATCCCATGTGGAACCAGGACTGGTTCACCGAGGCCGACTACGACAACGACGAATTTGGCCGCTTCCCCGCAGGGGCGGGATTCCCCGGAAAATCCTCCGCTGACTGGGGCTGGGTGCAGCACATCCACGCCAGCCTCAATGCCACAGGGCGCGGCGCCGTCGTCCTCGATACCGGCGCTGCCTCACGAGGGTCGGGCAATGCTGGCACCAACAAGGAAAAGTGCGTCCGCCAATGGTTTGTCGATCACGACCTCATTGAAGCTGTGCTCTACCTGCCCGAAAACCTCTTCTATAACACCACCGCCCCGGGCATCGTGTTGTTCCTGAACAAGGCAAAGGCAAAAGAGAGAGCACGCCACGTGCTGCTCGTCAACGCCAGCCAGATATTCGCAAAAGGCGACCCGAAAAACTTTATCCCGGACGAAGGCATCCAGCGCATTGCCGACACCATCACGGGATGGAAAGAGGAGGAAAAACTCAGCCGCATCGTCGAACACGCCGAACTGAGGAAGAACGACTACAACATCTCCCCCAGCCGCTACATCCACACCAGCGATGCCGAAACCTACCGCCCCATTGCCGAAATCGTCGAAGAGCTGAACGCAATTGAGCTGGAGGCCAGGGAGACCGACGAAGCCCTGCGGAAGATCCTCAAACAACTGGGAGTTGGTGTATGAAAATCTTCATCAGCAGCGTGCAGAAGGAGTTTGCCATGGAGCGCAAAGCTCTTGCCGGGTACCTTTCCGGTGACCCGATGTTGCACCGTTTTTTTGAATACTTTCTGTTCGAAGATCAGCCAGCGTCCGATCAGCGTCCTGACCAGTGCTACCTCGACGAGGTGGATCGTTGCGATATCTATCTTGGTCTTTTCGGGAATGATTATGGTTGGGAAGATGCCGAGGGGCTTTCACCAACACACCGAGAGTTCAATCGGGCCACCGAAAAGGGTAAAAGCCGTCTGATCTATCTCAAGGGAGCCGATGACAACGCTCGGCATCCGAAAATGAGAGCCCTGATACATGATGCTGCCAGCACCCTTATCCGGCGTCGGGTCAACTCCTCCGAGGAGCTTATTGCCGCCGTGTATGCGAGTCTCGTCAGAATTCTCGAAGAGCGTGAACTGATCCGTTTTGGACCGTTTGACGCCACGTTCTGCCGAAATGCTTCGTTCGAGAACCTTGACGAAGAGAAGATCACCCGTTTTCTTGTGCTTGCCCGGCGCGGCCGCAATTTCCCATTGGAAGGAGATACGCCGCCCCATGAGGTACTGGAACATCTCAACCTGCTCGACAAAGGACGTCCGACCAATGCCGCTATTTTATTGTTTGGCAAACAGCCGCAGCGTTTTTTGATCACCTCCGAAGTGAAATGCGCCCATTTCCACGGCTATGAAGTGGAAAAACCCATTCCATCTTATCAGGTGTACAAGGGGACGGTCTTCCAACTCGTGGATCAGGCCAAAGATTTCGTACTCTCCAAAATAGACCTCTGGGTGGGAACAAGGGCGGAAAGCACCCAGGTGCCGACGAAATACGAAATCCCGCAGGAAGTTGTAGCCGAAGCCATTGTCAATGCCGTTGTGCATCGCGACTACACCAGCAATGCCAGCGTACAGGTTATGCTCTTCAAAGATCGACTTGAAGTCTGGAATCCCGGCACTCTGCCTCCGACCCTGACTCTTGAAAAACTGCGCGAGCCACATGCCTCCGTCCCTCATAATCCGCTGATTGCGGAGCCCATGTATCTGACCAAGTACATCGAACGCATGGGAACCGGTATCCGCGACATGATTCGGCGATGCAAAAATGCCGGGCTTCCTGAACCTGAAATCAGGCTTGATGGCGGCTGTTTTGTGTTGACGATCAGGAGGAAAAAGTATGTGCCGGGGGGCCAGTCGGAAGCAAGTTTTGTCCAAGCTACCGGACAAGTCACGGCACCAGTCACGGTACCAGTCACGGCACCAGTTGGAGAATATGTTACTCGACTCCTTGTGTTGCTGGCAAATCGCGGAGCCCTTTCCAACGCCAACATTCTCGAAGCCTTCGGTCTCAAAAGTCGTCGACGCCTCCGTGAAACGTACATCGACCCATCCCTTGCCGACGGATTGGTGGAGCCTACCATCCCGGAAAAACCTACCAGTCGTCTCCAGAAATACCGGCTCACCGAAAAAGGCCGCAGATTGCTGGAGCAGTCCGACAAAAATGAAGGTCGCGAATGATGAACGGCAAACCATATCCGCTTCCAGAAACCTGGATAGAATCGACCATTGGCAGAATCGTTGTCAAAACCAAACAGCGCGATCCGCGAAAAAATCCCTGTGAAATTTTTCAATACGTCGATGTTTCGGCTGTGTCCAACACATCCTTCAAAATCACTGGAGCCACTCCCACACTTGGCTCAGAAGCGCCAAGCAGAGCAAGAAAAGCGATTGAAACCGATGACGTTCTGTTTGCGACTGTCCGCCCGACCCTCAAACGAATCGCATTGGTTCCTTCTGATCTGGACGGTGCAATAGCAAGCACAGGCTATTGCGTTCTGCGGTGTGACAAGGTGAAAGCAGATCCGGTGTTTCTCTACTCGTTCTTGCTCACTGATCACTTTAACGCACGTATGGCAGGGTTAGAACGAGGTGCAAGTTATCCTGCCGTTCGCGACTCAGATGTAACTGCCTCTTGGTTCCCGCTGCCACC
>CAIQGA010000126.1 GCA_903871235.1 uncultured Chlorobiaceae bacterium
ATCACATTCAATTGTAACCAATTACAACAGCGTAATCAAGCTGCTGTTTCCGAATTTTTCATTGCAGGAATTAGGAGTAACCAACCTTAAGTTAACCTTGCCGCATCACTCCCCATCCACCTCCAGCATAGCCCGACGCATGAACTCATCAAAAAGAGGTACCGTGAAGGCCATCACACCATGCGAAGGGCTGTAGATCATTCCCTTTTTAATCAACCCTGAGCGCACGGAGCTGAGCGCTGTAATGTCAACGCCAAGAGTCGTGGAAATGTCGGCGCTGCGATAGGGGCCCGGGCCAAGCTCGGCCATTGCCCGCAGGTATTTTTTTTCACGATCGGTAAGGCGGTTAAAGCGCACCCGAAAGAAATTTTCATCCAGACGGTTAACGACAAGTCTGGTTGTTTTCTCGACAACCGACAAGGTAATGGGTGAGCTTTCGGCCTGATTCCACACCTGATACCCCCACTCCTGAAGAAAATAGGGATAGCCTTTGGTCAGGCGAAAAATTTCGTGAAGGGCATCACCGTCAAATGAGACTCCTGCCTCAACAACAGGTTCCTGAAGCGCTTTGGCAGCATCCTGTTCGTTGAGCGCACCGATGTCGGGGAAATTAAAGAGGCGTTCTGCATAGGATTTTGCCTCACCAGCCAAGCCCGGCAAAATTGGCAGGCCTGCGGCAACCAGCACAACGGGCAGTTGGCGTTGCTGCATTTTGTGCATGGCCATAATGATGGCATTCAGTTCTGAGGAAGAGAGGTACTGAATTTCGTCAATCAGAATGGCCACGGCACTCTTGCGCTCCTCGGCTGCTTCACCCACAGCCACAAAAAGGCTTGAAAGATCGACCTCAAGGTCTCCACTGTCAGCGCTCCCCTTTTCAGGATCAATATCCAGGCCAATCTCAACATCGCCCAGCGATACCTTTACACCACCAATGAAGCTTTTAAGCACAGCAAGAGCACGACGAACCTTTTCGCCACCTCCGGCAACCCTGTCCAGATCGAAAAGAAGCTTGCGCAACTGCGGCACAAGGAGCAACACCAGCGATTTGCTCTCCTGCGCTTCAAGAAAAAGAGTCCGATATCCGTCATGGAGAGCCATACGCTCCATCTCATTGAGCAGAACCGTTTTGCCCACACCTCGCAGCCCTGTCATCATCATGCTCTTTTCAGAGCGTTTCAGGCGCACCCGTCCGAAAAGCACATTGGCAAGCTCCAGAATGGCATCACGTCCCGCCAGTTCCGGAGGAGGAGAGCCAGCGCCGGGAGAGAAGGGATTTCTGATATTGTCCATCGGTAGTCCTGATTTATTGAGAGTTATATTCGTTTATACAGACCTATACACAGTTATACGACAAAATCGGTATAATTCAACCCACAAACATCATCATTGCGGCACTCCCTCCAACAGCGGCACAAAACAACCTGATGCACAGTAAAATCTTGCTCGTTTGTCTCAACCAATTTACCAGAATATCGCACGATACTTTTCAAATCAGGAGCATTTTTTTCATGAGTTTTACACATTCACCCTACTCAACCCTGCCTAAGAAGCGTTGCCGCCAGCCTCATCTGCTCATGCTCAAAAGCTGGCGCAAAATCGTCCAGATCATGAGGCTCCATGCCAACCTCCGAAGTAAGGGCCACAACGCGCCAGCTCTCTATGGCGTCATAGACCTGCCGCAGGATTTCAAGCGCATGCTCTCTGTTGAGCCAGAACTGAGCGGCAACACGCACCACTTCTGTGATAGAGGATACAGGCCCCGTCTCCTCCGTCAACCAGGTTTTGAGTTCCTGATCCTTGTCGGGAAATGGATTGAGATCAAAAGCTGGCGCAAGCCGCCACTGACCGTGACCGACGTGCAGAAAGCCATGATTGTGAAGATGATCATCCATATTGGTAATGAGCAGATTAAAAACAATACGACGCCACAACTCTGCCAGATCATGTTTTGGATCGGCACAGGTGGCAATGATACGCTCGGCTATCTCACTGTATGCACACTCATCATCCCGGCGGGCCTGAAGGAGAGATGCTGCCGACAGGTAAGGAATACGACCACCCTGAGGCGTACGATCAAAACGACGCACGACTGCCACGGGAGAGTTATCAGCATAGACAATACGAGCCAGAGCGGCCTCAATACCGGCAACCAGAGCAAGGCGCAAGGCCAATACTTCGCCTTTGGTCACACTGCGCTGATCCTTGACGCTTGGGAACTTGCCAATGGCCAACTGCCCATCGTCATCAATAACGGAGCATTTCGGACGAAGTCCGCCAAGTGAGGTTCCCCGGCCACGGAGGTAACGAAGATCAGCTTCCGTCTCCCTCCCCCGCTCAACGGCATGGCTTGCTCCAAGCATAAAACCCAACTCCAGCAAGGGTGGCGTTGCCCTGTCGCCACTCTCCAGGGTTCGCAGATAGTTGCCCGTTTCATCACGCAAACGCAGGGCACCAATCCGGCTGAAATCATCCACCCCGACCAGATAGTCCCATTGTGTAAGGGGCTCAAAAGGCTGCACCATGCCTTGTGCAATCTGCACTGTACGACGCTTTGCATGGTCACACGCAATGACACGGCAACCCCAGCCATCAGGTGCCGTATCGGCAATGGCGAAATGAAAAACAGAATCATTTTCAGAAGCTGCCTTGTGGTACTGATGCGTTTCGGTCAACAGCAGGTCAGGAGAGAGTGAAAAGCGGTCTATCGACTGAAGCCACTGCTGGCTATAGACAAACGAGGAGTTTTCACGCACACCACTACGGGAGTAGGCAAGTTGGCCAACAACTATCCCGCCTTCACCAAGGCATACTGTGGCACCTCGCTGTATCGCCCGGCTCATAGCGCACCGGCCTCCGGTGAAAGCTTTCTGGAACGGATGCGCCGGGGCAACTGCTCATCCATCAACATAAGGCCTATATCATCTTTTGCCGTATCAAGCAGTTGGTTAAGCTTCTCAATTTCACCAAGCACATACATGGCACGAGCAATAGTACCCCAACTCAAACTTGGGTCGCCTTTTTCAAGCCGCCTCAAGCTGGAGACCGAAATACCTATCCGCCGAGCCATCGACTCCTGCGAAAACCGGCGACGTCGTCTCGCCAGCGACAAATCCCGACCAAACTTCATGACAGCGCGTTTAACCGGCAAAGGCATCGGAGCCTTCTCTTCATAAACGATCATATACAAGTCCTTAAAAATTATTAACGCCTCTTTATGACCGAATATAAAAAAGAGAGCGTCAATGTGCAAAATGGTTTCGTCTGCTCTGCTGCGTAGACTCAGGTTTGTGCAAACGCTCAACTCAGCACATTATCCTCATTTTTTGCCGAGCTGGAGCTCGACGCTCCCGGGTATAAGCGTCCATTGTTTTCCAGATTTCCAGAGAACAAAGAGACAGAAATTCAGGAAGAGGAAGAATGACTGGAACGAATCACTCGAAAACCCACATAGTCGTAGTAGTTGAGCCTCGGATCGTAGTTGACCCGGGAGGAGCAGCGCAGAGCATCAGCTTTATCAGTATAATCCCCCCCGCGCCAGGCAACCCACTCTTTATCTTTATCATACCAGTTCTCCATCCACTCCCATACATTACCCGCCATATCGTAGAGCCCTTCCGGCGTAGCGCCTTCAGGATAGTTACTGACAGGGGTTGTTGCTCCTGTATTATTGTAATAAAAAACTGTG
>CAIQGA010000127.1 GCA_903871235.1 uncultured Chlorobiaceae bacterium
CTCGTATCCGGCAGCGATGTTGACGTCCACCTCGCGGGTCTCCAGTGTCCACTCCTCCTTGTCTTCGGTCATCGCCCGGATGATCTTTTCGCCCAGTCGGGAGAGCTTCCGGTCTTCACTGTCGATTTTTGCCTGAAGCCAGTCGCGCATCTCCCGTTCGCGGTTGTCGCACGATTCCACCGTCAGCGATTGGTCGCCGAAAGCCTCCTGACGCATGAGCTGGAGCGCGGGGAAGTGAGTAGCAACTTCCGCCCCCGCTTCAGCCAGCAGCCCAGCTGTCTGTTGCTGCAACTCCGTGATGCCGCTGATTTTCTGCTCGATTTTTGACCGTTTATCTTTCCGGTCATCAAGTTGCCGTTCCGTTTCATGCAGCTCCTGCTCCAACACAGCAAGCTGCTCGGTCAGGGTTTGCAGAATATTGGAGGTGGCTTCGAGGTCGCGCTTTTCTGTCTCCAGCCTGGCGATGGCAACGGCGAGAGGCTGCCAGTCGAGATCGCTGAAATCGGGATACTCGTCAAGCTTGGAGAGGATGGTCAGCCGATCCTTGAGCGTTTTCTGCTCCTGCTGCAAGCTGCTGATGCGGCCAGCGAGTTTAGTAAGCTCGCTTTGCTGCTGTTTGGCCTTCCCTTCAAGGACGGCAATTTTGGCGGCATTGCTCCATCCGAGGACGTAGCGGCTGCGGTCATCCTTTTCGTGCCGTTCACCCGGCGACTTGATCTGTCCTGCCTGGGTGATGGCTTTTTTCTTCCTCCGATTAACCATAATCGTCGGTTAATCGTCCGATAATTTTCTATCTGTGTGCCGTTGACCTCGCATAAATTGTCGGTATACCTCATCATCTTGGATTCTTTCAATCGCAGTTAGCTTTTTTACTCCTGTGTGCCATAGATGGGCACGCAAATAACTTCTGCGTGTTCATTGACCGTGGCGCCTCACCACTCTATGATGTTCTGCCAGCTTATCCAGTCATGGGCAACGCACCAAAAATGCTCCCACATCAAAAGGCAAGAATGGCGATGGGTTTGTGGGGCAAGAACAAACACTACTTGTTGAAAAATATGCAGAAACAGCATCTTCTGACTACGGGCATCGAGTGTATTGGTATGTTCCGACCTTATTGATGAGATTACAGACAAGACCTCTGAGGTTATCGACCGTGTCAGCAATCAATTGAATGCAGGATTTCCTGTACAAGTTGCCGATTTAATTTTTGAAGTTGTGGGGTGCAGGGCAAAGGCGCTTGCCTGAAAAGAACGGGGGATGTCGTTATAATCCGTTTTGGGTAGATGTGTGTTTATGGCCTGAGATTGTTTATCACACGGAAAAATGCCGTTATTTCGACAAAGCAAGTACTGCTCCAGAGTCGGTTAATGGGGCATAACGATGATGAACAAACAGCCATATCTATCAGAAATCTGACTTTTCGTGAAAAGTTGACAAGTAATTTTTTGTAAATTTGAGTTAAATGAAAACCTTGGAGTGCAAAATGAATTTTACTATCGAACAGGAGCAAGAATCTGATGGGCGTTGGTTGGCAGAAGTTCCCGAGTTACCGGGAGTTCTCGCTTACGGTTCTACATCGCAGGAAGCAATGTCCAAGGCGGAAGTTCTCGCCCTTCGAGTTATTGCTGATCGGCTTGAGCATAGCGAAAGTCGCCCCTTTGCCGTAAACATTTCTATTCCGGTTATGGCATGAGCCAATGGCCGTCAATTAAAGCCAAGCGTTTGCTTGCTGTTCTGTCGCGTCTTGGCTGGAAAGTCAAACGACAAACCGGTTCGCACAAAACACTTTCCCGCGATGGCTGGCCTGATTTTGTTTTCGCCTTCCACGATGGTGATGAAATCGGCCCCAAAATGCTGACTCGCGTTGCAAAGCATACGGGCCTTTCACCAGATGACCTGTAATTTATGACTGCGACATACGAGAAGCAAAAGTCAGAAGCGCAGATACTCGCAGTTGAACAGTATTTGACCGATAATGTTTTGGGTGATGATTTTATCTGTTCACACTATAATTCGTGCAAATCATCGCACGCTGATACATTTTACGAGGGGCAACTTCACCACGTAGGGAAATATTTCGGCGTTTCATTCGATGGGAGGCCATTACGTGTCGTTGTCGTTGGGCAAGAATATGGGCATCCTCCAGCCCGTGTTGATTGTCAGGCGCGATCTCAAATGTTCAAGTTTTCTGCTCTTGACTGCCGGTTTGCTGCTGGACAAGGTTATAAGGGCCGGAATCCTCACATGAAAGGCACAACAAGCGTTCTTCGGTTGATTTTCGGCATTCCACTCGGTACCAATCATCATTCTGAATTTCTGTCGATTGAAGGCAAGCGCGTTCATATTTTCGATGCATTTGCTCTTGTCAACTATTTGCTCTGTTCAGCCGTGCGTGATGGTAGTACAAAAGGGTTATCTACGCCGACGATGAGGAGCAACTGTTGTGGGCATTTTCGTAAGGTTATGAATATTCTTGAACCGTCGGTGATAATTGTTCAGGGAAAATCATTCTAGCCTTCAATTAGTGAATCATTTGACTCGGTCAGTCAGGTCACAGACTTCGTGTATAAGGCAAAACTCGGTTCCCATGAGTCGTTTGTAGCTGTCTTTTCACACCCTGCGGCTTGGGGTTCTGATAATTGGGGTAGGAATGAACCTACAGAATATTTTAAAAATATTGTCGCACCCTCAATTAAAATCATTCACGAGCATTTAGGAATTTGCAGGTGAAAATTCGTAGTGGGACTCGCGAGAACATAGCTTATGGCATCAATGTATCGGTTTTAAATTTACTGTAGCTTATGATTACAAAATGGAAATTGGCTAATTTCAAGTCTGTCAAGGATGAAACTACACTGGACTTTGCTCCCCTGACTATTTTTGCTGGTACAAACAGTAGCGGTAAAAGTACGCTTCTGCAGTCTATCCTGCTTATTTCACAGACTCTTTCCGATAAGGATCCTTCCCGCCAGGTCGTATTGAATGGTCAGTTTATACAATTGGGTGAATTCAGCGATATAAAAAGTACTGATGGTGTTTCAGATCAGATTGTCATTGGTTGGGAGCTTAAGCCACCGAAAAACAACAATTCTGATGGTCGAATTGATATTGAGCAGATTTCGTTAATATCTTGCGAAATAGCATTTGGGGTGGATGATTCAAAATCAAGCCCAACTTTATCTTCGGTAGCACTTACAGTGCAAAATAATATTACTTATAATAATGCGTATAAATGTTCGTTGGAGGCAATTCGAGCAACAGAGGCGTCCAAGGATTATAAACAAAAGTTAATAGATAATTCATATAGTGAAGTGGTTCTGAGCACCTTGGATTATGATGTAAAAATTGATCGGGCCATTCCCCAGCGTAGTGGTGATTTTGGGAATATAATGGATAGGGAAACATTATATCGATTGTATAGCTCAGAACTTGCCGATTTTTTCCGTTTATTGGACTCGTCGGATTCATTTCTTAATGGATATCCTGATCACTCTTATGGCAAAATACATCAAAGAGAGGTTTTGTATAGATCAGAGGCGATTGGGTGTGCTTTCTGGCATTTCTTACCCGTACAGATAACATCATTAGTTGAAACTGAAATTGAAAAAATTGAGGCGATTAGAAACATAATCTATCCAGAAATATATCCCTTTGAATTTTTAGATGGCGCGCTTCCGCCAAAGATAAAGTCATGTATTCAGGAAATTGTAATCGGCATAGATCAGATTCATTATAATAGTGCAAGTACAGAAATCCCACCTTCGCTTGATGATCTTATTGCTGACCTCTTAGGCTTTTTAGATTCTGAAAATGTAAGCTTGTTGGATTTATGGAGTGAATTAACTAACGGAGATTACACCTCTCCATTTTGTTTCTGGGAGGCGGTTATGAAAAAGCTCTCTGAGAGCCAAAATTTTCAGGCACTTCTTGACGAGATGATTCAGGACGTAAGGCGGAATGGAGAAGTTGGGGTAGAACTCTTGCAGATTAAGAGCAACGAAGATAACGAGTATCTGAAGTTATTCTTCACCAATTCTGTTCGGTATATAGGTCCATTAAGAATTGATCCTGAGTCGTCATATCCTATCTCTTCAAGATCGTTTCTTGAAGATGTCGGCTTAAAAGGGGAAAATACAGCCGCCGTGTTTGAAAGTCAAAAAATGCATGACATTCAATATTTACCACCCTCATATTTTTCCAACCCAGCAAATATTCCTGTTCCGGTTACGTGTTCACTCCAGGACGCTGTTGTTGCCTGGCTGGTCTACCTTGATGTTGCTCAAAATATTGAAAGCAATGATTCTGATCAACTTGGCCATGAGCTTCAGGTTTGCATGAGCAACAGGAATAAAAATCATGACCTGACTCAGGT
Source organism: uncultured Chlorobiaceae bacterium (assembly GCA_903871235.1). Taxonomy (GTDB): domain Bacteria; phylum Bacteroidota; class Chlorobiia; order Chlorobiales; family Chlorobiaceae; genus Chlorobium. The sequence continues at coordinate 4,376 of CAIQGA010000127.1, forward strand.
GGGTGTAGGTGTCAGTCAGGTTCTTCCCATTATTGTAGCTGGATTGCTTGCAAAACCTGATACAACGTTAATTATTGAGCAGCCGGAATTGCATCTTCATCCAAAAGTTCAGTCTCGTTTGGCTGATTTTTTCCTTTCTCTGACGCAGCTCGGCAAGCAGTGCCTGATTGAGACGCACAGTGAGCACATCATTAACCGTATACGTCTCCGGATTGCTGAAGGTTCTAAAAGCTCACCTTGGCAAGATGCCACAAAAGTTTATTTCGTAGAAAAAAAAGAGAGTTGTTCATCATTCAGGGAAGTGAGCATAAATGAATATGGAGCTATTCCGGATTGGCCTGAGGGATTTTTTGAAGAAGGTCTTTTGGAAACTGAAAAAAGAATACGGGCGATGGCTCTTAAACAACACGTTAAGGATCGTTATAATTGACATCTTAAGCCTGTATAATAACGGTGCTTCGCAAGCGGGATATACAGTCATTGATCAATCAGCATCTTGGATGTTGTAAAACCAGAAGAGATATGATAACAAAATGGAAGTTAGGTAATTTTAGGTCGGTACGTGATTACACAGAGATTGATTTCGCCCCGTTGACTCTTTTTGCTGGGGCAAATAGCAGCGGGAAGAGTACCATTCTAAAGTCTATACTGCTCATTGCTCAGACACTGTCACATAAGGATCATTCTCGTCCATTAGTATTGAATGGAGATCTCATTAAGCTGAAAAACTTTAATGAAAACATAAGTGATAACAGTACTTCGAAGACCTTGGAAATCGGCTTCGAATGTGCACCTTTCAGTGATACCTTGCTTTCGTTCGATGAGATTTTGAAGAAGAAAATACATTGCGAGATAACCGTTGCGCCAAGTGATGCAGAATCTCATTTGCAAACAGGGTATAACAGTAGTATAGATTTATTTCGCTCCCATTTTGGTATAGGAGAACACTACTCTTTGGACGTAACTCGCTCTGACATTCAAACGATTAGTTCGAAAAAACGATGGTTGCCAGCAGATATGGACAAAGATATTTGTAATGGTTTAAGCTATGATGTTGAAGATGGGGAATCCTATGTTTCACCAGAACTCGGTTCCATTATTTCTCCCCCGGCAGCAAAAAAGTGTAAATTCACGGCAATTGGTTGTATATATCAAAATTTCTTGCCTTCACAGATTATAATTGATGTTCAATACACAGAAAAGGACGATGATAAGATTTATTTTGAATATAAAAGTTGCCCACTATCGATAGAAGCCAAAGTAGCGACAGAATATATCAAGGATTTCTTTTCAAATTCATTACACTATCTTGGGCCTTTGCGAGCCTATCCTAAGTCTTTCTATACCCGCTTTTCGAACTCAGACGAAAACTCTGTTGGTCTTAAAGGCGAAAACACTGCTGAGGTTCTTGAGCGGCATAAGGGTAAAGTCATTCGATACATTCCATCTTCATCTTTTGCGACACAAGGTAATATTCCAGAGCCAATTGAATGTTCACTGGTGGCGGCTGTTGTTGATTGGCTCGGGTACCTTGGAATTGCGGATACAATAGAAACCATCGACAATGGCAAGTCTGGTCTGGAACTTGGGGTTCGGATTGGTAATAGCATGAAAATCAATGACTTGACTCAAGTAGGCGTAGGTGTTAGTCAGGTTTTACCTATTCTTGTTTCTGGCTTACTCGCAGAGTCCGACTCAACATTGATTTTTGAACAGCCAGAATTGCATCTTCATCCAAAAGTACAGTCTCGTTTGGCTGATTTTTTCCTTTCTCTGACGCAGCTCGGCAAGCAGTGCTTGGTTGAAACGCACAGTGAGCACATTATTAACCGTATTCGACTCCGGATTACCGAAGGTTCTGATGGCTCTCCCTGGCATGATGCGGCAAAGGTCTATTTTGTCGAAAATAAAAATGATAGCTCTACATTTCGCGAAATCAAGATTGACGAATGTGGCAGCATTCTGGATTGGCCTGAAGGCTTTTTTGATGAAAATGAGTCCGCCGTCGAAAAAATCACTAAAGCCGCCATCAAGAAGCGGAATGGCAATTCGAGAAATAATTAATTAAATCTATCTAATCTTTCGAATTATGCTCCCTTTACGCGTCATTCTTGACCCCAGTGTATTGGCTATTTCGCGTATCGGGGTCAACAAAGAAGAGGCTTTACAATATATAGATGCATTGATTTCATTTGATTTTTTCAGGTCAGAGCCCCTTTTGAGTCTGATAATGAGTCGCGGTTCCCTGAATGCACTATTTATAGACAGCGAATATCTTGACCCAAAAAAACTTTCGCTAAAACTTAAACAATGCAATGTTTATGAACATAGCGCCAACGATCTAATTCCGTATTTCTATAAACTTACGTCCATCCATTCTTATCTTGAAGATGAGAATTTGCAGATTACCGACAAGGAAGTCAAAATAGATTCAGTTACTCCCGCTATCCCAGAAAACGCCATAGGTACTAATTTACAGTCGCTTTTTATTAAGACATTGCAGTGCTTAATTTTAGAGGCTGACCAGCCAAACGAACGTCAATCTATTCTTGCACAACACATTATCAATAGCACAGTAATTGACACAACAGCCAGCCTCAACTCCCGTGACTTGAATCCTCAGATATCTCACAATCGTTTTCTTTTGGCAATGGATTACCAAGATATCCTCAAACATCTGGATATCGGACAATTCTTTTATTCCTTGCTTAGTGAAGAAACCCTAAAAATTGCTATCCAATTCGTTTTCGATCTTCATAATAAATCCACGACTCCTTCTGATGAGATCCCCCTTTATAAGATTGGAAGCAAATTCATCAGCAGGCTCAAAGAACTCAAATTACAGCACTCTATTCTGCGACAGACAATAATGACAATGCTTGACTCTTTACTCAATCTGAATAAAGCTTCAGAACACCGATTGAGAACAGGAATTGGAGGGGGAAACCCGGCCCTAAAGAGAAAAATTGATGGGGCAATAGGCATGAGAAGGGATATCATTGGAGAATATCACCTGCATTATTGGAGAGGAAATAATAATTTTATCGAATTCTCCTGGGTTTCTTTCCCTCATGATAATTACGATATACCAGAAGACTAATTGATGATTTATCTGAATAAATATCACGAGGCGATGTTTATCAGCAGCAAAACATTGTTTTGGTTTGTTCATTTCAAGATATAATACATAGTATTGATCTGTTGTTCTTAACAAACATCTATGATGTACCGATCATTATTCTGAATTCATTTCATTTTAAGTAATTCGTGTTCATATTTTGATGTATTTGCTCTTTTCAAGCGGACCAGAATCTTTTTCAATATTTTTTGTGTTTCGGTTTTTATTGCATTACAAGCACAACTCCATTATGATGACCACCCTGACATTAAAAGCTCAATGCGAGCAAATTAATTGGCCACTTCACACTATGCACGCATTGAAAATAGGCGCAGGGAAATGGAAGGAAGGGCAGGATTCAGACCTAAAACCTGAACAAGTCGTTGTTACTCGATTAGCTGCCGAAAACAGAGAATCATGTTGGGATGAAGGTGAGGGAATTTACATTCTAATGAAGGCTGCCGCGTTAGATGTTTTGACAAAACGAAGCATTTTTAACGGCACTTGGATCAGTCCCAGAGAAGATGCAATCCGGGGAGGATTTGGATTAGAGACGGTCAAGGCTTACAAGACCGAAATACTGACCTGTATCAAAAACATTAGTCCAAACCAATTGCGAGAAAACATCGCAGAAATCTGCGCTGACCCTGGCATTCAATATTCGTTTAAACAAAAATACTCTTATCAAGGAATTCTTCAAAATTTTCTGATTTCCCTTGCCGATTCAGTAGACTCTGATTTCATTGCTAAAATTGCGGCTGTATTTATGAGAAATCCCTATGGTTATGGACCAGGTTGGCCTGATCTAACCGTTATAGATAAAAATGGGTTGTCATTTATTGAAGTCAAGACTTTCGATCGTCTTCATGAATCGCAGTTGAGATTTGCAAAAGAAGTCGCAAAGCCGCTCGGATTTGTATGTTGTGTAGTTCAACTACTTCCAGAAAAACATTAACCAACTAATGAAATAATCAATTATAACAGCTTGTTTGTGAGGTCGTAAATGAAGTTTTTGATGGCTGTACCACAATCATCTGAAACACAATTCATTGCGTGAACGCAGCCATAATATTTTCTTGTGATTTCTTTTATTTTAGCAAACGTCAACGGCTGGCTTAATATCTTGAAATTGTTCAAGTTTCTGTAATATTCATTACCGTCCTCATACTGATCGTCATTTCGACATTTTTTTATTTTTACTTCTCCTTTACCAACTTCACCTAATGCCACAATACCGACCTTAGATTCGTATAAGAAAACAACGTCATCTTCCTCTAAATTATACATTAAAAATTTTTGGTAATGTGTGGCGGCCTTGTTCTCGGACAACATTTCTTGTTGAGCCTTTTGGTTGTGACGCCTATTGGTGTTGACATTGAAATAACGCATTGTAATACATTTGATGTCTAAGGAATAAAAACATAATTATACTGCGTGGTACTTCATTTAGATGATAAGTAGAAATCGCGGAATTAAACTGTATTATTTTTTTGTCGTATGAGTTGTTCTTTGCAAACAATAATCCTCGCTCAAACCCTCCCCAGCGCTTCAACCAGCCACTCAAACCCAATCTTCTCCTGCTCCAGCCGTATGTGATTGCCCAGCTCATTCCGGCGCAACTGCCCGTAAAGCATACTCTCATCAGCAGTCAGTCGCGTGAGTGCACCGGTTTCGGGAGATGGCTCAACGCCCCAAAGCGCTTGATGCTCCATCAGCGTTTCGTAGTCCATCAGAAGGGAGGCAACATCAGGAAAGAAGCCGCGCAACTGGTTGAGGATGGCGAAGCCGTGGGTGTCGATATCTCCCCAGTAATGGATAATGCGGTCACGCAGCCACTCGACTGACGCCAGATTCTCGAACCCATACCCGGCTCCAAAAATCACCATTGCTTCTGGCACCTCGGGGAAGGCGAGAAAGTTGATTTCGTTTTCGGTGATGAATACCTTTGTAACAGGCAGCTCCAGTTGGGCAAAGGTCTCCTGCGTCAGAGTGATATCCTGATCGCTCTTTGTTGAGAACAGCGCCAGTTTCGGGTCAAGGATGCGGAAGCGCACTCGCAGGGGTTTATCCTGAAATCCGTAACGCCTACAAAATCCGCTGGCTCCGGTGGCTGTTGCGTCAATCTCCTCCGTCGGAAGAACGAGGTCGAACAGCTCCCCAAGCACGCCCCGATGCCCTTCGATGAACTTGCTGTGCACGCCGGGCAGGTCTATCTGGCGGAGGTAGATGCCGGGCCGGGGATGCTTAATGCGCCAGGCGACAATGGAGAGTATGCGGGGCCACTCTTCCGCCAGTTCGAGGGCACGCAGGGGGCGTTTTGTGAGCCAGGGGAGCAGCGCGGGCTGCCAGTCGCGGGTGAGTGTGACCATGGCGGCGAACTGCCGGGCCTCTTGCCGCTTGCCAATCCAGCCCAGAGCGTCATCGAGTGCATTGATCCAGATTTCATCCGGAAGTTCATTGGCTCCCAGAATGCGGTGGTTGATGCTGCGCCACACTATGCGGTAATGCTTGTCTCCACTTGAGAGTCGAGCAATCCAGTCGCGCACTTCCTGAAATGAGTCGCTTAACTCTCTGGAGTCGGGCCCTTTGAGCGTCAGGCGACGGGGAAAAACCGATTCACCGCCAATCAGGGAGGAGAGGATGAGGCCCCGATCCCAGAGCTTTTGCACCTGGGCTTTGAGCTCGGCGGGGGTTGTCCAGCTCATTCCACCGACCTCTCTTTTTCGGTGCGATACTCTTCGATGGTGAGGTTGCGCAGCTCCGAGCAGCGTCCCTCCTTGTTGTGGACAAAGCCGACACTGGAGACGAAGGGCTCGATGATGTGGATTTTCTGCAAGGGGGTGACGATGAGCAGTTGCAGGTTGAGCTGGGCAAAGAGTTGCAGGCCGTACTGCGCCGATTCGTCGGAGCCGCGTCCGAAGGCTTCGTCGATGACCACAAAGCGGAAGGAGCGTGAGCGCACGGCGCCCCATTCGAGGCCGAACTGGTAGGCAAGGCTGGCGGCAAGGACGGTGTAGGCGAGCTTTTCCTTCTGGCCGCCGGATTTGCCGCCTGAGTCGGCGTAGTGTTCGTGTTCGCTGTTGTCTTCGCGCCACCGTTCGCTTGCGGCAAAAACAAACCAGTTGCGCACGTCGGTCACTTTGGCCGTCCAGCGCCGGTCGAGGTCGGAGTATGCTTCACGGCCACGGAAGCGGTCGATGATGCGTCGTACCTGGAGGAATTTGGCTTCGGAGTATTGCGCATCATCCGAGCCGGTGAGCGTCCCTTCGGTGCAGGCTCGCAGCTCCGACTGAAAATCGCGGATGTCGGCGTCGGGGCTGATTTGCACTTCGAGGGTGATGTATCGGCCCGGATTGTAGTCGATCTGCGTCAGCGATTCGTTGAGCTTCGTAATGCGCTCCCTGATGCTCTCCCGTTCGCGGGCCAGTTGCGACTGAAAATTGGCAACCTCACGGATGGTGTTTTCGTTGAGCAGCTCCTTGAACCGATCCTCAAAGCGCGGCAGGTCATCGGCCTGGAGTTGGGCGAACATTGAGCGATACTCGTACCCGGCGGCGATGTTGACATCCACCTCCCGCGTCTCCAGTTTCCACTCCTCCTTGTATTCGGTCATCGCCCGGATGATCTTTTCGCCCAATCGGGAGAGTTTCCGGTCTTCGGAGTCGATTTTTGCCTGAAGCCAGTCGCGCATCTCCCGCTCGCGGTTGTCGCATGATTCCACCGTCAGCAACTGGTCGCCGAAAGCCTCCTGGCGTATGAGCTGGAGGGTGGGGAAGCGGCTGGCAGCGTCGGGTCCTGCTTCATTGAGTATCGCATGTACCTGTTGCTGCTGCTCATTGTTGACGCTGATTCTCTGCTCTATTTTTGAGCGTTTATCCTTTTTGTCGTCAAGTTGCCGCTCTGTCTCCTGCAATTCGATTTCGAGCGCGGCCAGTTGGTCGGTGAGGGTTTTGAGGAGATCCGAAGCCGCTTCAAGGTCACGCTTCTCCGTTTCGAGCCGGGCGATAGCAAAGGCTATCGGCTGCCAGTCGAGGTCGCGGAAATCGGGATATTCGTCAAGCTTGGAGAGGATGGTGAGCCGCTCCTTGAGCGATTTTTGCTCCTGCTGCAGCGAGCTGATGCGGCCAGCGAGTTCGGTCAGCTCCTTTTGTTGTTCTTTGGCCTTCTTTTCGAGGGCGGCGATTTTGGCGGCATTGCTCCATCCGAGCACGTAGCGGCTGCGGTCGTCAAGGCGGTGGCGGTCATCCTTTTCGTGCCGTTCACCGGGTGACTTGATCTGGCCCGCCTGGGTGATCGCTTTTTTCTCTCTGCGGAATTCCTCCTGGCTTTTGCAGCAGACCAGATCAAAACGATGGGCCACCTCCCGTTCGAGCCAGTCAAAACAGGGGGAGTCGGTCTTGATGGCGAGCTTGCGGGCCAGAGAGTCAGGGTGATCGGGCAACGCTTCGCTGCGAGTTTGCGGGCGCAGACGGAAATAGACCAGCCTCCCTTTCAGATTGGTGCGCTCCACCCATTCGGCCACCTTGGGGTAGTGCTGGTCGGGCACCAGTAGCGAAAGGCCGAAGTTGCGGAGCACCCGTTCAATGGCTCCCTCCCACACTTTTTCCTCTTCACGCACCTGAAGCAGTTCACCGGCAAAGGGCATCTCCGTTTCGGCGATACCGAGCGCATGGCAGAGCGAGCGGCGCATGGCAATCTGTTTTTCGTCGATATTGCTCATGCGGGCCTTGAGGCTCTTGATCTCAGCGCTCAGTTGCTCATGCTCGTTACGCCCCCTGGGTGAAGAGGACGCCCGCCTCATTGAGATCGTTCTGAACCCTTGCTTCTGCGTCGGCGGTGGTTTCGTGCATGGCTGAGTGGCCGGCACGCTGGAGATGAAACTCCTCGGCGGTCGCGGCAGGATGCTCTCCCAGTTGGCGTGCAAGTTTTCCGTATCGCTCCGATTTCTGGTTGCGCCGCTGAAGCTCCTCCTCTTGCTGGCGAATCTCTGCCGCGATACTTTCAATCCGGTCGCCGCCATTTTCAGCGATGGTTCGGTGTAGTTCCCGCTCACGATCCCGCTGGGTGCGACGCCCAGCCTCAAGGCGTTCGATGGCGATCTGGTAACGGCTCAGCTCCTCACTCAGCGAGGCATGGCGTTTGTCGAGCAGTTCGAGTTTGAGAGAGGCAAACCAGGGGCGCAGGGTGTCGCGGGAGCCGCGCAGCTCTTCGGCTCGTTCGGTCATGGTGTGGTGCGTATCGCAATCAGCCACCAGAGGGCCCAGCATCTCGATTTGCCGTTTAGCTTTGAGAACCGCTTCGTGCGCCCGGTTGAGATCTTCGAAATGCTGGATAAGGGCGGCAATGCGTGGCTCAACCGTGAAAGGCTCAAGCATGTGGAGACGCACAAAATCGGTCAGGTTGCCTACCGACTTGAGCGAAACGGTTTGATGAAAGAGGTCAAGCGCCTGCTCATTCTCAATGCCAAAGCGTCGCCGGAACCATGCACCGTAGGGAGGAAAGGTTTCGAACAGTTCAACTCCCGCTCCGCGCAACCGCTTGCGCAGTGCCCCGATTTCGGTGCCAAAGCCTGAAAAATCGACAGCAATCGACAAGTCACCCTCATAAGCGGCATAGAGGCGGGCGGGCTGTGTGGCATCCTTCATCCAGAAAATCTGTGCGAGGGTAACCGTTTTGTCGTAGCCTTCGTTGTGAAAGACGCCGAGAATGACCGAATAGCCGTTGAGTTCGCGCAGGGCGACCGGCTTGGCACCGCCACCAAGGCTCTCCTGCCGCTCCGATTTGAAGTAGCCGAGCACGTAGGAGCGCAGGGTGCGTTCACGGTTGTCGGCGCCTGCCGCCTTGTTGTAGGCAATGCGCTGGCTTGGCACCAGAAGGGTGGTCACAGCATCGACCAGCGTCGATTTTCCGGAACCGATATCTCCCGTGAGGAGGCCGTTTTTTCCGCCCAGCTTGAGCGTCCAGACCCGCCCGTCGAAGGTGCCCCAGTTGAAAATTTCAAGCCGTTGCAGGCGAAATCCGGCCAGACGGTCATCGGCAATAAATCCCATTTCAAGCGCCTCACTCATCACTCTTCTCCAACGGTTGCGAAAGTTGCTGCCGGTATTCGGCCATTCGTTGATCAAAATCGGACAGCCACTGGGCATCAATAAAGGCTTTGATAATCCGGCGCACTTCAATCATCTGCCGCTCTCCACGCAACCGGCGGATAAAACCAAGATCGGCGATTTTATTCAGCGTGGCATCAACCTGGTCGATCAGCTTCACCTCATTGCTGGTGGGAGGGAGGAAAATCCGGATAAGCTCTACCACCTCATCCCGCGAAAGAATCAGGCGTGTGTCGCCAGCACCCGCATCAAATTCGGCCAGCTTTTTGCGCAGCAGTGCCAAGAGCAGGCTGACCGGGTAGGAGAGCTGGCGGCGTGCCATCAGGCGGAGTGTGCTGTTCGTCCCCTCCGTTTCGCCCTCACTGCGTGAACGCAAAAAGGCGTATCCTTCCGACTCATCAAGGATCAACTCCAGCCCAAGCACTGCCACGTAATCGCGGACGGCGGCCATCAGGTTGAGCAAAGAGCCCCATAAGGCCGGGCTCTCCTCCTGGTAAATCACCCCTTTCAACAGGGGAATCACGAGAGAGGAGAGCTCCTGGGCCGGAGAGCTTAAACGGCCGGTTTCAATCTCGGTATGGTTCATCATCAGTTTCTCATAATAATAATACGCTGCAAGGTTGCGCGGCGGGTGACACCCGTTTCGCTCTCCCATTGCACCTCTTCTTCAGTTGTTTCATCCACCGTCGTCTTGAACTTCTCCCCGGCAAGTTGCAGATAGGCTACCAGCTCGGCCAAGCCGTTCCGCAGCGGGTGACGCGCAATCACCTCCCCAAGGGTGACCTGGATGCGCATCTGAAGTTCCAGGCGGATATTTCGCAGCAGCTCCGCCTGGTCAACCACGATCTGGGCGTAGAGCGCGGCGGTATCAATCTCCGCATCCCCCTCATCAAGAGCGATACCGGCAATCAAGGGCTTGAAGGGAGCGCGATACAAGCCTCTTTCGAAAGGGAGTTCGATGGCCGCCGCAGAGCCGTCAAGAGAGAGAAAGACGCCGGAAGGGGAGTCTTCCCGCAACTCAAGGGCCTGGCTTTCGATTCCGTGCAGGATATCCATGATGCGCCGATTCTCAAGCCACGCCTTGTCATCAAGAAAACGGCGCAACTGCTCGGAAAGGCGAGCCACCGTGCGCTGGGTATGCTCCCCAGCCTCCAGCCAATCGTAGTGAACGCGCCGCAGACGGCTGTCGGGGTGCATCGAAACAATCGGCGGCAAGGCGAGCACCTCTTCGAGCAGCAGGCTCAGCTCCTCCTGGCGGGACTGCGACATGAGAAAGTCCCAGAAAGCGCGGAAGCTTTTGCCCTGATCGGAATCGGCGATGGCATCACGCTCACCCATGATCTGCTCCAGCAGCGCACCCTTGGCCCCCTCCCAAAGGGCAATGCGTTCACGCACGCGGCGGTCGAGGGTGCGAAAGTTATGCTCCACCTCACGAAAATCGGTCAACAGCTCACGGGCCAGTTGCAGAAACTGCTGAAAGCGATCCTTCAGGCCGGTATCGTCAAGCAGCGATATCTCTCCGTCGCGGATCCGGGCAATTTCAGCATCAATATCGTCACGCCGCTTTTGCAGCTCCGCAATCCGCACCTGCGGGTCGGCCTGGCTTCCCATGCTCATCTGCCGCAACAGTTCAAAGAGGGTAAGCAGTCGCGACTCCGTGCCCACAAAAGCACGCTCGGCTAACCCCTCCAGCCAGGCCAGCGCCTTTTCGGTTGAAGCGGTCAGGTCAAAGTGGGGCTCATCCGTCCCGTCTGGATAGAATTTGCGCAGCCACCCCTTGTCGTTGTCGGCCCAATCGTTCAGGTAGTTTTGCGCCGTACCGGGAAACTGGTCGGCACCGAGCTGCTGGCGCAGGGAAAAAAGCTCATCCTCCAGCGACTCAACCAGATCAGCCTGCGAGAGAATCCGCACATTGGGCACAATAAAGACCCGGTGCAGAAACCCGGCCACGAGCGGCGCGTGCTGGGCGCACAAGAGTCGCCATGCAGGATGGTTCTGACGGAGCAGGTTCAGGGTGGAGTAGTCGAGAGCCAAAAGTGCACGATTGATTTTAAAGGAAAAAGCGCCGCCAGAAGCGGGCCTGTTTTGGGGGTGAAGTTACAGCTTTTTCAGCGGTTTTCTTTGGATTGCCTTTTTTTGTCATCTCGACCGAAGGGAGAGATCTTTTCTGGCAGGACGTTTCCTGTCTTTACGCGAAAGAAGAACTATCAAAAACACCATACACGAACCTGCACGGACACACCGGAACCATGACGGGCTCCATAGCCTGCCTGATCGCTTCTTCAATACTGTAACGGGATCGACTGACTGTGGCGAATCGTGCGTTTTTGTGCAGCATGACGCATCAGGGTACTCTTTTTTTGATGGTGCCGAGGAGTTTGTTGAGTTCGTGGAGTTGTTTGTTCATGTCGAGCGCTTGGTTCTGGAGCTGCTGGATTTTTTGGGTGCAGTCGGTGAGGATGAGGGTCAGGGTGGGGTCAGGCGGCGGTGGTCGCGGGTAAAACTGCGGATTTTTGAATTGTCCCTCACAAAAGAAACTCCATGCCGCTGTTGCGGGGGTGGACGAGTGAGGCGTTGAGGGTGCCTTTGCTGACGAGTTCCATGCCGATGACGTCGTTTTTGGTGTTGAGGTAGAAGACGTGGAGTTCTTCGCTGGCGCGTTCCTGGAGGCCGATGGTGTGGCCGAGGTCTACGACCATTTCGGCTCCGGTGATGTTTTTGGTGTAGATGATTTGGGATTCGCGGACGAGTCGGATGCCGTAGCGGGGTATGGTGACGGTGGCGGCTTCGGCGGTGAAGAGCGGCAGGGTGTGAGGATGATGTTTCATGGTTTCGGGTGCTTTGTTAAGCGATATGGCTTTTGAGCCATTCCCCGGGGGGACAAGGGCTTCCCCGTGCCCAGGTAAACTTTTTGTGCAAGGGAGGAAGTGAGCTGCACAAGGTACCCCGCGGAAGCGAACGGCCCTTGGCAGCAAAAAGGCAAACTGGCATATCTTCAGCCCGTTCCACGGGGGATGGTTTTTGTCCGCGAAGCGGTTGCCTTTGGGCAGCAGGGGCGGTAGTCCGGCCTTGCTGCTTTTTTGCAAGCAAGGGGGTTGGGCCGAAACGAATACAAGGAGCCCGACCGCAAAACGTTGAGGCCCAACTTGCTTGCTTTGCGTGCTTTCGTTCGGGCTGGCGGGCCGCTTGCTGTTTTTTTGCAAGCGGCATGACAAAGCTGCTGGCACGTTGCGGCTCGCAGCTCATTTTTCCGCTTGACATCGTTAAAAATTCTCTTACGTTGTAAGCGAATTCATGGCCTATCGGCTTTGAATCTATCGAGGTCTCTGTCTGCTGTACCAGCGTAGCAAATCAGTGGTTTTTATTTTTGCTTTCGAGTACTGTTCTGTAAGTGTTTGCTCATCCTACCACGATAGGAGGAAGGAGTTTCGAGGCTCGATGCATCAAGATGTGCACCGAGCCTTGCGGTTTTAGAAGGATGCTACGACGTCATCATGGTGCTTGCAGGCTTTTTTGCAAAAAAATACATTGCAAGAACAGTACGTTTCAGGTAAAATATGTCAAAGGATTGGGCTTTTCCCGGTCGACAATGGGGCTCTGGACTTTTTCCGGAGCCTTTTTGTTTTTATGGAGAAATTATTCTGTTCAGCACTTTACTTTTAAGAGTGCGAAATATATGATGTCGTCGGAGAAAAGAATCGTTGATGTCATTTCCAAAACGGGTCTGATCGCCAGTCTTCCGAGAAACCCATCTCTTTTTCCTGTTTGAGGGGGCAGGATTTCATAAGTGCTTTAAGGTCTTCTTTAAATGAGGTGTCGGGGCTGATAGTTTGCAGGATGTATTGCATACAGCATAATGCCGCGTAGGGCTTGTAGGGTAAAATCTTTTTGTTTTGGATAAATGGGTTTGAGGGGTTTTTGGGTAAGGTGATATGGGCTGTCAACCTGCGGTTCCATAGGCGACCGTGATGTGCGCAAGTGTTGCGGATATGACTGAAGCAGAGCATCCAGTTTTCGAGCAGTTCGATATTGTTGAGCCCGAAATGTTTGACCACTGCGATTTTTTCGGGGCTTTTTTTGAGATTCCGGAACATTTGAGATAACAAGCCAAAACTGCTCACTTCAAGACTCATCCATGATGGCGGATCAAGAGGTTCGGTATAGGTGTTCTTGTAATGCTCAATAAACGTTTCGTTGGAGCGGCTGATTTCTGTTTGTAACGAGACAATCTGGCTATGAAAACGATTGATATCCCTGAAGAGCGTTTCGTTTAGCTGCCAATGGCTGCCGTGTGGCATTGCCCATTGGTGAATAATTTGTGTTCGGATGGCAATTTCAATTTTTTCCATGGCATCGAACACCATGCTTCTCAATTTACGGTCAAATACATAGAGTTCTATGATTTGCTCGAAGGTTACCGGAACGGTGAAGGGATGATTGGGCTGGGTGTTATCCTGGAATGGATAGGTATAGGCCCTGAGCCGGTAATAACTGATGTTGGAGAGACAATGTATGGCAAAAGCTTCGTCACCAAAGGCAAGACCCCTTGCTTTCAGTTTTGTTATTTGGTCGGGGATTGATACTGCGGGTTTGCTGTATAACATGGGCTTCAGCTTCTGAGATTAAAAGAGAAAACCCCATAAAAAGCGAAAACCTGCCCGGGTGCGCTGTTCAAATGGGAAGCGTGGCAGGTATTATTGCTCATAATGTAAGCAATAGAGGCTTCGATGTCAAGCTGTATTTTACAAGATTTCATGTATTCCATACGACAAATGCGTTTAAAGCGCCGACCTTATTTCGTAACAATATCCCAAAAAATCAGTTACACAGTATAACTATGGACAAAAAAAAATAGCAGCCTCAAAAGCGCTAACTCAACGCCCAAGCAATGCCGCAACCAAAAACGAATGGAGTGATTGGCGGGCGCTGTTGAGTGGTTTGTTTGTGGCTCTAGTGGTCGGGTTGAGGTGAGCAAGTGCAGGGCTGTACTCGGCACTGCATTTGCTGGTGCTCGGTCGGAGCTGGGTGGTCAGGCTGTGCGGGGCGGCATCGGTTGGGCTTGGGTGTCGGGGTGGCTGCGCAAACGGAGCGAAGCGGAGTGCGGCGCCTAGATAGTATATTTTTGTGTTGCTTGTACCAAGGGTTGCTGCTATGAACTTTCAGAAGTGGATGTTATAAATGTCGCCCCGCAGTTGTTCCGTTAATGATTCACAAAGATTTCGGGTATCTCCCTGTCGGGGAAACAGAAGAATAACCTGTATATTAAACAATAAAATAAAAGTTTACAGACGAGTGCCTGACATTGAAATAGTTACTGGGCGATGGAATACGAGAGGCAGAAAATTAAAGAGATGATGCTTTGAACGCAGTAGAGATTGAGCAGGCAATAACGATGTTGGCGGAGCAGCCGTTTGATGCTGCTGAAGTGGACCCCAGCCGGTAGACAAAACGTGGCTGAGTTTAAGTTGGTAACCTGACCTGTTCATGCAGCGGAAAGGCGCTGCCCCTCTTTTATCTGTAACTCTTCTGTCGGCTTGTTTTTCTTGCTGTACTTGTCAACTATTCTTGCACCGCCTCCTACTGCTGCTCGGTAAACCTTATCTGGTGTACTGTAGCC